>JAWVYQ010000043.1:0-24963 GCA_033722615.1 Promineifilaceae bacterium (SeqCode)
CTCCGATTTCGTGGACATGATGACCGGCGATCTGGATCCGATGAACGCCTTCATGATGGGCAAGGTAAAGGTGGAGGGCGATCTGAATACCGTGATGAAGTTCCAGACGCTATTTGGATGATCTAATCCTCTCCGCGTCATGTACCCCTTCATTACCTTATGCCTGAGGCACGGCCGTGACCGTGCCTTTTTTGTGTCCCGCAGAAGGAGGGCCATGGCCCCTAACAGCAAGGCCGCGCCCAGCAGTCCGGCCGCGCCCAGTCGCTCGTCGAAAAGCAGCCAGGCGAGGATTGCCGAGGTGAGAGGTTCAAGCAGGTTGATGGTACTGGCCACGGTAGCCGTCGTGTCGCGCAGCCCGTAAAAGAAGAGCAGATACCCCAGCGCCGTGGGAACGAGCCCCAGGTATAGGAGCAGGCTCCAGCCGGCCGGCGGGTAATGCAGGGCCAGCCCCGTAGAGAGCGCAAAGGGGAGCAGGAATAGCGCGCCGCCGGCCATGCCAATCGTTACCAGTTGCAGGTCGCGGTAACGGCCGGCCAGCGCCCGGCCGCTCAAGGCGACCGTCGCAAAGCTGAGGGCGGCGCCGAACGCCAACAACACGCCGCTAACGGCCTCCGGTCTCTGTGCCGTCGTCCTCGGGCTCCCGACGAGCAACAGCGTCCCGACGATGGCGCCGCCCATGGCCGCCACGACGCGCCCCCCCGGGCGCTCCCGCAGGAGCACGGTAGAGAGGAGGGCGACCAGAACGGGCGCCGTGCACAGGGTGATGAGGGCGGCGATAGTCACGCCCACGCGGGGGATGGCGGCGAAGTAGCAGACCTGGTAGAGGGCCATCGCCGCGCCGAAGAGAAGGAGGAGGGCGGCGTCCCGCCCCTTGAAACGCCAATCCGCCCGGCCGGTGCGCAAGAGGACGATGGGCACCAGCACGGGCAGGGAGAATGCCAGCCGGAAGAGACCGATGGAAAGAGCGTTGCCCCCCGAAACCTGGTAGACGCCATTCGTCGCGATGGGCACGGTGCCCCACAAGGCGGCCGTGAGGGCGATAGCGAGCAGGCCGCGCGTCGGACGACTCACGACCGCGCCCTATGCGGAGCCGTTTTCCAGGGCGAGGTCGGCGTACTCTTTGGACACGCCCGCTTCTCGCTCGATGCCCAGGAGGTCCAACAGCTCGGTAATCAGGCGGGCTTTATGTTCGGCGTCGCTGCGCGACCACGTCCGCGATTTGATCTCCAGATAGTAACCGGGCCGCGCCGGCCGCGTTAGGTTATCCAGGTTGATGGCGAAATCCGTGCCCTGATAAATGATACGCCAACGCCGCCGCTCCTTGTGCACCTCGACTTCCCGTTCCGGGTCAAAATATTCGCGGTAGAAGCGCAGGCTCTGCTCGGCCGGGGCCAGATAGCGAGAGCGAGAGAGCATGACGGCGTTCGGATACTCCTCCAGCCGCCGCTGCCCCAACAGGGTAAGGCGATCGCGTGCCTCATACACTTCGCCTTTCTCGTCGACGAGTTCGTCCTCGCGATAGCGCAGGCGGTCGGCGTCCGGGTCGCGGCCGTCGAAGAAGAAGTAGTTATCATACTGGCGGTAGTGAGATTGCTTCGTGATCTCGATCTCATCGCTCTTGAGCGCTTCCAGGACGGGCGCATCGTCCGTGAGCGTGACCTTGACCTGCACCTCATAGCTCTCTTGCCGCTGCACGCCGGCCAGCACCACCAGCTTGTTATAGGGGCTGGACTCGCGTTCGCGCACGAAGGCGTCTATCTGGCGCGCCACGTCGGCCGCTTCCGCCTTGGCAGCCGCCACGTCAACCGTCAGCAACTCCCGGTCGCGCATCAGCCACTGTCCGTTGCACATCGTGTGCACCACGTCCGTGCTCTTGGCCGCATAAACGAGGCGGGAGTAGACGGCACCTTCGCTGCTTTCAAAGTGGGGCCAATTATGCACGCTGCCCATACTGACCACCGTCACGTCCGCCCGTTTTCCCGGCTCCAGCGAGCCGGTCAGGTGCTCCATGTGCAGCGCCCGCGCGCCGCCGATGGTTGCCACCTCCAGTGCCTGCCGGGCGGGCAACGCCGTGGGATCGTTGCTTTTCGTCTTTGCCAACAGCGCCGCCAGCCGCATTTCCTCAAACATATCCAGATCGTTGTTGCTGGCCGTGCCGTCGGTGCCCACGCCCAGGTGGATGTCCAGTTCTAGCATTTGCTCTACTTCGGCGATACCGCTGGCCAGCTTTAGATTGCTGGTCGGGCAGTGGGCCACGCCGGCCCCTGCGTTCTTCAGCTCGTGCATTTCGCCCCGCTCCAGGTGGACGCAATGCGCGGCCAGCAGCTTGGTCTCCAGAATGCCGTGTCGCGCGTTCCAGGAGACGACGGGCATATTGTTCTCCTCGCGGCTGTTCCTCGCCTCTAGCTCCGTTTCTGCGATGTGGGTGTGCAGGGGCGCGTCAAATCCCCGGGCCAGGTCGGCGCAGGCGCGTAACATTTCGGGCGTGGCCGTATACCAGGCGTGAGGCGCGACGGCGGGGACGATGAGCGGGTGTCCCTGCCACGCTTCGATGAAGCGGCGGCAGCGGACGAGGCCTTCCTCGTAATTCTCGGCGTCAGGGGCGGGAAAGGTGAGAATGGTCTGTCCGAGGAGGGCGCGCATCCCGGCCGCGGCCGTCGCCTCGGCGACCTCGCTCTCGAAGTAATACATGTCGGCGAACGTCGTCACGCCCGAACGGACCATCTCCGCGCAGGCCAGGCGCGTTCCCAAATTGACGAAGGCGGGCGTCACAAATTCCCGTTCCACCGGCATCAGGTAGCCTAACCAGACGTCGAGGCGCAGGTCGTCGTTCAGCCCGCGCAGCAACGTCATCGGCACGTGGGTATGGGCGTTCACCAGGCCCGGCATGACGACGTGGTCGCTGCAATCAACCGTTTCCGTCGCTTCGTAGGCGCTGCGCAGCTTTTCGGCCGGCCCGACAGCCACGATGGCGTCGCCGCGAATGGCGATGGCCCCATCGTCGAAGAGTTCGTAATCCGCGTTCATCGTGATGACGGTGCCGCCCGTCAACAGCACGTCTGCTTTTTCAGGCATGAACGTCTCCTTTCTTCAAAAGTGGTGTTATCGCGCATTCAGTGAACGACCATCGCCTTACGCTTGCTCTCCGGGACCGCTCGTCGAGCCTCGCCGAGGTTGCTTTAGAGTGCCTTTGCCGCTGCATTATACTGGTTTTGCCCAGAGATGGTAAAATGGGAGCCGCTGTCAGACGAAACCCATTGATCACGAGGTTAGAGGTAAGATGAGCACACGCATGGTAGACATCATCGAGGCAAAGCGAGACGGGGAGGAATTGACGGCGGAGCAGATCGAATGGTTTGTACAGGGCGTCACAACCGGTGAGATCCCTGATTATCAGACGACGGCCCTCTTGATGGCCATCTATTTCCAGGGCATGAGCCGGCAAGAGACGGTGGACCTGACGATGGCCATGGCCCGCTCCGGCGACGAACTCGACCTGAACGACGTGGCCGACTTCGTGGTCGACAAACATTCCTCGGGCGGCGTAGGCGACAAGACCACGCTGGTCGTGCAGCCTCTGGTGGCGGCGTGTGGCGTTCCAGTCGGCAAGATGAGCGGTCGCGGTCTGGGACCCAGCGGCGG
This sequence comes from Promineifilaceae bacterium (SeqCode), assembly GCA_033722615.1. Lineage (GTDB taxonomy): Bacteria > Chloroflexota > Anaerolineae > Promineifilales > Promineifilaceae > JAAYYY01. The sequence goes on from JAWVYQ010000043.1 coordinate 3,643, forward strand.
CACGCTGGACAAGATGGAATCGGTCCGCGGATGGAGCCCGGACCTGACGCTGGAACAGTTCAAGCGACAATTGGCCGAGATCGGGCTGGTATTGGCCGGCCAGACGGCCGATCTGGCCCCGGCCGACGGCAAACTCTACGCGCTTCGCGACGTCACCGGGACGGTTGCCAGTACGCCTCTCATCGCCACCTCGATCATGTCGAAGAAGCTGGCAGGTGGCGCCGACGCCATCGTCCTCGACGTGAAAGCGGGCAGCGGCGCCTTTATGCCGACAGAAGAGGCCGCCCGCCGGCTGGGCGAGATCATGGTGCAGATTGGGGCCGACGCCGGCCGGCAAATGGTGGCCCTCATCTCCGACATGAACCAGCCTCTGGGATACGCCGTGGGCAACGCGCTGGAGGTAAAAGAAGCGATCGCCACCCTACGCGGAGAGGCCGTGGCGGGCGTCCAGGCGCCGACCGACTTCTGGACCCACTGCCTGGAGGTGGCCGGTCACATGCTCGTCCTGGCGGGCGAAGCGTCCACGCTTGAAGAAGGGCGGAGGCTGGCAGCGGAAGCCCGCGATGACGGCCGCGCCCTGGAGAGGTTTCGGGAGATGGTGGCGGCTCAGGGCGGCAGCGTCGAACAGGTTGACCAGCCGTCAAAGTTGCCGCAGGCGCCGCACAGGGGGTCCGTTGTGGCCCCCCGCGATGGTTACCTGGGTGCGATGGACGCGGGCGCCCTGGGCTGGGCCGTGGTCCGTCTGGGCGGCGGCCGCGAACAAAAGGGACAGGCTATTGACCACGCCGTCGGTTTCGTGATGCCGGTTGAGGTCGGCGATTATCTCCGCGCCGGCGAGGAGCTGGCCACCGTCCACGCCGCGGACGAGGCGGCGCTGGCCGGCGCGCGCGAGGCGATTCTGGCGGCCATCACCTGGTCCGACGAGCCCGTCGATGCGCTCCCCCACTTCTACGGGACGATCCGGGGATAGCCCGCGGCGGGCGAGACAGCGCCCAGGTAGATGGTAACGAACAAACGGGGTTCTTCTGGCCCGGCGAATGAGGAGGCGAAAGATATGGAACGGTTGGGAATTGACGTGGGCGGCTCCGGTATCAAGGGAGCGCTGGTCGATACGCGAGAGGGGAAGTTTATTTCCGAGCGCAAGCGGATACCGACGCCGTCCTCGAAGCGGCCGGACGAGGTCCTGGACGTCGTCTGCGAGGTAGTTGCCCATTTTGATGGCTACCAGGGGCCGGTGGGCATCGGCTTCCCGGCCGTCGTGGTGGACGGCGTGCCCCGCACCCCCTTCACTGCCCATCACGTCGAGGGCTGGGTTGGCCTGCCGGTCGCCGAGAAATTGAGCGAGCGGCTCGGACGGCCGGTCACCATGCTCAACGACGCCGACGCGGCGGGGGTCGCCGAGACGCGCTTCGGTCACGGGCGCGATGAGAACGGCGTGGTCATCGTCCTGACGCTGGGCACGGGTATCGGTGGCGCCCTTTTCGTCGACGGCCGGCTCGTGCCCAACGTGGAGTTCGGTCAGCTATATTTACGCAACCAGGACGAGCGCGCCGAACGGTACGCGGCGGCCAATGTGCGCAAACGGGAAGGGCTCAAGTGGAAGGCGTATGCCCGGCGGCTGGACCAATATCTGCGCCACATTGATTATATCTTCTCTCCGCACCTGATCGTCATCGGCGGCGGCGTCAGCAAGAAACATGAGAAGTTTTTTCCCCACCTGACGGTGGAGGCCCGCATCGTTCCCGCCGCCCTGCGCAACCGGGCGGGCATCATCGGCGCGGCGACGGCCGTCGCCGAAGGATGGCCAAACGATTCGCGATGAAAGATTTCGTCGTGTCCCTGGCTGGCGTAGAGGCGGTGGACGCTGACCGTGTCGGTCATAAGGCTGCCACACTGTGCGCCTTGCTCGCGGCCGGTTTCCCGGTGCCGCCCGCCCTCTGCCTGACCACGAACTCTTTTCTACGTGCCCTGGAGCCTTACGAAACCGCGATTGACGACATCTTGCGCGCTCACGACCTGTCTGTTCCATCCCGCGCGGCCGCGGCGGCTGACGCGATCCAGGTTTTGCTCGCCGATCTTGACGTTCCCGCGCAGGTAAGGGCTTCGTTGCGCGCAGCGCTGCCGCGAATGGTAAGCGGCGAGGCGCTGCTCGCCGTGCGTTCTTCGGCCACGGTAGAAGATCGTGTCGAGGCCAGCTTTGCCGGACAGTATGCCAGCGTGCTTGGTGTCCGTGCGGACGCCGACAACCTGGAGCCTGTGCTTGATGCCGTTCTCACGTGCTGGCGTTCCTTTTTCTCGGCGAACGCCCTCGCGGCGCGGACGAGTTATGGCGGCCTGGGGTCCGGCGACGCCATGGCCGTTCTCCTACAACTCCTAGTCGACGCCGAGTGTGCTGGTGTCGCTTTTTCGGTGGATCCTTTGGACGGCCGGTCCGACGTATCGATGGTCAACGCCGCCTGGGGACTGGGACCGGGGGTGGCGGAGGGGACGGTCGCGACCGACACATTCTGGCTTCACCGGGAGCGTGATTTTGCCGTTGAACGGCGCCAGATTGCCCGGCAAAAGCGCGCTGTAGCCGTCGACGATGAAGGTGGGCTACAGACTGTCCCTCTCCCAGACGACCGGTCGTCGGCGGCAGCCGTGCCTGAAGCCTGGGCGCAGCGTATTGCCCAATTTGCCGTCGCGGCCGAGGTTGTCAGGGAACGCCCCCAGAAGATTGAATGGGCGATCAGCGGCGACTGCTTCTGGTTGCTGCAAAGTCGTCCGCTGACGGGTCTGCCGGTTTCGCTGACCCGTTCGCGCCCTTTTCCGGTCGATTGGGCGCCGGAGGAGGAAGGATGGGGCGTGTGGTGGCGACTCCGGTTGGCGGGGCGGGAGGACGACGTTTTGTACCCGCTCGAGCATGATTACGTCGCGTGGCGCAACTACGCTTCCGGAGAAGGTCGGCGCTTCGCTGGGCAGAAACAGCTGATACGCGTGAAGCCGATAAACGGCCGGCTCTATAGTAACCGTTTCACCAGCGATCTATCGTCTGGAGACCGCCGCGCCCGCGAGGCCGCCATGCGTGATCTGGCGCAACGCCTACGGCGCCAGGGGCAGACGCCTTGGGATTATTGGGGGCCGGAGGTGATTGCGGCTTGCGAACGCCTCGCCGCTTTTGACGTCGCAGGAGCGGGCAGGCGCGCGCTGGCCGATTTTCTGGAAGAAACAGTCGGCGTCTTCCGGCGTAACTGGATGATACACCCGATTCTTTGGGCCGGCTTTTCTCTGGATCCGTTGCACGACGCGTACTCCGCCGTGACCGGCCGTCCTGCCGAAGGCGCAAAGGCAGAGTTGGCCGATCTCGTTCAGGGAGAAGAAAATGTGTTGACGCGGCTCGTTGACAATCTCTACGAATTGGCCCTCGTGGCGCAACAGGAACCATCCGTCGCCGACTTGTTAGCCCAGGTGAGAGAGGGTGTGGAAGGCGAGGTGCTGGCGCGGCTGCACGATTCGTCGGCTGCCGCTCGCTTTCTGGAGCGTCTCGACCATTTTCTGGAGCGGTATGGTGACCGGGTTGGCTCTGGTTACGGCTCCGAAGTCACGCTGACAGAACCGGCGTGGCGGGAACGCCCGGAGCTGGTCTTGCGAATTGTCTCGCCATTTCTGGACCCCGAAGTAGAATCGCCGGCACTGGCGCGGGCCCGGCGGCAGGAAGACCGCGAGAGGCGTCTAGACGCTCTCTGTTCGGCGTGCAGCGATGAGCAGGCGGTCGCCGAGTTCCGGCGCGAGCTGGCTTATGCACGTCGGTGGGCGACGCTGCTAGAAGATCATAACCATTACATCGATCAAGTATCTCACAGCCAGCTCCGGCGGCCTTTGCTGGCCGCCGGCCAACATCTCGTTGACCGTGGCCTCTTGAGCGCGACTGAAGACATCTTCTGGCTACGTTACCGAGAGATATTAGATGCATTACGGACGGAAAGGCCTGCCTCGTTTTCCGATGTCATCACCGCCCGAAAAGCGGAGAATGAACGCTTGCGACAGATGGTGCCGCCACCGTTATTGGGCGTGCCCGAAGTCGCGCTCCCGCAGCGCCCGGCTTTGGTTGATGACGTCACGGACGTCGGTGCTGAGACACCAGGCCGTATCTTAGGGCAACCTGCCAGTGCCGGTCGCCATCGCGGGCGCGCGCGCGTCGTTTCCCATAACATCCTCTTGCCTGACGTCGCGCCCGGGGAAGTGCTGGTGGCGGAGAACGTTGGTCCCCGCTGGACGCCCCTGTTCCCCATTCTCGGAGGGTTGGTCCTGGACGGAGGCGCGCTGGGGCAACACGCGGCGGCGACTGCGCGTGAGTATGGCGTGCCGGCCGTCATTGGCACGGGCAGCGCCACGCGGCGGATCCCTGACGGTGTCTGGATCACGGTGGACGGAGGGGCGGGCACCATTGAGTTCGAAGAGCCGCCGCCGGCCGGGCAACCGTGACACATTATCTTGCGCGCTCGCTCTTATGCCGATATCTCCATTGCCAATAACTGCTCGATCAGGTTGAGCTTGGCGAAGCGGCCACGACTCCAATAGGTGAGCAACCCTTCATTGCCCAGCAGCGAGTCTCGGATTTCCTCCGCGCGATGACCCTGGTCGGCCATTTCCCGCGCTTTCTCCCCCAACTCCTCCCAATAGGCGATTTTGCGCCTGATGGCCGCTTTGGCGTCGGGCACGCGGCCGGCGTGGCCGCAGAAGAGGACGTCGAAGTCATAGGCGAGGATGGCCCGCAGGGAGTCCATCCATTGGGCGACGTCGTCGATCTGGCGTACGTATTTTGCCCGCTCCATCAAGAAGAGATCTCCGCCAATGAGCCACCCCTTCTGAGGGAGGAGCAGGACGACGTGGTCCGGGGCGTGCCCCGGTGTGGGGATAACCTGGAGCGTGTGGGAGCGGGTTGAAACGGTATCGCCCAGGGGGTCGGCGTGGGCCGGCCGAGGTTGGCCGAAGGGGACGCGACGGTACAGGGGGAGGGGTGGGGCCTGCCGGATGGTGGGCAGCGCGCCGGCCGGCGCCAGCGCGGGCACGGACGGGAGAAAGGCGTTGCCGCCGACGTGGTCTTCGTGCTGGTGAGTGTTGACGATGCGCTCAATCTCGACGCCCCGTGCCCACGCCGCTAGTTCGCGGCCCGTGCGCGGCGGACCCGTATCAAAGAGGACGCCGTCGAAGTAGAAGGCGGCGACAGAGTACAGGGGCCGCCCCAGAATGGTGCTCGTCAGCCGCACTTCTGTCACGGGGCCGTGTTGGCGAACGTCGAGCATCGATCAAATCCCCGGAGGCGAGCGCCGCTACACTTCCAGGCAGGCCTCGGCCGCCAGCCAGAAAAGCTTCTCGCGCACGCTGTCTTGTTGCTGCCAGTGGCGGGAGTCCCACGCATCGCTGCTTACGTCGTCGCCCCCGTACAGAATCTGGCCGACGATGACGTCACGGAACTGGGCCACGGCAAAGAAGGCGGCGGCTTCCATCTCCACCGTCAGACAACCCTCGGCGCGGCGCAACTGGATCTTAGCCGTCGTCTCGCGATAGACGGCGTCGGTCGTCCACGTCTTACCCGTCACGTAATCGACGTTGTCCCGTTTCAGCACCTGCTCGATGGCGGCCACTGCCTGGGGGCTGGCTTCCACTTCCCGGCCGGCGGGCAAATAATGATACGACGTACCCTCGTCGCGGATGGCGCTGGTGGGCACGACCAGGTGGCCCAGCGTCAGGTCGCCGTCGAGCACGCCGGCTCCGCCACAGGCGATGAATTTTCGGCAGCCGAGGGCGATCAATTCGTCCATGAAGCCCGCCGCCAGCGGGGCGCCAACGCCCGGATGGCACAGCGTCAGCCGCCTGCCGTCAATCTCCATCTCGTACACGGGATTGTGGCCGATCTCCGATCCCAGGTTTCTGACAAGCCGCAAACGCCCTTCCTCGCGCAGGCGGCCGATGACGTCCTGAAAGAAGCAAAGGACACAATGCTCGGCGACGTCCAACGGTTCCAATAGTTCGCCCGGCTCGATCAGGGCCGTCGGTGACGGATCGTACTCCAGGAGAGGATAGTCGCAGCGCAGCGCGCCGCCGGCCGTCAGAGCAGGCGGCAGCGAGTAGACGCCGTCGTCGTCCGGCTCGAAGCTCAGCACGCGCACGACGGCGTCCGTGTTGATGGGACCGTAAACGTGGGGGAATTGCTGACCGGTCTCGTAGCAATCTTCGTGCCGTACGGGCGCGGTCAACGCCCCGGCGTCAATGGCCAGCAGAATTAACCCTTCCTCGTCCTGGTAAAGGCTGTTAGCCACGTCCACCACCTGGGTGGGGCTGGAGCAGTGGATGAACCCTTCTTCTTCCAGTGACGGTGCGCGATAAACACCGGTTGCCCTGGCCTGCGCCCAGGCGCCAAATGTGGTGATGTGTAGAATTAATTCCATCTTGAAGATGAGGGGCCATGATCTGGCTGCCGTTCGGAGATATTGTGCCAGTCGGCATTCCGCGCGGCGTCGACGGCCTGGTAGCCGAACAACATCGCCTCTGCCGTCAGCTCCTCCAGAGGAACCCATTGTGAGCCCTCCCCCTGGGAGGCCCTGTCATTCATCATCGCCACGCTGCCGGCCGGGCGGCGCAGTGCATAGTACATGGCAACCAGATGCCACGCCTTTCCCTCCTCGTCCACACGATGTTGTTCTTCGAGCAGAAGCATGGGGCCAGGCACGGGCACGAAGCCGGTAGATGCCCGGAACCGAGCCTGCAACACCTGCGCGGGCGTCTGCCCGCACGCCAGCCGGCCGCCCAACGGTCGCCACAGGTTCTTCGGCCCCCGGCGCTTCAGGATGACGCGCCCGTTATCAATCAGGATACCGTAAACGGCCGGCCGAAACGTCACTTGCTCGGTCGGTACGGCTATCAGCTCCCCCTCTTCGTCCACACAGTAGGTGACGCCGCCGCTCATTCTATCGACATGCTGCGTTCGAACTGACGCTGACCCACTCGGGCCAGGAGAATGCTCAACCCATACAACAGCACCAGCGGGACCATTGTCAGCAACATGGTAACGGGATCGATGGAGGGCGTGACGGCCGCCGCCACGACGGCAATGCCCACAATGGCGATCCGCCACTGTTCGCGCAGGGTGCGCGAACTGATCAAGCCGGCCCGCGATACCAGATAGACGATGAGCGGCATCTCAAAACTGACGCCGATCCAGAAGAGGAACGTCGTCGTAAAACTGACGAATTCGCTCGCCGTCCACTCCACGAAGAAGACGTCGGGCATGAAACCGGAGAGGAAGGCAATGGCTGCTGGCAGTAGAACAAACCAGGAAAAGGCAATACCCAGCAGAAAGAGGGCGAAGGCGCTGGGAATGAAAATGTAAACGTAGCGCTTCTCGTTCCGCTCCAACGCCGGAACGACGAAAAGCCAGATCTGATAGAGAATCCAGGGCATCGCCAGAACGCCTCCGGCGACGAGGGACACTTTGAAGAAGATTTCGATATTCTCCGTGGGGCTCGTAATTTGCAGCCGCTCACCATAAGGTGTGATCAGGAATTCCAGCAACTGTTGGGCGAAGATGAAGCTGATGAGCGTGCCCACCGCCAACCCGGCCACTGCCCACGTCAACCGGATACGCAGCTCATTCAGATGTTCGAGAATCGTTTGTCCCTGCGGAGAGTCGGAGCGCTCAGCCATCATTCAGGGTCATCCGGTACGGGAATGGGATTGGGTAAGTCGGCGGCCGATGGGGCCGTGGGAGTCTTGGCGCTTTCCTCGTCGCGCGGCTGTTCCTTCTTGCGTGGAACGTTCCCCGGCGCCTCTGGCGGCGGAACCTCCCGCCCCTGAAAGATTTTCTCGCCTTCCTCCAGCGCTTTGCGCCCCTCTGCCACCGTCTCGTCCGAAAGGGAAGTAACCTGGCGGCGCAGGTCCGTCACTTCCCGCTGCAACGCCCTAACGTCATCCATGGCGCCTTTCACATCTTCAGCGTCCAGCGCCGCGTCCAGTTCGGCGTTCAGCTGTCGCGTAAACTGGCGGGAGATCGACTGCATCTCGGCGACAAAGCGGCCCAGGGTCCGCGCCACCTGGCGAATCTTCTGTGGTCCCAATACCAAACCGGCCAGAATGAGAATCATGACCAGTTCGGGAAAGCCAATACCAAAAAAACTATCCATAGGGGGTCGAAGCGCAAAACGGGTGCGACTCGTTTTGCGCGCTGTGGCTCACGCAGCCGGGTGCTCGGGTTGTGTGTCCGTGACCGGCGCCCCCGTTTGCAGCTCGGCCGACTGGTCGGCCAGCGTGCCGAGGACGCCGTTGATAAAGCGGGGGGCGCTGTCAGAGCCGTACGTTTTGGCCAATTCGACTGCCTCGTTAATGGCCACCTTGACCGGCGTTTCCTGCCCGATCAAAAACTCGTAAATTGCCATACGCAAAATGTTACGGTCGATGACGGCCATCTGGTCCAGCGGCCATTCCGGAGCAAACCGGGCGATCAGCTTGTCCATTTCTTCTTTGTGCTCGATGACGCCGGCTATCAGGCGACGGGCAAACTCGATGCCCGCTCTCTCCATCGGTTGCTCTGCAAGACGCCGGCCCAACACTTCAAAGGGGGGATGATTAGCCAGATCAGTCTCGTATAGCGTTTCTAAGGTAATTCGGCGAGCACGACGTCTTGTTTTCATGCTGTAGCCACCTGAGCCCTTGGTACTGCTTCGTCAGCGGTTCCTATCAAGCTGTCTGCCCCTGTGCGTAGACGACGTCTTCCACGTGTACGTTGACGGCGTCCACCGGAACCCCCACCATTTTATCAATAGCCTCCACAACCGCCACCTGAATGGCGCGACTCGTTTCGCGGAGATTGACGTCTGGTTCCATGTAAACGTAAATGTCAAATGCCAGCCGATTGTCCGTATAATCCAGGATCACGCCGTCGTGGCGCGAGGAGCGCCGGAACAAGTGGCCAACCTCTGCGGGGAACGGCGCCATCTTACGCACGCCCTTGATACCCAGGACTTCCTGGCGCACGATGGTGATCAATACTTCCGGGGCCACTTCTATCCGGCCGATGCTCTCTTGTTGTTCTTCCATAATTCATTCTCCAGCAAAGGTTGGCAACGGACGGCGCGCCACCGTTTACATGGCCAGGCCGCCGTCTACCCGAATCACCTCACCTGTAATGTAGGATGCTTTGTCTGAGGCCAGGAAAGCCACCAGATGTGCCACTTCTTCCACCCGGCCGAGCCGTCCCAATGGTATCAGGTCCAGCGCCTTCTCTACCAGATCGTCCGGCAGGTCCTCCGTGAGCGCCGTCGGGAAATACCCGGGGGCCACCGCGTTCACCGTGATATCCCGCCGACCCATCTCCTTAGCCAGGGACTTGGTAAAACCGATGATGCCGGCCTTAGAAGCAGCGTAATTGGTCTGGCCCCCCTGGCCGGCCAGCCCCACGACCGAAGAAATATTGATGATCCGGCCGCCCGCTTTCTGGCGCAACATCGGCCGCAGCACCGCCTTGCAGCAATTAAACAGGCTCTTCAAATTCGTGTCGAGCACCGTATCCCAATCGTCTTCCTTCATCATCATCAACAACGTGTCGCGCGTGGTACCCGCATTGTTGACCAGCACGTCTATCCGCCCCAATTCTTCCTTGGTTGTTTGGACCAACGCTCTGGCGGCTGCGAAATCGCTCACGTCCGCCTGAACGGCTATCGCCTGGCCCCCGTTTGCGGCGATGGCGTCCACCACTTCGCGCGCTTTCGCCTCGCTGTGACGGTAGTTTACCACGACACCGGCTCCGTTCGCAGCCAGCTCCTCGGCAATGGCCCGGCCGATGCCGCGAGAGGCCCCGGTCACAATTGCCACTTTACCCGTAAGGTGCCCTTCTGTCACGTTCCCTCCTCTATATTGAATGCCTTCCGCGTTGCTTTGCGATCGATACGTTTCATCAGGCCGGTCAGAACGTCTCCTGGCCCCACTTCGATAAAGGTATCCACCCCCTGTTCGCGCAGATAACGCATCGATTCGGTCCAGCGCACGCTTCCCGTGAGCTGCGCTGTCAGTTCGGCCCGGATGGCGTCCGGAGTTGTCAGGGGACGGGCGCTGGTGTTGCCGATGACGGGGACGGCCGGCTCAGAGAACGGCGTCTCCCGAATGGCCTCGCTAAACGCCTCGACGGCCGGCTCCATCAGCGGCGAATGGGCGGCGATGGTAATGGGCAGCGTGATCACCTTCCGCGCCCCGCTCTCTTTGGCCAGCCTCACGGCTTCCTGCACGGCCTGGCGGTCGCCGGAAATGACGACCTGGCCCGGACAATTATCGTTGGCTACCTGCACCGGACGGCCCACAACCTCTTGCGCTTCTACACAACGTTTCTCCACCTCGGCCATGTCCAGCGCCAGAATGGCCGCCATCTCCCCCGGTGCTTCCTTTCCGGCCGCTTCCATCAGCTGGCCACGCCGGCGAACCAGCGCCAGCCCATCGGTAAATGCCAGGCTGCCCACGGCCGCCAGCGCCGAAAACTCCCCCAGACTGTGCCCGGCCACGTAAGCGGCGGCCGGCCACTCCTTTTCCTGAAGCACCGCCCACGCCGCCAGACTCGTTACATAGAGGGCGGGCTGCTGGTTGACCGTGTCGGTCAACACTTCTTCCGGCCCGTAAAAACAGAGTTCGGACAGCGCAAAGCCCAGCGCTTCGTCTGCCTGATCAAAAACAGCACGTGCCGCCGGTTCGCGCTCGTAGAGAACGCGCCCCATGCCCACATGCTGTGACGCCTGACCCGGGAAAAGGTAAACGGTACTCACTTGTTAACGCTTCATGCAAAAAAAGCCGTACAGCGCGCGCTGTACGGCCCCTCACGCCAAATTACAGTTCAGGTACGTCGATGACTTTCATCCCCTTGTAGGTTCCGCAGACCAGACAGGCGTAGTGTGGCCGCTTCATCTCGCCGCATTCTGGACACTCTACCAGTTGGGGAGTATCAAGTACCTGGTGTGTCCGACGCTTGCGCCGGCGGCTCTTGGAAATCCTTCTTTTAGGAACAGCACCCATGATAATTACCTCTGCAAAATTGAGCTGAAACGTTGTCTCTTCACAAATTGTGGTGTCGCCGGAGACGCCATCCGGCGCCCGACAAAAAACAAGCGGCACGGATGCCGCAAATCGTAATTATAACTTTGCCATACTGCCTGTCAAGTTTCGCGCGCCCTGGATAATGGCTCGCTAACGATCAGGATGGTGATTGTGTGTCCGAGTTGGAAGCCGGGCTCTGACTTTGAGACGTAATAGTCTCTCTGGCGGCCGCCTGGTCTGCCTGAACCTTGCGCAATCCGTTGCGCACGACGGAGAGCGAGCGCAATAGATCCTCTTCCAGCTTGGCCAGCACGTCCACGACGTAGACGTCGGCGTCGTGGCGAAGCGCCTCCGCTTCACGCCGGGCGCGTTCCAGGATGTTCTCCGCCCGTTGTTCGGCCGACGCCGCCACCCGGTCGCGCCGAACAAGTTCTTCCGCTTCCTGCTTGGCCAGTTGCCGGATGCGTTCCGCCTCTTCGTGTGCCTGCGCCAGGATGCGCTCTCTTTCGGCCTCGACCCGGTTCGCGCGCTTCACTTCTTCCGGAATGGCCACTCTCAACTGGTCGATGATGCTAAAAACCTGATCCTCGTCGACGAGTAACGTTGTGGTCATCGGAATTCGGCGGCTTTCACCGAGAACCTGCTCTAACCGGTCTACCAGGTGTTGAATATCCATCTTAAACCCCACACGTCTAAATGGTTGCCGTCTATTTAATTCCGATACGGACCACGTAGCTAAATAAGCAAAGGACCGATTCGTTTCCGACCGTCTCTTCGACCTTTGCCCGGAAGGCGTCCAATCCAATTTGCGCTTCCGGCAAACCGTGCTTGATCGCCGTGCGCACCGGCCCGCTGCTCAGCGCCAGCCCGATTAACTGCTCGGTGTGAACGACTTCTTTCTGATGCACGTGGCACTCGGTGACAAAGCGAAAGAGCCCGCTGGACTTCATCCGCTCCAGATGGCCCGCTTTGGCCCATTGCTGGAGCGACTGCACCGATTCCAACCCCTCTTCGACCTTCGTCGCCTTTTCTAGCAACTTCTCAAATTCTGTTGCCAGATCCCAGCGCATCACCGGCGGCCAATGGTAGTCATAGGCAGCAAAGATGCCGCCCGGCCGCAAAATGCGCGCGATCTCCTGGAAGGTCGATTCCGGTTCCATCCAGTGCAACGACTGGGCGCAGGTGACGACCTCCGCGGTGCCGTCGTCCAGGGCGGTATCCGAAGCCACACCCTCCCGGAAGGTAACGTTGGCCACGTCGGCGAGCACGCTCTGCCGCTGCTGCGCCAGCGCGCGCATGTCCTCGTTCGGCTCGATACCGATGACCTGCCGGGCCCGCTCCGACCAGATGTAGGTCGAGTGGCCTGTGCCGCAACCCAGATCGACCACCAGGTCGGGCTGCGCGACGTTTGCTACCTGAACCAGCATCTCCGGGATCACGGCCGGCGGCCGCGGCCGGTAGACGTCGTAGACGTCGGCGGTCCCGCTAAAATGCTGCAGGTTGTTAGCTGCGCCGCCTTCTTTCATCTTTCCGTCGGAATGTGACACGCTTGCCACCCATTATACTGAGATTTGAGTCAATCACGCAACGAAACCGGCCCATTATAATCAGAATCGGAATCGTTTTGGTTAAAGCGCTCGTAGAGCGCCCGCGCCACGTTATCCGGCACCATGCTACTGACGTCGCCGCCGAAGGAGGCAATCTCCCGCACCGTCGTTCCACTGAGAAAGGTATGCTCTTCCCGCGTAATGAAGGTCACCACTTCAATTTCCGGGGCCAGACGCTGGTTGGCCAGCGCCATCCGAAACTCTAATTCGAAGTCGGAGAAGACGCGTAGGCCGCGAACGATCACCTTGGCGCCGACCGAGCGGGCAAAGTCGACCGTCAGACCGCTGAATGGGCGAATGGTGATGTTGGGTTGGCCGTCCAGCGACTCCGTAATCATCTTTACGCGCTCGTCTACGGAGAAGAGGACGTTCTTCAACGGTTTTCCGTGATCGTAGACGCCCACAAATAGCTCGTCGAAGATGGAGGCCGCCCGATTGATAAGGTTCAGATGGCCGTAATGTACGGGATCGAAGGTGCCTGGATAGATGGCGCGTACGTGCAAAGCGCGTCTCCTTCTGACGCCCGGTTACTCGCAGGGATGCGGCGCCCGCCGGCGAGTAACGGACAGGTCAACTGATATCCCCCGCTTCCTCCCAGAACTGGACGACACGGTCTCTCAGCAGCCGGTGCCCCGGTTCTTCGAGCAGGGGATCGCGTTCAAACATTTGCTGCGCTTCGGCGCGGGCGTTCTCCAGCAGCTCCACGTCCAGCAGCGACGCCAGCTGCAATTCGGGGATCCCGCTCTGCCGCCGGCCGAAAAACTCACCCGGCCCGCGAATCTCGAGATCTTTTTCGGCGAGCATGAAGCCGTCGTTGCTCTGCTCAAGCGCTGTCAGCCGTTCCTCGGCGTCGCCGCCGACGGCGTCCGCGATGAGCAGGCAGTACGATTGGTGTGCGCCCCGGCCGACGCGCCCGCGGAATTGGTGCAACTGCGCCAGGCCAAAGCGGTTGGCGCCTTCGACGACCATCACCGTGCTGTTAGGCACGTCGACGCCCACTTCGATGACCGACGTGGAGACCAGAATGTCGGTCTCGCCCTCGTAAAAGGCGCGCATCACCTCTTCTTTCTCCGCGCCCGACATACGGCCGTGGAGCAGCCCCAGTTTTAGATCCGGGAAGACCTCGTTCTGTAACCGCGCGTGCTCTTCCACGGCCGCCTTCGCTTCCACTTTGTCCGACTCTTCCACCAGCGGGCAGATGATGTACGCCTGCCGCCCTTTGCGCACCTGGCCGCGAACGAAGGCGTAAGCCCGCTCCCGCTCGCTCGGCCGGATCCAGTGCGTCTCAATCTCCTCCCGGCCGGGCGGCATCTCGTCGAGAGTCGAAAGATCCAGGTCGCCGTACATGGAGAGGGCCAGCGTGCGCGGGATGGGCGTCGCGCTCATTACCAGCAGATGCGGGTTGAGCCGCTCGGTGCCCTGTCCGTTCATCGACACGTTGCCCTTGTCGCGCAGAGCGCCGCGCTGGTCGACGCCAAACCGGTGTTGTTCGTCGATGACGGCCAGCCCCAGCTTCTGGAAATGAACCGGGTCTTGAATCAGCGTGTGGGTGCCGATGACGATGTCAATCTCGCCCGTCGCCAGCCCGCTGTAAATCTCTTCGCGGGCGGCCGTCGCCGTGCTGCCCGTCAACAGGTGCACGTCGAGGTCCAGGTCCGCCAACATTCTGCTCAGGCCCTGATAATGTTGTTCGGCAAGAATTTCGGTGGGCGCCATCATCGCTGCCTGAGCGCCGTTAGCCGCTGCCAGCACCATGGCCGCCGCCGCCACCACCGTCTTGCCGCTCCCCACGTCCCCTTGCAGCAGGCGGTTCATCGGCACCGACTTCGCCATATCCGCCCGAATCTCACTGATGACGCGTTGCTGTGCGCCGGTCAGCGTGAAGGGCAGACTCTCGACAAAGCGCTGTAGCCATTCTTCTCCGGCCGTCAGCGGCAGGCTGGGCTCCGATTGCCACTCGCGCCGCTGGCCCAGCATGCCCAGCTGTAGCAACAGCAACTCGTCGAAAGCCAGGCGCCGGCGGGCCGCGTGCAACATTTCATGGCTTCCCGGGAAGTGGATGTGGAACAGCGCTTTGGGAAGCGCTGGCAGCTCCTGGCGCTGGCGCGCCCCTTCCGGCAACGGATCGGGGACGCGCGGCGCCCACTCGTCGACCGCCTGTTTCATGATCTCCCGCATTTTGTTGCTGGTCAGTCCTTTCGTCAGCGGGTAGACGGGCACGATGCGACCGGTTCGCAGCAGCTCTTCGGAAAGAGGCTCCCACTCCGGCGAATTGAACACTTTACGCCCCAGGTATTGGTCGACGGTGCCGCTAATTACGATCTGGGTGCCGGCCGCCAGTTTGTCGGCCAGCCACGGCTGGTTGAACCATGTGGCCTGCACCCGGCCGGTGCCGTCGCTGATGATCGACTGCACCAGCGGCTGGTTGTTGCGCGTGCGGCGTGCCCGCGTCTCCCAGATGGTGCCGATAATGGTCACCTGCTCGCCATATTCGAGCCGGTTGATCGGTTTCAACAGGCTGTAATCGTCGTAGCGCCGAGGAAAGGTGTAAAGCAGGTCCCATATCGTCTCGGCCCCCAGCTTGTTTAGATAGCGAGCCGTTGCTGTGCCCACGCCGTAAATGGCCGTGACGTCTTGCGTAAGCCCTTCCGGGTCCGGATCGGCCGTCTGCAGCGCCTTTCCGGGAGAGGGTAATACCGGCTCCCACTGTTCTTCTTCTTGCTGTTTCGTTGTCGTAGCCTTCGCCGGTGCTTGCGCCTTTGGTCTCGGCTGGCGACCCCCTTTTGGCAGATGCGCCACCCGCTCTTTGCGCTTCTGCAACTTCTCTTGCAGCGAGTTGAGGACCTTGGCCCGCGCTTCGACTCCCGACAGGCGAGCATAATCCTGTAACACTTCGGCGACCTGTTCCACCAGCGCCTGGTCTATCTCGTCTACCGCTTCCGACCGCGCTTTCGTGACCCAGAAGTTGACGAACTGGCGGATGCCGCCGACGACGGCTTTGTTACGATACCCTTGTTGGGCTTCTAATTTGAGAACGCGCTCTAATTGCTTGAATGCTTTGACCATAACTGTTTCGTTTTGATGGCAGAGAGCCGCACCCGTCGCCGGTGCAGTCCGCCGCGTGTGTCCGTTTAAAGCGTGATTATACCAGACAACGCCCGGAGCAGGGAAACCGTTTGCGTACCTACGCTTCCCCGGCCGCCAGACAGGCAAAACCGAGCGCGCCGGGGCCGATGTGGGCGCCGATGGTGGGCGTTACTTCAACGGTCAGAAAATCGTCCTGGTCCTGCGCCGGAAAAAGGTGGGCTGCCTCCTCGCCCAGGGCGGCCGCCCCCTCGGCGTTGCGCGTGTGCAGGATGACCAGGCGTTCCAGCGGTCCTAACGCTTCCACGTGCTCTATCAGCCGCCGCACAGCCCGGCCGCGCGTCCGCACGCGCTCTATCATCTCTACGTTGCCGTCGAAGACGTGTAACAGCGGCTTGATCCGTAGCAGCGTCCCCACGCCGAAGGCCGCCCAGCTCACGCGGCCGCTGCGCCGCAAATATTCCAGCGTGTCCAGCACGGCGAAGACGTGTGTGCGGCCGACGCGCCTTTGCAATCGGGTCGTGATTTCCTCCATAGTGTAGCCGGCGGCCGCGTCTTGGGCCGCCGTCAGTGCCAGCAATCCCAGCCCCATCGAGAGCTGTCGCGAGTCAAAGAGCGTCACCTGGACGGCGTCCGTAGCCTGGGCGCCCAGCCGTGCCGCGTTCAACATCCCGCTCAAATTGGCCGACAGATGAATGGAGAGGATTTCCTCGGCCCCTTCGTCGGCCAATTTGTCGTAAGCTTCCGTAAAGGCGCCAACAGCCGGCGCTGCCGTCGTCGGCGGTTCGGACAAGGAGGGCAACATCTCATAAAATTCGCTGCGCGAGAGCTGCACCTGATCCAGGTAGCTGTCGTCGCCCACGTTCACGTAGGCCGGCAAGACGAAGACGCCGTGCTCGTCCGCCAGCGATTCCGGTATATCCGAGGTACTGTCGGTGACGATCCGTATACTCATGGCCCCTTGCTCTTATTCTGCTCCCAGAATGTACATGTAGTGAGGTTGTCCGCCGGGCAATAGTTCGATTTCCACGTCAGGGTACTGTTCCCCGATCTCCTCAACCAGGCTTTCCGCCTCTTCCCGGCTGACGTCTTCGCCGAAGTAGACGGAGAGCAATTCCCGCTCCTCCACCTCCATGGCCTGTAGCGTGTCTGCCAGCACCTGGCCCATCTCCTTGCCGGCCGTGCACAGGCGGCCGTCTGCCAGCCCAATGAATTCCCCCTCCTGCACCGTTACCCCGTCCAGGGTCACCGAGCGGGTGGCCACCGTGATCTCGCCGCTGGCGATTTCCCGGCTCGCCGACGTCATCGCCTCACTGGACGATTCCAGGTCGTTGCCGGGCAGCAAAGCCAGCAACGCGCTGATGCCCTGGGGCGCCGTGCGCGTGGGCACCACGGCTACCTCCTTCTGGCTGAGGTCGCGCGCCGCTTCCGCCGCCAGAACAATGTTCTTGTTATTGGGCAGGATGATCACCTTATCTGTGGGCGTTTCCTCCACGGCTTTGTAAATCTCTTCGGTGCTCGGATTGTTGCTCTGACCGCCGTTGACGATGCCGGCCGCGCCCAGGCTGCGGAAAATCTCGCCCAGGCCCGGACCGGCCGCGACGGCGACAACGCTGATCTCTCCCGTCGGCGCCTCTATCTCGACCTGTGCCCCGCTCTGCGCTGCCCCATCCGGTGCCTCGCCTGCTGCGACGTCTGGTGTGGGCGCTTCATTCCCCGTGATGATCTCCTCCATTTGCAGTTGCATGTTTTCCACGACGACGTCCGTCACGCGGCCGATGCGGGTGCCGTAAGAAAGGGGCTCGCCCGGATCTTTGACGTGAACGTGCACTTTGATCGTGCGCTCGTCGCCCACGACGACGGTGGAATCGCCCATGGCGTCGATGGCGTCGCGCACGGTTGTCACGTCCAGGTTGTCGCCTACCAGAAGATATTGCACGTCATAGGGATACTCCAGTTCACCTTCGTCCGGTGCAGCCCGCGCCTGGGCCGGTTCGGCGCCGGCCGCTGCGGCCGCGAAAGCCTTTTCCTCCATCTGCCCCTCGACGTAACGCAACATTCCCTCCAGGATGAAGACCAGCCCCTGACCACCGGCGTCCACGACGCCCGCCTGCTTCAGCACGGACAGCATCTCAGGCGTCCGCTCCAGCGCCTGCTGGGCGCGCTCCAGAACGCGCTCCAGCAGAAAACGAAGGTCTGTGCTCTTCTTGGCGGCGTCCTGCGCCTCTTCGCTCGCCTCGCGCACGACGGTGAGGATCGTCCCCTCCACCGGCCGCATGACGCCCTTGTACGCCGTTTCATTCGCCTCGTGGAAGGCGCGAGCGATATCCTCGGCCGTGGCCGCCTCGTTCTCGTCAAGCGCCCGCGCCAGCCCCCGCCAGATCTGGCTCAAAATGACGCCCGAATTGCCTCGGGCGCCCATCAGCGCCCCGTGGGCAACGGCCTGAGCGACCTTGCCCACGTGTTCTTCGTCGGAGTCCTCGATCTGCTTGTGGGCGGCGCGCATCGTTAGCAGCATATTCGTGCCCGTGTCCCCGTCAGGCACGGGGAACACGTTCAGCGCGTTGACTTGCTGGTGATTCTTCTCCAGCCAGAACAGGCCGGCCCTGACCAACTTCCGCAGTTGCCGGCCGTTACACTGCTGCCACTTTGGCGGGATGGCGGCGTCGCCGGCCGCTAGATCTCCATTTCCCATATTCTCTCCTCTGCACAGAGATCGGCGCTCGTCGTTGTCGTGTGGCTTCCGATCCCTCTTCCCTAGCTGTCTCCGTTGCTGATTCGTAAGCCCTGCACGTAGACGTTGACGGCCGTCACAGGCGCGCCTAACGCCTTTTCTACGTGGAACTTAACCGTGTTCTGAATGCTTTGTGCCACAATGCGAATGCGGGTCCCGTATTCCACGATGACGTACACGTCGATCTCGATCCCCTCATCCGTAAAGGTGACGTCAATACCCCGCCGTGCGTCGCGGGCAAGCGCGTGCGCGATGCCGTCGACAAGGTTCTTGTTGGCCATGCCCACCACACCGTAGCATTGGTGGACCGAGCGGGTGGCGATTGTGGCCACCGTTGCCGGCGAAATGTCAATTTTTCCCAATGAGTCGTCGTCGACCGTCATAAAGTGTGCTCCTCATTCATCAGGCGCGCAGACGGAATTTACACCGGACAGCAATTCTAAATGCAACTGAAATCCAACCTCCCGGAGGCTACGTAGCGCGTTATGGCGCCTCTTGCGCAACCGTTTTGGCTTGCTTGACCAGCCTCCGGGAGGTTTCCGATCGTTACTTTGAGAATTGTTATATCTCCGGTAAATCTCTTGCGCGAGTGGACCTCAATCCATATAATTCTATACTCAGCGGCCAGCACGGTCGCTTTTACTTTGTATTGCGATTGTGAGGTGAGATTATGGCCAAATGTGAGATTTGTGGCAAGGGACCGCAGACTGGGCATAACGTCAGCTTCTCTCAGAAGAAGACGAAACGACAGTTTAAGCCCAATATTCAGCGCGTCACTGTCTACGAAGATGGACACAAAGTTCGCAAGTACGTCTGCACGCGTTGTCTCAAGACAATGAGCAAGACATAAAGCTGGCAACGCCTGTTACGTCGTTGCGCCAACTTGGTCTTTTAAAGCCAGCCCTAGCGGCTGGCTTTTTTCTTTCTCAGCGGACCGTCGTCGCCAGGATCTTCAGGGCGCCGGCCGCAGAAAGCGCTTGCCTTACGGCCGCTTCCGCTGATTCTGTAACGAGCGCAATGATATTCCCCCCCCGGCCGGCGCCGCTCAGCTTCGCGCCCAGCGCGCCCGCTTCGCCGGCCGCTTCGGCCAGACGGTCAAGCTCTGTCGACGAGACCGTCATCTGCCGCAACCACACCTGATTCTCCTGCATCAGGGAACCCACTCTTTCCAGATCACCCGCTTCGATAGCCCGACGCGCTGCGTCGGCGATCCGTCCGCAGGCCGTGAATATTTCCTCAAAGCGCTCCGGCTCTGCCTGCCATTGCCGTCGCACGTCGCTTACCACATCCCTGGTCGAGCTGCGAATGCCTGTATCGGCGATCAGCAGGCGCAGCGGACGTCCGGCGCGGAACGTGTCGATCTGATTTTCCGGTGACCGGCGGATAAAATAGACGGGGCGTTCGTAGGCCACCACGGTGTTGTCGATGCCGCTGGGCGTCCCGTGGTGCAGCGTCTCGACTTCGTACGTCAGCGATGAGACGGACTCGTTGCTGGCCAGGTCCGGCCGTTCCAGGTGTAGGGCCAGCGCCCGAATCAGAGCCGCCGCCGTCGCCGCGCCGCTACCCAGACCGCTGGCAACAGGGATGTTGCTGCGCACCGTGATCGTCAGGTTTGGGAGCCGGGAACGCCCGGCCGCCTCCTGAACCGACCGCACGGCCGCCGCCAGCGGATCTTCTTCCCCGGCGTCGGCCAGCCAGTACGCCTCCCCGATGTCCGGGGCCACCAGGCGCACGCCGGTCGGGGCGCTGTCGGCCACGAGGGCGGTCGCCCGGACCTGCGACACGGGTGCGGCGATGGCGGGCCGGCCGTAAACTACGGCGTGTTCGCCAAACAGAATCACTTTAGCCGGCGCCGACGCCTGGGTCGTCGTCATGACGTGCTCCCCGGAAGAATGTAGAGCGCGACAAAGACCAGGGTGGCCCATAGGGCTAGCGCCACCTGCATCGGCCGGTCGCGCAGCAATATCTCTTCCGGCGCTCCCCCTTCGTGCCGGATGTGGATCAGGTACAGATAGCGAAACATGCCGTAAATGACGAACGGTATCGTCAGCATCATGACGTGATTGCCCGGTAGGCCCTCGGCCAGAAACGTGTAAAGGCTGTAGGCGACGATGGCGCTGGTCGTCACGATGCCGATCAACCTGTCGATCAGTTCCAGGCTGTACTCATTCAGGATGGCGCGATGATTGCCCGCCTCCGCTCCGAGCAATACCAGTTCGTGGCGCCGCTTGCCCAGCGCCAGAAACAGGGCCAGAAAGCCGCCAAAGATGTAGAGCCACGGCGAGAAACGTTCGACGTCGGGTAGGACGGCGACGCCGGCCGCAATGCGCAGGATGAAGCCCGTCGCCACCACAGAAACGTCAATCAACACCACGTGCTTCAGCCAGAACGTGTACGCGATCTGGGTCAGCAGGTAGCCCAGCAAGATCCAGCCGAAGATTGGCGCGAGCACGAAACCGGCCGCCAGGCTGCCGGCAGCGAACAGGAAGGCGGCGGCGGTCGCCACCGTCGGGCTCAACTCCCCGGCCGGCAGCGGCCGCGACCGCTTCTTCGGATGTTGCCGGTCGCTCTCAATATCCACCAGGTCGTTCATGATGTAAACGGCGCTGGACATCAGAGAAAGCAGAATGAAGGCGATGACCGCCCGCAGGACGCTGTCCGCCTGGTCAACCTGCCGGTCAAACAGCAGCGCCACAAAGACAAATCCATTTTTCGGCCACTGTCGCGGCCGCATGGTGCGTAGAAGGGGGATCAGCACGACAAACTCCTGAGATCTGGTAAGATTGGCTTGTCGTTTCTATCATAGATATTTGCCCGAGGCCAACCATGAAGTACTCTGAC
>JAWVYQ010000044.1:0-24576 GCA_033722615.1 Promineifilaceae bacterium (SeqCode)
GCATCGGCAGCGGGTTTCTCCGCTTTTGCCAGAAGCTCCTCAATATCGATCTCTTTTTCTTGCTTGCCTGTCAACATTGTGTTTACCTCCTGTTTTGACGATTTCCCACGCCGGCTACCCCATCATCTCCTGTTGCAGATAGGAATCTGCGTAGATGACCCTGTTCAGGAGGATTTGCACCGTCTGCCAGATGGCGACCTGTTGTGGATCACTCAGGTCAACGTCTTCCAGCATGGGCTCTTCCATGGCGGCAATGCGGTCGTGGATAGTGAGATACAGGCGGCCGATGGCCGTGCTGTCGTCGCGTTCTTCGATTATGCGGATCGTCTCTTTTAGCTCTTCGTCGAAGGGATCGGCGATCATCATCTGCAAACCGGCGCCCATCAACATAGCACAGTAAACGCGGTTGATGAGGGGCCGGTTGGCGGCGGGAACGGCGTTGGAGACGTTGGAAAGGCCGACGGAAACGGGCGGCGGCGGATCCCACGCATATTGCAGCGTGCGCACGGCTTCGATCAGCTCAGGGCAATATTCCTGGCAGCCGGAGACGGTGAGCACGAGGGGGTCGATGATCAGATCGGAAATGGGGAAGTCGATTTCCAGGGCGTGGGGAATCAATTGCTCGAGGGCAATGTTCACCCGTTCGTCGGCGCTGACGGGAATGCCGCTTTTGCCCATCGTCAGGGCGATGAGGCGGGCACCGTACGCTTTGGCCAGCGGCGGCACTTTTTCCAGCCTTTCCGGCTCGGCTGAGGTGGAGTTAATGATGGGCTGCGCTTTGGTCACCTTCTTCAGGCCGGCCTCGATCCCCCGGATATTGGTACTGTCAAAGCTCAGTGGGACGTCGACGACGGCCTCGACCGTTTCAACCATCCAGGGGAACACTTCCTCCCAATCCTTCTTGCGCGGTCCCAGATTGAGGTCTAACGCCTGCGCGCCGGCCTCGACCTGGCGCACGGCCAGATCCTGGAAGTAGCGGGCGTCGCGTTGGGCCAGCGCCTCCTTTACGTTTTTGGAGATTATGTGAATGTTTTCACCAATGATGTACATATTCCTCCTCCTTTTCAGGAGAGTGGGGAATGGAAACGGGCAGCCGGCGACGGGAGCCGCCGTCTAACTGCCGGCCACTCCCTCCGCCAACAAAGTTTCTTCTCTCCCGCCGTCAAGCTTGTCTCGGACGGAGGGGAAACGGTTCAGGTCGGTATGGGGCAAGAAAAGGGCCGAGGTGAAGGCGTCATAAAAGGCGTTATCGGCCGAGAGTTCGACGTAGGTCATGCGTGCGGCAATGTCAGAGACGCGCACACGCTGGTGGCGATCCAAAAGCGCCAGGTAAGCGCCGCGCACGGAGGTGTTCCCCAGGAAGTGAAAGCGCTCCCAGGGGATGTCAGGCAGCAGGCCAATTTCGACGGCTTTTTCGACGTTGATGTATTTGCCGAAGGCGCCGCCGATGAGGACGCGTTCGACGGCTTCCAGTGGCAGGCCGACGGCGTCGGCGAGAACGGTGAAGCCGGCATAAATGGCAGCCTTGGCGCGCAAGAGGTTGTCGACGTCTACACGGGTGAGGACGATGGCCTCCCCGTTTTCTGTTTCGTCGGGCCAGGCGACGACGTACTCGAGGCCGTGCTCGCCCTGGCGCACGCGGTCCGTGGGCAGGTCGGCGTTGAAATGCCCACCCCGGTCGACGACGCCGGCCAGGAAAAGCTCGGCGAGCAGAGAAATGAGACCGCTGCCGCACAGGCCGCGCGGCCGGCGGTCGCCGATGACGCGACAGGTGGGCTCGTAGGTCTTGCCGTTGACCCATACCTCTTCGATGGCGCCGGCCGTGGCCCGCATGCCGTGCAGGACGCCGGCCCCTTCAAAGGCGGGGCCGGCCGAGCAGGCGCAGGCTACGAGCCAATCGCGGGAGCCCAGCGCCGTCTCGCCGTTGGTGCCAATATCCATGAAGAGGCTCACTGTGTCGTCGTCGTCCATTCCGGAGGCGAGCACGCCGGCGCTGATGTCGGCGCCAACGTAGCTGGCGACGCCAGGCAAGCAATCGACGGAGGCTTCCGGGTTGATGGCGAGCCCCACTTCCTCGGCGCGGAGGGGGAGCGGCCGGTTGACGACGGGAATGAAGGGTGAGAGGCGAATGGACTCGGGGGGGACGCCGAGGAGCAGGTGCATCATGGTGGTGTTGCCGGCGACGGTGGCTTTGAGGACGGCCTCCGGCGCGACGTCGACGCGCCGGCATGCCCGTTGGAGCAGCAGGTTGATGGATTCCAGCACGAGGGCGCGGAGTTTCTCGCCGCCCTCGTTCTTGCCGGCGTAGACGATGCGTGAGATGACGTCCTCGCCGCGGGCGATCTGGCGGTTGTATTCGGCGACCTGAGCGTGCACGCGGCCGCTTTGCAGGTCGACGAGCCATACGGTGACGGTGGTCGTGCCGATGTCGACGGCGGCTCCCCAGAGGGAGTCGCCGGCCGGCGCGTGACCGGGCAGCAACTGGACGAGCCGGGCGGACGTTCCCTCCTCGCCCCCGTCAACGACGACTGTCACCTGCCACTCTCCCTGGCGGAGCAGGGGGCCGACGCGCCGGAGCAGGGGCAGCGATACGTGTACGTCGTCGACGCCGGCTTCCTGGCGGAGGGCGGTCTGGAGACGGCTCCAGTCGTCGGTCTGGTCGTCCATACTCGGCGGGGAGAGGGTCAGGGGGTACCGGCGAAGGCTTTGCGCGACGGCCGGATCATACCCTTCGGGCACCATCACCTCGGCCACCGTCAGGTCGGTGGTCATCCGCCGTTCGACCTGTTCCTGCGGGGGAACGGAGACGTTCACGTCCCCTTCGACGACGGCCTGGCAGGCCAGGGCGTAGCCCTGGGCCACGTCTTCGGCCGAAAGGCGCAACGTGCTGCGTCGGCGTACGCTTCCCTCGGTAATACGCACGGCGCAGCGGCCGCAGCGACCCTGCCCGCCACACGGCTGGTTGAGGTCTATCCCCGCTAGCTGCGCTGCTTCGGAAAGCAGCGTACCGGTAGCAACGCGGACGGACTTATCGGAAACGTCAAAGGTGACAATGTGATCGGCCATGGTGAAAAGACGAATGGTTGGCGGACCGCCAACCATTCGCCGATAGATTATTCATTTGGTAGCTTGCCCATTACCCGAAACATCCAGCGCATACATTTGTGGCCAACGTCGAAGAACATCATCGGACAGCCACCGGCTATGACGGAAATGCCGTTCTCCCGGCAGAAGGCGGCGGCATCTTCGGAGACGCTGGTGCCGGACTTGAAGAACGCGTTTTCGTGCATCCAGACCCGAGGGACCCCGGCCGCAGCGCAATCGCGTACCAGTTGATCGGTGCTCTCGGGTCGGGTAATGAGCAGGGCACCGTCCAGGTGGCCGGGAATGGCCGTCATGCTGGCAAAGCAACGATCGCCCTCTACTTCGTCGGCATTGGGGTTGACGGGGAATACCTCATACCCTGCATCGCGCAGTTTGCGATAGATAGCGTTGGCCGTGTTTTGTGGCGACCGTGATACGCCGGCCACTGCGATTCGTTTCTGGGCCAGAAATTCCTGACCCATTTCTGTGAATGTGGTCATTGTGCAAGCGCCTGTTTCAGGAAGGAGGGCAGGTCTACGGATTCGCGCGGGCCGACGCGCACGTCCCAACCGGGCAATTCTTCTTCGAGTTCGCCGGAGATGACGGCGACGTGGCCGGGGATGACGATGCGCCGGTGGTTGACCTTGCCGGCAACATCGAAGGCCTTGACATCTTTGGCGATGCGTTCGGCGTCAAAGTTGCCGGCGGCCCAGGCGGTGAGCACGCTCATGCCCTCGGCGTCGGTCACCAGGAGCCAGGCGGGAAGGCCGGCGCCCTCGACCTCGTTGGCCACGCTGAAGTAGGTGATGCTGAAGTTGGTGGTGACGAGCAGCGGGTCGTCGGGACCGGGATCGTTCAGTTCGTACAGACCCGGCTGGACCTGGATCGGTTTCTGCGGATCGGTGTAGACGTTTTCGCGCAAGACGAGGAGGGGGTACATAACCTCCGGCGCGAAATGGTCGAAGACGATGAAGCCGGCGTATTTGGCGATGGCCTGGGCGGCCATCATGGGTTCGCGGCCGTCCCACGATTCGCCTTCGCCGGCGAAGGCGATGAGGGGATAGCCGAGCGGCCGGAAATTCTTCAGGGCCAAGCGCCGAATCTGGGTGCTGCGCGCCAGCCAGTCGCCGAAGTCGCGGGGGCCGGGATCGAGTACCAGGTTCTCTACGCCTTTCTCCTTGAGCTTTTGCGAGAGGTCGGCCAGTTCTTCGAGAGAGGGGGCACGGACGGCAAGGGCAGCGTCGTGCTCATTGGCCAGGTTGGCCATCGCTTCCCAGTTTTCGGCGCCGGCGGCGTAGATGAGGGGCCTTTCGCCGGGCGCGGCTTCCAGGCCGGCGGCCATCACCTGGGGATCCTCGGCGATGAGGATCAGGGGCATGTCGGCGGCGTCGTGAACGGTCTGGACGGCGGCGGCGAAGGCGTCAGGGTCGCCGGTTACGGCGTGCACGGCGAAGCCGTCGGGCGCCAGTTCGCGGCCGACGTAGGTGACGCTGTAGGCGGCGGCCGGCGCGACCTGCTCGCGGATGGCTTCGGCGCTCTCGTCGTCGCGCACACGAATGAAAAAGCCCGGTTTGTGATAGAACGTTTTCTCGTGGCGGAACAAGACGACCTCGTTGCCGGCTTCTACCTTGCGGCCGTTGGCAGAGAGGGTGACGAGGCGAATGGGGGGCGCGGCCGATTCAGCAAGTTTGTTCTTCGACTCCTGGCTCACGTGAGGGCAGTCGGTCAGTTCGACCTGTTTGGCTGCCAGCTTCATGGCGAAGGCGAGACAGGTGGGAAATCCGCACTCCTTACAGTTGGTCTGTGGCAATAGCTTGTAGATCTGAATTCCTGATAGTGCCATCGTTTTCTCTCCGTCAGGCGGCCACGGGGACGGCCGTCAGTTCAGCAATCGCCGCCTGGATGCGCCGTACGCTTTCCGGGTGGCGCAGTATGAGGATGTCTGCGCCGGATTCGAGCAGGGTCATGGCCGTGAGCGTTTCCCAGTTGATGGCGCGCTCCCGCCAGGGTCCCCACTCGGCCGGAACGTCGTCGTCGACCTTGGCTTCTTTGGTCTTCCACGCCTCGTAACCGGGGGTGACGACCATGGGCAACTGGGTCATGGCATCGCCCTGTAAGGCGGCGAGGCGGAGGCGTTCCATGGCGGAGTAGCCGTACTCGATACCGTACCCCAGTGCGCCGGTGGTGGGATCCATCAGGATGCGATCCAGCGGCATGTTCATGTCGTTGATGAGGATGTTCAGTTGCTTGGCCAGGTTGACGTCCATGGGGCTGCGAGCGGTCACCAAGTGGCCGTTGGCCATGGCCCCAGCAACGATGGTCCGGTAATTTTTGTCCTCGCAGAGACCTAATACAAGACGTTCTCCTCTGGTGGCGTTGGCCACGGCGACCAGCAATTCGTTGTCTACCTCGGCCTGGCCCGGTCCGAAGACGAGGAGGGGCAGCCCGCTGGCCTCGAGCACGGATTTGACGGCGGCCACGGCCGCGTCGGGCGTGTTGGGCTCGCCGTCGTTTTTCGTGAGACTGAGGGTCAGTTGCAAAAGGTCGGCGCCGGCCTCTTCGGCTGCCTGGGCCCAGGCAGCAGGATCGTCGGCGACGTCGTCCCACGCCTCTAACAGCAGGGGGGACCAATCGTCCGGCCGGCGATCGACGATTTCGATGGCGACCACGGGCCGGTGGGGCATCTCCGCCTCGAAGTGGAGGAAGGGGAGGGCCGTCTCGCCGCCGACGGTGACGGTGTGGGAGCGGGTGCCGCCGTCGGCCGCGGTTGCGCCCAGGGTGACGGTGCGCACGGCCCCGGGCCACTTATCCTTGGGTATCTCAATGGGCATAGGTCTTGCTCCTTGTAAACGGCTTGCTACGCAAGCTCATTGCTACGCAAGCTCAATGTTACTCAAGCTCATTAGAAAATGGGATCCATCGCCACCGCGGGATGGTCGTGGGCTTCCAGCCAGGCCAGAAGTTCGTCCACGGTGGTGGCGTGGCGTTCGTCGGCGATGCGCTCGATGAGGCCAGGGTCGCCCTCGCGCTCGGCGACGACGGCCAGTTCACCGGCCATGCTTTCCTTGAGATAGCTGCTCATCCAGACGACGCGCTTGAAGCCGCCGTCGGCCGAGATGAATTTGGGGCTGATCAGGTAAAACTTGCCAACGCCCATGACGCCCGGCGTCTGCATGCCACCGCCGGCCATGCCGGCCAGGGTGCTGAAGGTCATGCCCGAAGGCGTCATGCTGGTATCCTCGCGGCTGACGACCATGACGCCGTTGGCCTCCGGGATGAGCATGACGATGCATTCGAAGCAGCCGCAGGCGGTCATGGGGTTCTCCATGATGGAGTACATGGCAACCTCTTCCACCGCGCCGTGAGAACCGATCTTGGCGTACTCGTTGGTGCCTTCCCAGTACCCTTTCTCGAAGTTGACGAGTTCGCCCAGTTTGATGGGCTGATTGGGGCCGGTGGGGTTGATGCTGTAGGAGGCCTTGCAGTCCAGCCAGTTGTAGGCGCCGCACAGACCGAGCCGCTCAGGGCTGACGATGCAAACGTGGTTGGGCGCGAAGGATTGGCAGAGGGTGCAGGAGTAGAACTCGTCGACGGCGTCGTCGGTCAGGTCGGCCAGGCGCTTGTTGCGCCGGTCGAAGGCAGCGCGGGCCTCTTCCAGGTATTTCTGGATGAGGTCGGGCTCGGTGTAGATGGAAACCTGTACCTTGTCGACGATGGCGCCGAATTCGGCGTGGAAGCGAGCGTGCAGGATCTTGCCGAGATGTTCCAGGTCGAAGCCTTTGTCGGCCGCGCCCTGGGAGATTCGAATCCAGGCGATGTCCCGCTGGCCGATGTGTTGGACGCCGGAAGCGCCGTTGACGAAGTAGTGAATCTGGCGCTCCAATACCGGCTCGAAGTCTTCCTGCATTTCGCGGCCGGCGACGTCGACGACGATGCCTACGTCCATGTGCCCCTGCACGGGGACGTCTTCAAAACCGGGACCGACGACGTCGATGTGGCCGTCGACCACTTCGTCCATGGGCTGCATGCGCAGGTACTCGAAGGCGCGCGAGTATTTGCCGCCAAATTCCACGCGCATGTTGGCCTTGCGCACGACTTCTCCCTCGAAGGCGGAACCGTAGGGGACGGGGACGGGCACGTCGGCGATCTTGACTTTCACGCCGCGCACCTCGATGCACTTCTGCACGAGGCGTTCGGCCCGTTCGAGATCGTCCTGGCCCTCAATTTCGTTGAAGGGCAGGCTGACGACGTGCTCGTAGGTGGTCACGCCGGTGGGCAAGATCTCGGGGATGACGGTGTCGGCAATGACGGGGAAGCCGAAGTTGATGGCCCCGGCGGCGGCCGCGTACTTGAGATCGTCCACCTCACCCAGGGCGAGGACGAAGGCGAAGACGCGCTCTTTGTTGTAGAGCAGGATGTCGCGCGCCTGGCCGCCCTTGAGGCCGCCGAAGGTGAGGGCGGAGCGTACGGCAAAGCCCAGGGCGTAGATGGCGCTGAGGGTATCGGTGCCGAAGGGGACGGTGTAGGTATCGTAGCCCAGTTCGACCCCTTCTTCGAGGAGCTGGTGGATGATGCTGCGGCCGTTGACGTTCCCCGAGAGGAAGCAAAGGATGTTGCGCCGTTGCAGCTCGCGCACGATCTTGACGGCCACTTCGTTAGAGCGGGCGGCGCCGACGATGGCGGCGAAACCGGGCATGCGGCCATCCACCAACTGAATACCCCAGGAGCGCAACTGGATGTCGTCAATCGGCCCGTTCAGGTGGCCGTCCAGCCCGTCGCCATTGGGACCGGCGCCATTGCCGTTGTCGGGGCTGGTGAAGGCGGAGCCGCCGGCCAGGGCAAGCCCGGCCAACGGTTCCGGTTGAAGATCGTAGATGAAGCGAACGGCTTCGATGGCTTCGGCGGCGAGAAGGGTAGCCATGCCGCCGTCCAGCGTCTCGCCCAGGTAGGGAGTCCAGTGGTTGTTTGCGGGCACGGGGTGCAACAGCGTCCGGGCATATTCGAGCACGGGCTGCAACTGGCCCAACGTTTCCACCTCTCTCCCGGTCATGCCATAGATGAGGGGCAGATAGTAGGCCGTGTTGGGAAAGGCCACGGGAGCATCCGGGCCTTTTTCTGCGATGGCCTTTTGCAGCATGAGTTCTGCTTCGGTGACCAGGGCGTTGGCGCCGCGTATGGCCCGCGTTGCAATGTAACGAGACATGTGATCCTCCTCTTAATCCGCTGCCACGCCGTAAAGTGCTTCCCGGCGCGCCTCGAGCGGCAGTTGCTCCAGTTCCAACATGCGGGCGTCTCCGCTGCGGCCGAAGCGCTGCGGTTCGTAGGGAGCTAACCCCAGAGCGTCCCGTTTCTTGTCGATGTGTTCCAGCGTCTTGCGCACCATCTCGTCGGGGTCGGGGATAAATTCCAGCTTGCCGCCATAGATGGCTTCCCACCCTTCACTGATATAGTGGGAGACGGCGTCGCTGTCGGCCACGCGATCGGGCATGCCGCCGATGGGCGATGAGCCACCAAAGATGACGTAGGCGCCGGAAGCTACACAGTAGGTGGCGATGGAGAGAGCTTTTTCGCTCATCCATTCGGGCGCCAGACCGACGGCGGGAACGTCGCTGATGTCGTCGCCGAGACCGCCTTCCTCGACCATCTGTGTGAGGACGGTGAGGATGCGAGTGTTGTCGACGCAGGAGCCCATGTGGAGGACGGGAGGGATGCCCACCGTCTCGCACACTTCGCGCAGGCCCGGCCCCACCCGATCGAGACCGGCCTCGCCCAGGAGCAACCCTAGCTTGGCGCTGGCGATGGCCCCGCAACCGGTTTCGACGACGAGGACGTCTTGCTTCAACAGTTCGCGGGTGACGCGGGTGTGGAGATAGTCGTGCTGGCTGCGCGGGTTGTTGCAGCCGACGACGGCGGCCACGCCGCGAATGCGGCCGGCGATGATGGCGTCGTTGAGGGGGCGGAATGATGCGCGGTAGCGCCCGCCCAGCATGTAGTTGATGTATTCATGAGAGAAGCCGGGGATGAGGTCTTCGCGCACGTCGGGAATGCGCGTCTCGCCCCGGTTCTCGTAGTTGTCGATGGCGTGGCGCAGGATGTCCTTGGCAATGGTCAGGGCGCGGTGTTCGTCGAACTGCATGTGGGTGGCGCCTGTGATCTTGACCTTGGGTGAGGTGGTAATGACCTTGGTGTGGAAGTTCTGCGCCAGGCCGACCAGCGCCTGCATGATGCATTGAACGTCGACGACCATGGCTTCCACGGCCCCGGTGAGGATGGCCAGTTCCTGCTGGAGGAAGTTGCCGGCCGCCGGGATTCCCTGGCGCATCAAGATTTCGTTGGCCGTGCAGCAGATGCCGGAGAGGTTGACGCCTTTGGCTCCGGCCGCCTGCGCGTATTCGATGATTTCTGGATCTTGCGAGGCGGCGACGATCATTTCGCTGAGCGTCGGCTCGTGGCCGTGGACGACGACGTTGACCATGTCTTCCTTGAGCACGCCCAAGTTGGCCTGTCCCAGGATGGGGGCCGGCGTGCCGAAGAGGATGTCGGAGACGTCGGTGGCGATGAGGCTGCCGCCCCAGCCGTCGCCGAGGGCGGTGCGCACGGCGTGGTGTAGAATGTGCTCGGGATCCTGGTCGTCGCCGATGTGGGTGCGGTGGAGGGCTTCGACGACTTCGCGGTCAATGCCCCGGGGGACGACGCCCTCTTCTTCCCACAGCTTTTGCCGTTTGGCCGGCGCACGTTTCGTCAGGATTACGCTCCCCTTTTGCTGCCCAAATTGCTGAATGTAGAGGTCGGCGAGATCGCCGGCAATCTCCTCGGGAGAGCGCCCTTCGATGGGAATGTCATAGCGGGTGGCAACGGTGCGCAGCTTGGCCACGTCGCGAATGGCGTACCCTTCTGCTTCGCCCTCAGCCACGGCTTTGAGGGTGAACGCCATGTCACGGCCGTGGTCGGAGTGGGCGGCGGAGCCGGCGGCGATGGCGCGGATCAGGTTCCGAGCCTGGATGGTATCCATCGTCGCCCCGCAAACGCCGGTCTGGCCGTCTTTCGTGAGACGACAGGGCCCCATGCCGCATATCTTGCAGCAGAGGCCGGCGGCGCCGATGTTGCAGGGGACGAGGTCGTCTGCCCGGCTGAAAGCGGTGCCAATCCCCAATTCGTCGGCGCGAATGAGCATCTGCTGAGCGGCCGGGTCGATGGACCGCTCTTCAGGCGTTCGCTGTTTCCTAGCCATTAATGGTTTCCTCCTCTTTCCCCCGAATGACGCCTATGCCGGGACAGGGCCACACCGGCCGCCCGGCATGGGACACGGTCTGGGTGAAGCTGACGGCAGGTCCAGCCGCTTCGTGAGCGGCGGTGTGGCGGAAGTGATGTTTCTCACCGTTTTCCCGGGCGGCAGCTCCGACCTCCACCGGCACAGGGAGGTCTCCCAGATACCCCGCCTCTCCCAGTTGGGTTTCGATTTCGTCGCCGCTCAGCTTCGTTTCGTCAAAGGTCACTTCTACTACGTGAAAAGCGCTGCTGGCGTAGACGGTCTCTACGCCGGGCAACGCAGCTAAAATGCGCCTCACCTCCATTACGTGATGATCACCGTACATGGCGGGAAGCTCAAACAGGACCCTCTCCATAGTTGCCTCCTTATTTGGTGGTCACGGGGTCAGCTCCCCAATTCATAACGGGACAGGCGCAGACCCTCTGTGTAAAGTCTGCTGAAGTGGGGAAGGTCCTACAAGTGATGATTACACTTAATCGCATGTGACAGATGTCATGTATTGACCGTTAGCCGCCTTGAGAGGGCCGGTTGGCGGCGGCCGGCAGGCTTCTTGACGAAGATCACGCAAGAAGGATGGTCGGAGACACTTTCGCTCGCGCTCCGGCCGCTGTACACTGGCGTTGAGGCGTTGCATGGTGAAGTCATTCAACCAACAGGGGGTGAAGATGACGCAAATTACGTTGGCGAAGGGCGCTCTCGAAGGGTATTTACAGGAGCGACACGGGGCCAGGATCTACATTGAAAGCATGCGGCAACTGGGCGGCGACGCGAGCGGCGAGGCGGCGTTGAAGCAGTTTGGGTACGGGCGGCCGGTGCTGGTCACTTACCAGGCAGGTGAGCGCCTTCGGGAAGAAGTGTTCCACACGATCCGGCGCAACGCCTTCGGCCGCGAGCGAGACGATGACCGGGTGGCGGCGATCTGGCTGGATTTCAGGACGTTCAACGAGCTGCCGCGCCACGTGCCGGCGGTGGACGTCGTCGGGACGACAGGAGAGGGGGAGCTAGCCTCTCTCAGCGCGGTGGAAGAGATGGTATTGGTGACGTCGTACCGGCCGGGAACGGTGTACGCGGAAGATTTGCTCCGCCTGCGCGACGAGGGAACGGTGGAGGAGGCGGACGTGCAGCGGATCGAGGCGTTGGCCCGGTATCTGGCGCAGATTCACGAGCGACGGTTTGAGGAAGGAGCGCGCGACATGGAGTCGCTGGAAGAGAGGCGGGGCGCGCTCTGGCGGCGGCGTTTACGCGACCTGGTGGGTCATGGCGAGGGGATCATGGGGCTGGCGGACAGCTATCCCGTACCGCTGCCTTACACCTCGGCGGAGGATTTGCGCGCGCTGGAGGAGAAGGCCAACCGCTGGCGCTGGCGGCTGAAGTCGATGAGCCACCGGCTGCGCCAGGTGCACGGCGATTTTCACCCGTTCAACATTATCTTTGCCGAGGACGCCGACGACGCCGACGATGTCGGGGACTTTTTTGTGCTGGATCGCAGCCGCGGCCCCTGGGGCGAGCCGGCCGACGACGTGAGTTGCCTGACGATCAATTACCTCTTCTTTTCGCTACAACGGAGCGGCCGGCTTACCGCTCCGTTCGAGGCCTTGCACCGCCGTTTTTGGGAAACGTATCTGGCGGCGCGGCCGGACGAGGAGATGCTCAACGTCATCCAGCCGTGGTACGCCTGGCGCGCCCTGGTTCTGGCGAGCCCGGTGTGGTATCCGACGGTTACCGAGGAGGTGCGGCGCCGGTTGCTGGCGTTCGCCCGGCGGGTGATGGCGGCCGAGAGCTACGATTACGAGCAAGTCAACGAGTATGCGGGGGTGACGTGATGGCGGCCGGATTTGCGCTTTGGTTTACGGGCCTGCCCTCGTCCGGCAAGAGCACGCTGGCGCGGACGGTGGCCGAAGGTCTGGTGGAGGAGGGGACGGCCGTTCAGCTGCTGGATTCGGACGAGATGCGGCGCGTGCTGACGCCCGAGCCGACGTACTCGGCGGCGGAGCGGGACTGGTTTTACGATGTGGTGGTGTACGTCGCCCGGCTGCTGGTGGAGAACGGGGTGAATGTGATTATCGCGGCGACCGGGCCGCGCAGGCGCTACCGGGAAGCAGCGCGGGCGCGGCTGGCGCGGTTCGCCGAAGTTTACGTGGATTGCCCGCCGGCCGTGTGCCGGGAGCGGGATCCGAAGGGGTTATGGGCAAAGGCGGACCAGGGGCTGATTAGGACGCTGCCCGGGGCTGGCGCGCCTTATGAACCGCCGGCCGCGCCGGAAGTGCAGGTGGACAGCAGCGAATTATCGGTTGAGCAGGCGGCAACGCAGGTTTTGAAGCGGTTGCGCGACCAGGAATTCTTTACAGAGGCGTAACGCGCCTATCTACATCTGCGGGTACGGATAAGTGGGCTCATAGCCGAGCCACCTTCCGACAGGGGCGAGGATGGCGAAGAGTATCTTCTGGACGGCGCGCGGCGGGCTGCTCGGATAGATGACGTCGTCAAACTCCTGCATCATCACCGCGAGCTGCAGCAAGTTGGGCATCCCACGCTCGTCTGTTTTCTCGTCCTGAGCCAGCGCAAACAAGCTTGTGAGAAATTGGGCGAAGCGGTCGGCGGGACGCAGCTCGACCGTTACGTGAAGCTCGCTTTCGCCGCTGTTCCACCAGACGTGGGGCGTACCGGGGGGGATGGTGGCCTCTTCTCCAGGCTGATAGATCTCTTCGTCGCCCTGTTTCCGCAGCCGAAGCTCTCCTTCTTTGACGGTAAAATGCTCGGTTTGTGACGGGTGAATATGTTCGGCGGCGACAAAGCCGCCCGGCTCGACAAACATATCGAAGCGCAGGAGCCGGCCGTCTGTCTCGTCGGTGGTTTGGCGAAAGACGACCTTTTCACCCGTGACAGGATTTCTAATCGTGTCTTCTGCCTGGGCCTCCGTCACATCTCTAGATTGTGCTTGTGCCATCCGAGAATCGGTCCTCCTCTGGAGTGTCCAAGTCTAAACGATTTCCTAAGATGCTGTTTCCGATTCGATGATGCTCTTCGCGTTCTCTACCGTCCGGGTCATCTCTTGCTCAACCATGTTGTCGAAGAGTCGCTCCATCACCCATCCTAGCGGCCGGAACGCGGGGAGCATCTTGAACTCTGTGTGGTGGTGGAATCGCGCCCCTTCACCGTCCGGCTCCACGCGCATGGTCAATACGGCGTCTAGCATGGGTTCGCTGCACCGGTGGACTTGAAGGTGTGGGGGGTCGATCTTCGTAACGCGCCATTCCGTCTCGGACGTGCTGGGACCGATCCTGGTGCGTTCTTGATAAGTGCTCCCCTCTTCCAGGGATTCATCACTCACATCCAGGACCTCCGTCGTCATGGTGACCCACTCAGGAACTCGCCTGATGTTGCTGATGAAGTTCCAAACCTGTTGCGGAGAAGCGTCAATGTATTTAGAAGTCTTGACTTCGGGCATAAGAAATTTCTCCTATGTGTCCTATTGGCGTTGCTCCACCGGCTGTTGATCTTCGCCATCCATTTCTTGTTGCAAGGCTCCCATTTTCTCTTTTGGACGATCTACGTCCGTTTTACGGCGAGCCTGTCGCCGTTCCCGGCCTACGTCTTTGTATCTACTTGGCAGTAACCGGCCGAAATGTTCTGCCAGCAAGTTGTCTGTCCTATGAGCTTCCAGGTCCATGTCGCGCATGAGGTCATCCACATAATGCGCAGTAAAGGGACCTAATAAGAGTCCGCCTTTGGCCGACGGAAAATGCTCTTCCGACCATTGCCTGACGTGCTCGATCTCTCGTTCCATTTCATCCTTGCCGGGTAAATCTAACTCGCCGAGGAAGCACTCTGAAAGCCAATGGGCGGCTATCTCAATTACGAGCGAGTTTATAAAGGTGCCGGTATAGCCAACGAATCCGAGGCGATGCTCTTCCGGCGGTAGAATGCGCCGATAAAGGTGAAAATGTCCGTCTTCTCGAACCAGGTCGCGAAGGTCTTTATCAAGGAACGGTACATGATGTTGATAGCCCGTTGCGAAGATGACGAGATCGGCTTCAATCTGTTCGCCTGTGCTAAGCTCGACGGTTGAGCCACCGGCAAAAGAGTCGATCTCAGCGCGCTTGGGAACCACCTTTTCCTCGCGTACTGCCTCGTAGAAGTCGGCGCCTACCCCGACGTTGATGCTCCCTCTCAGAGGCTTGTCAGGCACAAGGGCAGACGGGATTCTGAGAAAGAGATGTTGGAGCGTCCATCTCTGTATTCTCCAGTATAGTCGCAGGAGCGGCCTCAACGGCCCGTGGAAGATCGATTCGATCGGCCCGAGATGATGATACCGGTAGAGACTTTCCGTGAAGCGGTTGAAGAACAACCAATCAGAGCGGATACCACCCAGATATTGGGGCATCATCCATTTCGGCGAGCGAAAGACAGACGTGCACGATCGCGCGTGCTTCGCCGCGACGGCAGCGCAATCGACGGCGGATTTACCGGCGCCGACGACGATGACGCGCTTCCCCTCGACCATTTCTGCATCGGTGAACTGGCTGGAGTGCAATATCGATCCTGAGAAACGCTCTGTTCCTTCAATTTGCGGTATATAAGGGTCGGAGAACAGGCCATTACAGACGGCGACGAAATCGAAATGGTGCGTTTCCTCCTCTCCAGACCCATCTGAAGGCCTGACCGTGACCTGAAAACCGGGATGGGCTTCCGTTCCGTTCCGCTCTGCACGGGAGACGGACGTCACTTCGGTAGAGAGGTGGATCGCATCGTGGAGTTCAAAGTGGTCAACGTATGACTCGATATAGCTGAGGACTTGATCTGCCGTTGGATAATCGTCGGCCGACTCAGGCTGGGGGAAGTCGGAAAACGCGTATTCTTCGCGGGCGGTGTTGGTGCGAAGTTCGGGATAGGTGCGGGAAGGCAGCCAAACGCCACCAACTCTGGGCACCTTTTCGAAAACGGTGACATCGAAGCCATCTGCTTGTAGCACCTTCGCAGTCGCCAATCCTGCCAGGCCCGCACCTATTACACAGACGCGTTGACTGGCATTTGTTTCCATAGGACATTCTCCTCCTTGGCTAGCAAACTATCTGTCGCACAGGCGACGACGTGGATTTTGAAACAGTGGCGAGGGAAAGTGTTTTTCGGGAGCGGGGAGAGGGCTTAAGTGGAACCTAACGGCCGTTAGGTTCCACTTAAGTGTCTAATCAGAGCTTTGCTCTTCTCTATCAAGCCATCTGCGCCGGATGCAACTCAACCGGCCCGTCAGTTATTCGGGTTGGTTCTTCCATGATCGCGAAGGACTTGACGGACACGTCGCGCATCGTTCTGACCTGGCCCATCGTTTCGCCATCGAGATAGTTCTGTAGTGATTCTTCGTCCTCAAAGAGGTAGATGCCGCCAAACTCGCCCCGCTCTTCGTTCCTTATCCAAATCTTCCACTCCAAGCCGGGAAAGTCGGCTGTGTGTTGCAGCCCCTCTTCCTTGATCTCTTGTCCTTTGGGGCTGTTCAGATCCATGCTCTCTGGAAATTTGAAATTGACTTGCAGAATTCTCTTTGCCATGTCGATTTCTCCTTCGCTGATTTCTGAATCAATCTAGTTACTAGAATAAGCGAGACGACGGTTAAGCGCGTGTATCTTCGTTAGACAATTGGGTTATAGAAACGATAGGGTTTTGGAGCTGACTCCCTAGGTCGACCATTCGCGCAGCAGCCGGCCGGCGAGTTCGCGAGCTGCTTCCTTGACTTCGGGCGAAAGGGGGGCGCCGAGATCAAACGTCTTCCCCTCCACAGCGTAGATGACGAGACGCGGCGGCAGACGGTCCAGGGCGCGGGCCATCTCGACGGCGCCGGCGACGCCGAAGGCGTGGCTGGAGAGACGGCCGGCAAGCAGTGCCGGCAGCGGCCCGGCGCCCACCTCAATGCGGTGAACGGTACCCGGCGCGGCGCCGGAGCGGGCGGCGTCGACGAGGATGACGGTTTCGTATCCTCGCCAGGCTTCGATGAGGGCGGCTCCCTCCCCGCTCTGTTCCAGGATGTCCACGCCGGGCAATTCCGCTCCCCGGGTCGCCTCGTGCAGGGAGCGGCGCAGGGAGCGGACGGTGAAGAGCCCGGCGGCGTCGTCGCCGCGGAAGTCGTTGCCTACGCCGACGACGAGGTGTGGTGTCATCTTTATGTGCGCTCAATCTCCAGTGTCAGGAAGTGGGTGGCGCAGGAGATGCATGGATCGTAGCTGCGCACGAGTTGCTCGCAGCGGAGGGTGGCTTCTTCCAGAGGTAAGGAGAGGACGCCGGGCGCGAATTGCCAGAGGTCGTCTTCCATACGCCTCAGGTTTTGCGCCGTCGGCGGCACGATGCGGGCCTCTTTGATGAGACCGTCAGCCCCGACCTGATAGCGATGGTAGAGGGTGCCCCGCGGCGCTTCGGTGGCGTGGGCCCCTTCCCCGGCAACCAGGTCGGCCGGGGGCGGCGTGCGGCTGGGGCGCGGCTCCTCGTATTGTTCGACGATGGCGATCGCCTCTTCGAATGAGTGGACCAGTTCCAGGCTGCGGGCGATAAGGCTCTTGAACGGGTTGTTCTCCGGCGGCGCAAAGCCGATCTCGGCGGCGACGGCGCGGGCTTTGGGCGACAGTTGTTGGAAATTGAGGTTGACGCGGGCCAGGGGGCCGACGAAGTAGCTTCCGTCGCGGCCGATGAAACGGGAGTGCAGGGCGTTGGAGTGGGCGACGTGTTCTTCCCGAAAATGTTCTTCGTAGGCTTCCGCGGGGATGTCGAGCCCGGAGGTGGAGGTGAAGTTGCCCTCATTGATGGCGTATTCGTCGGGATGGGAGAGGGCGACGAAGTCGTAGTCACTCTCGAAGTCGGGATAGTCGAGGGTGGCGGCCCAGCGCACGGTGTCGACGGCGGCTTCCAGCCCCCACTCCAGGTCGGGCAGCATCTCTCTCAGCGCGGCCGCGGGCGGCGCGACGTAGAAGCCGCCGACGCAGACGGAGACGGGGTGAATCTCGCGGCCGCCGATGACGATCATCAACTCGTTGCCGATGCGCTTCATGCGCAGGCCCTGCTCCACGAGCGGGCGCAGTTCTGGGTTGGCGGCCATGGTAATGGAGGATTCGTAACCGACGAAGTCGGGGGCGTGCAGCATGTAGACGTGCAGACCGTGGCTTTCGATCCACTCACCAAGGTAGAGGAGGCGGCGCAGGGCGCGCACGCCGGGCGGAGGGACGATGCCCAGCGCTTTTTCGAGGGCGTGGGCAGCGCTCATCTGGTAGGCGACGGGGCAGATGCCGCAGATGCGGGCGGTGATGTCTACCGTCTCCTGGTAGCCCCGACCGCGGAGGAAGCCTTCAAAGAAGCGGGGCGGCTCGTAGATGTTAAGCTGGACGTCCCCGATCTCATCGCCCACGATTTCGATGCGCAGGGCGCCTTCGCCTTCGACGCGCGCCAGGTAATCGACGTTGATCCGTTTTTCAGCCATCTTTACTCCTCTGTCTCCCGCTCAAAGCGGTCGCTCGCCTCGCGGAAGGGGGGCATGTAACCGTTGAAAGAGCGATAGGCGCGAGCTACGTCGGCCGGGCTCCGGCCCAGCGCCAGGAACTGGTTGCCAAGTGATTCGGTGTTGGGCGCCTCGACGGGGCCGAAGCAGCCGTAGCAACCACGACCGACGACCGGGCAGAGGGCGCCACAGCCTGCCTGAGTCGCCGGCCCCAGGCAGGGCGTGCCCTGCGCCACCATGACGCACACGGTGCCCCGGCGCTTGCACTCAAGGCAAACGGAATGAGCAGGGACGCGGGGCAGCCGGCCGATGAGAAGCGAGGTCACCAGTTCCAGCAATTGTCGCTTGCTGATGGGGCACCCGCGCAGCTCGAAATCGACGGGCACAACGTCGCTGATGGGCCGGGACTGCGCCAGAGTGTCGACGTATTCCGGATGGGCGTAGACGGCGTCGACGTATTCGTTTACGTCGGTCCAGTTGCGCAGGGCTTGAATGCCGCCGGACGTGGCGCAGGCGCCGATGGAAACGAGGAGGTCGCTCTGGCGGCGCACCTGTTTGATGCGGTGAATTTCTTCGTCGGTGGTGACAGACCCTTCCACCAAGGTGACGTCATAGGGTCCGTCCAGCATCTGCCGGCGGGCCTCGACGAAGTAGGCGATCTCGACGGCGCCGGCGATATCCAACAGTTCTTCTTCACAATCCAATAATGTTAGCTGGCAACCATCGCAGGAAGCGAATTTGAAGACGGCCAGCCGCGGTTTGTCTCCGTTGCTCATCAGAACTCCTCTACGCTGAAGAAAGGCTCGACCCGATCGTAGCTCAGGACCGGCCCCTCTTTGCACAGGAACAGGGGACCGTACTGGCAGTGGCCGCAGAAACCGATGGCGCACTTCATGTTACGCTCCAGGGAGACGTAAACGCGCTCCTTGGGGATGCGCCGGGCCAACGCTTCGTAGACGACGAAGCGCATCATGATCTCCGGGCCGCAGGTCAGGACGACGGTGTTGCGGGGATCGGGCCGCAGTTTGTAGAACAACATGGGCACGACGCCGACCTGACCGCGCCACGCTTCGTCGGCACGGTCGACGGTGACGATGACGTCGACGTCGTGCTCGCGCCAGCTATCGTACTCGTCGGGATAGAGCAGGTCGGATGGGGTGCGGGCGCCGTTGAGGATGGTGATCTGGCCATATTCCTCGCGGTGGTTGATGGCGTGATAGATGGCCGGGCGCAGGGGGGCGAGGCCGATGCCGCCGCTGACGATGATCAAGTCTTTGCCGGCCGCGCGATCCATGGGCCAGGCGCTGCCAAAGGGGCCGCGCACGCCGAGGGGGTCACCAGCCCGCAGCCGGAAGATGGCCTGGGTGACATTGCCGGCGCGGCGGATGGTGTGCTGGAAGGTGGCGGGCGCCTCGGCGTCGGAACTCATGGAAATGGCGGCTTCGCCAATACCGGGGAGGGAGACCATGTTGAATTGGCCGGGTAGAAAGCGGTAGCTGTCGCGCAGGCGGGGATCGGCGAAGGTCAGGGCGTAGGTGGTGACGTCGGGCGCCTCTCGGTGGATGCTATGGATGATGGCCGTGTGAGGCTGCATGGGGTCTTGCCGGCCGTTGACGGCCGCCGGCCGTTGTCTGAGTTCGGTCGTTGTTGTCGTCATCGTTTTGCCTTTACTGAACGTTTTCTGGCTCGGCCGCCGTGCGGATGGCGGTTACTTCTTCGGTGAGATCGATGGCGGCGGGACACCAGGTGATGCAACGGCCGCAGCCAACGCAGCCGGACATGCCGAATTGATCAATCCACGAGGCCAGCTTGTGGGTGAGCCACTGGCGATAACGGGCGCGAACGTTGGGGCGGAGATTGCCGCCGTAGACGTGGGAGAAGTCGGGGTTGAAGCAGGAATCCCAGACCCGTACGCGCTCGGTGTGCCGGCCGGTCAGATCGCTGGCATCCTCGACGGTGTGGCAAAAGCAGGTGGGGCAGACCATGGTGCAGTTGGTGCAGGAAAGGCAGCGCTCGGCGACGTCATCCCAGCGCGGATGGTCCAGGTTGTCGTAGAGTAAATCAGGGAGGTCGCCGGTTTCCAGGGTGCGCCCCATCTGGGTTTCGGCCTCGGCGAGGAGGCGGCGGGCTTGCTTCGATTCGAAGGCGCCGGCCGCGTGCCACTGGCAGTCGGCCAACATCTCGGCGCCCAGCTCGGAACCGACTTCGACGAGGAAGCTGTCGTCCAGCTCGGTGAGGACGAGGTCGCATTCGGCGTTGCAGCGGGGGCCGGTGCCCATGGAGGCGCAGAAGCAGGTCTCTCCCGGTTCGGTGCAGTTGACGC
Organism: Promineifilaceae bacterium (SeqCode); assembly: GCA_033722615.1. GTDB lineage: Bacteria > Chloroflexota > Anaerolineae > Promineifilales > Promineifilaceae > JAAYYY01. The sequence goes on from JAWVYQ010000044.1 coordinate 20,155, forward strand.
CGAGGAGAAAGGCCCGCTCGCGACGCGCTTTGTAATGGAGTTCCTGGTAGCGGCCGTCGAGGAAAATGTGATCCTGAACGTTGATGGCCGCTAACTCGCAGCCGCGGACGCCGACGAAGGCGTAGCGGGGAGCCTTTTGGGTTTCTTGGCCCGTTTCCACTGCAAATGGGCCGTCGCCGTTGTTGTTGTGATCGTCGGCGCGACCGTCGCCATCGCTAAGGCGGTTGTAGTTGAAGAGCTTCTGTCTCGACGGATAGAGGTATTTCTTCCAGGAATCGGGGCCGACGACGTAGCCGAAGTAGAGGCCGTCATCGCGCCGCCGCAGGCGGTAAGCGCCGGCAGCGTGTTCGTCGGTCCAGCCGACGGGCAGGTCCTCGATGCGCTCGATTTCGTCGTAGACGATGGCTTCCTGGCGAATGGTCGGCCCGACGATCTGGTAGCCGGCGGAGCGCAACGCATCGAATAGCGTCTGTAATGCCTTCTTGGCAATGACGACTTGTTTGCCGGGTGCGGGAATCTGAGTGTCCATTCAAGAAGGTCCTTTGTCGTGGGCGTACATGTCCAGCAATTGCAGCCGGGTGGCGGAAAGGCGGCCGGCGATGACGTTGGTCAGACGGCGGAAGACGTGGAAGCCCAGATCGTGATCGAGCTCGCACGCTTCGCGCAGGGCTTGGCTGGCGAAGGCGACGGCCCGCGACAGGGTGACGGCGCGGGCGGAAGCGGTTCTGGTGCCGACGACGGGGAGGACGGCCGACCAGCCGAAGACGTCGTCTGGACCGAGAGTGAGGATGGTCTTGCGGCCCTGCCCCGGCAGGTAGATCTCCAAAGCGACGTGTCCTTCGAGGATGAGGAAAAGGTAACGGCCGGGATCGCCCTCCCGGAAGATCATTTCACCCTCGTGCCACTGCATGACCGAGGCTAGGTCGACCATCTTCTGAAAATGGGACGGCTTCAGGGCCTGGAACCAGGGGTTTCCGCGCAATATCTCGGCAACGGCGCGTTGCGAATCATCGTTCTGTGGAACGGCGTCCTGTGAAACAGCGTTTTCTGCCATTCGAGCCTCCTGCTCTAGATGGAGACGGCCACCAATGAACAATCGCGTCTATTCTCGATCAGAACTATAGAGGAGTCTGCGCCGGAGACAGGTGACTTCCGACACGGAAAGTATGTGATACATTTCACAATCGGGGCGGGGTGGGTTGTGGGCTGGCGAGGGGGCAATTTCCCGGAAGCAATTGTGGTTGGTGCGGCGTCGTTGGGGGGTGGGCGTTCGGTCGGGATCACAGTTTCCAGGAAACGGGGGGTAGCGGGTCAGTTTTCCTCGCTTTCGATCCAGGTGACGCTGGTACAGCGGGCGAAGGTGTGAAGGATGGGGCGCCGTGTACGGCTTTCGGGGGCGAAGAGGTCGACGGCGCCGTCGATGAGGCGGGCGAGCCATATGCCGTCGGAAGACCAGTTGTAGAGCCCGAGGTTGCCGGCGAAGTAGCGGTCTTGCGGAATGTAAGCGGCGACGTTGAGGGCGGTCTGCTCTTCGCGGAGGTCGAAGACCCAGAAGCGGTCGCCGGTCTCTCTCCTCTCGGTATCGAGCCAGGGGACGACGAAGCTGAGCCAGCGGCCGTCTGGAGAGACGTGTGGTTCGGTCATCGAGGCCGCCTGGGGGGCAGCGTCAATATCGCCCAGGATCCGGATGCGGGGCGCGCCCTCCAGCCAGGAGCCGCCCGCCGGCCGGTCGACGGCAAAGAGGGTGGCCGTTTGCTCTTCGAAGGCGGTGGCCAGAACGAGAAGGGAACCGGCCGCGAACGGGTGGCGGGCTACCCAAACCAGTTCAAAGGTCGGGAAATCTTGACCCAGAACGGCCAGCAGGTCGGCGGCGGTGAGCAACGGTCGCTCTTCCCCAGCGTCCAGGGTCTGGAGCACCAGTTCTTGGTATCCGTAGAGGGCCGGCCGGCGCAGGTACCCGGCGGTGGTTTCGTCCAGCCAGAAGGGGTGGCCTATGGGGGCTTCGCTTAGCGGTTCCCAGTCGGCGTCGCCGCCGGAACCATCCTCCCGGCGCCAGAGCAAGCGGTCGGCGTAGGGCCCCTGCTGCAGGGCGAGCATCCGTGAACCGTCGGGCGACCAGATGGGATGGCCCGGTATGCGCTGCACGGGGCAGCCACCGTCACACTGCTGCGGATCGAAGAGGGCGAACTGGAGCGCGCTGGCGTCGCCGGCTTTGTTGTCGAGGTAGGCGGCAAGGCGGCCGTCAGGCCCCTCTCTGAAGGGAATGACTTCTACCAGGGGATTACCGGCTTCGCTCAGAGAAAGGGCACGCTCATTGCCGAAGCGTGGATCGTCCGCGCGCACCAGCCACGTATTGAAGCTGTCTTGCGGGAAGAAGGGGCGGAAGATGTAATCGCCACCGGGCAGGGGCATGAGGTGGGCTTGCGTGAGAGGGGCGCCGGCGTTGGCGGGAAGTTGAACGTCGAGCGACCATTCGGCGTCTGCCACGTCGTAGCGCCGGGCGCTCAGCGTGCCGCCACCGGCCGGCTCGCAAGCGGCGAGAAGATCGAAGTTCAGCGGGGGCCCCTTTTCCCGGCCTACCTGTGCGGAAAGGCGACCCATGACGTAGCGGCGCCAGCCTTCGGTGATGGACTCGTCGACAGGGCCTTCTTCCGCCCGGGGAGCGTTTGCAATCCACGCCCAGAAGTTGACGTTGATGGGCTCGTTAAAGGCGCGCATGAGGACGGCCTCCAAGGGGGCGGCCTCTACGGAAGCATCGTCCGGCACGTCGAGCCAGGCCCCGGCGAGGAATTGGATGAAAGCATGGACGACGGGCGGCGAGGGCATGTCGGGCTGGTCCACCAGCCAATGCTCCTGCACGGCGGCGAGGGAGGCGCCTTCGTCGATGAGGTGGTAGCCGACAAGGGGTGAGGGCATCGACTGTAGCCCCAGATGGGCCAATTGCCGCAGGAGGAGGGCGCGGTAGAAGAGGACGTGGTCGCAGCAGTCGTAGTCGACGAGGTCGGCTACGGCGGCGGCAACGACGTAGCGGGCGTAGCCGCGAAAGAGGGCGGCGTAGGACGCATCGTAGGCTGCGTCGCCGGCCGGGAGACCGACGAGGTAGGGAGCGGGTAGGGTAATGTCGTCACCGGCGGCCGTGACCATCGATTCGATGGGATCGAACGTTGCGAGGCTGAGTGGATCGCTGGCCAGATGGACTCGGGCATGAAAGTCTTCCGGGCATTGGACGACGTCGCGGCACATTTCGGCGAGGAGGCCGTCCAGGTCGGCGGCGAGGCGGCGGGCGAGGGATCGGTCGCGGGCGGGGACGTCCAGGGTGACGCGGTCGCCGGAGAGGGTATGCCGCTCGTCCCACTCGTCGCCGGCCGGGCGTGAGAGCCACCAGCGGCCGTCCTGCAGACGGAAGAAGGAGATGTGGGTGAAGGCCACGGTCTCCGTTACGGACGCACGGGGCGCTGGCGCGGCGTAAGCCCAGCGGGCGGAAACGACGGCTTCTTGTAGGTTGGAATCCAGCGTGACGTCGACGGATTCCGGCTCGTTGGAGAGGGGCAGGAGGCCGAGGACGACGGGCGCGCCGCCGAGAAGGCGGCCCTGATCGAGGAGGGTCTGCTGGGTGGCCGCCCACGCGTCCTCGCCGGGGGGCAAGATGGAGCGAAGGAGTTCCGGGTCGCGGTCCCGTCTGGCCTGCAGCGCCAGCCGGTAGGCGGAGCGGACGTCGGCCGCCAGTCGGTCCTCGGTCACCGAAACCTGTCGTTGGGCTCGCTGCCAGATGACGAAGGCGGCGGCGAGGGCGGCCAGGAGCAGCAGGGCGAGCCAGCGCCAGCGAGGGGGTCGGTGGTCGGGCTGAGGGGCGTCATCGCCTTGACGTTGGCCGGCCGGCTGTTCGGTTTGCCAGTCGAAGGTGTCGCCGGTCATGGTTATGCTATAAACGCTCGGTTTCCCGGAAATGGTTCTGGTTGTCGTGACATTGTGCGGATGGTGGGCGAGCTGGCGGCGGCAGTTTCCGGGAACGAGTTGTCATTACATAGAGATGGAGCCTTTGCGGAAGTCGGTTTGGCCGATGAAGACGTTGGCGAGGACGGGGCGGCCGTTGGCGGCTAACTCCTGGGCCTCGCAAAGGCAGGGGTGGACGGCGGCCGGGTCTTTGATGAGGAGGCCTTCGCCGCCATAGCCGGCGGCCACGTCGTGGTAGGCGGTGCGGGCCAGGTCGGTGGCGACGCTGTCGCCGAGGATGTCGACCTGCTCGCGGGCGATCTGGGCCCAGGAGGCGTCGGTGCCAACGACGGCGATGATGGGAATTTTGTGGCGAGTAAAGGTGTCGAATTCGGCGATGGTGTAGCCGGCCGAGCCGTCGCCGTAGAGGAGCCACACTTCGGCGTCTGGGCGGACGAGTTTGGCGCCGAGGGCGAAGCCGGCGCCGGA
>JAWVYQ010000045.1:0-24558 GCA_033722615.1 Promineifilaceae bacterium (SeqCode)
CGGTCGGCCCGGGGTAGAAATTGACGGTACACGCTGCCTCCACCGGCGACCATCACCTCCTCGGCGTCGCCAGCCGCCGCCAGCGCTTCTTCCAACGAATGGACGACGGTGCATCCCGGCGCACGATAATCTCGCTGCCTCGTGAGCACGATATTTTGCCGGCCGGGGAGGGGGCGACCGATGCTCTCATACGTCTTGCGCCCCATGATCAGCGGTTTGCCCATCGTCACCCGCTTGAAATATTTGAGGTCGGCCGGCAGCCGCCAGGGAATCCGGCCGTCGTCGCCGATGACGCCGTTCCTGTCCAGCGCTGCGATGAGGGAGATGCGCCGGGTCATGCCGGGGCAGGGGGCCAGATCGAATCTGGCGCTACCATGCAACGCCGGTTTTCAGCCGGCTGCCAGATGGAATATGGCGTTACGGTTTGCGGCGTGTCAGACCGCGATGGGGGCTTTGATGTGGGGGTGATGGCGGTAATTCTCCAGCTCAAAATCGTCGTAGCGGAAGTCGAAAAGTGAGGTGACGTCTGGGTTAAGCTTCATGTGGGGCAGCGGGTACGGTCGGCGCGACAGTTGGTCCGTTGCCTGCTCCAGGTGGTTCCGATACAGGTGGGCGTCGCCGAAGGTGTGGATGAATTCGCCCGGTGTATGACCCGTCACCTGGGCGACCATCATCGTCAGCAGAGCGTAAGAGGCGATGTTGAAGGGCACGCCGAGGAAGACGTCGGCGCTGCGTTGGTAGAGGTGGCAGGACAGCGTTGGCCGGCCGTCTTCGCCTTCGCCGACGTAAAACTGGAAGAGGCAGTGGCAGGGGGGGAGGGCCATCTCGTCGACGTCGGCCACGTTCCAGGCGCTGACGATGTGGCGGCGCGAGTGGGGGTTGTTTTGCAGGCGATCTAGAAGCCGTTCTATCTGGTCTACACGACGGCCGTCAGGCGTTGGCCAGGACCGCCACTGGTAGCCGTAGACGGGGCCGAGGTCGCCGTTCTCGTCGGCCCACTCATCCCAGATGCTCACGCCGTTTTCCTTTAAGTAACGGATGTTTGTGTCCCCCTTCAGGAACCATAGCAGTTCGTGGATAATCGAGCGGAAGTGGAGCTTCTTGGTGGTGACGGCCGGGAAGCCCTCTGCCAGGTCAAAGCGCATCTGATAGCCGAAGACGCTCACGGTACCCACCCCGGTGCGATCCCCCTTATGCACGCCGTTCTCCATCACGTGCCGCATTAGTTGCAGATACTGTTCCATCCCCTTTGTTGCCTCCTGTCCCGTTAGCGCAGTAGTTACCGTTCAGTATAGCGCTCCGGCCGGCGGCAAACAAACAAAATCACGTAAAAATCCGGCGTCACCTTCTTGACGAAACCCCCATTCCCCATAGACTTAACCCGTGAATGAGTGCGCCAACTATTTGGCAACCGGTTGGAAACCGGTGCTACGTTAACCGGTTGGAAACCGATGTTACGTTATGAGAGGTGAGTGGTATGAGTGAGGTAAAGGAAAAGGCAGCGCTCCCTCCCCGGTTGCAGGAGATTGTCGAGGATTTCCAGATCATCGTCGGGCGGGAAAAGCTCGAATATCTGCTCTACTTCGCGGAGAGCCTGCCTCCGCTGCCGGAGCGTTTACAAGAAGAGCGTGACAAACTGGAGCAAGTGCATGAATGTATGACCCCTGTCTTCGTTTACGCCGAGGCGGAGGACGGCCGGCTCCAGTACCATTTTGACGTCCCTCCTGAGTCGCCCACTGTCCGCGGCTACGCCGCCATTTTGCAGGAAGGCACGAAAGGGCTCACGCCTCAGGAAGTGCTGGACATTCCCGACGAGTTTTATCTGGAAATGGGCCTCAACGACGTCCTCAGCGGGCAGCGTCTCAGCGGATTGGGCGCCATCCTCCGCTACTGTAAGCGTCTGGCCCGCGAGCGGGCCAACGGACAGGGCTAACGGGCCTGACCGAAACCGGGCTTTTCACGGAAGCCCGGTTTCTATGATTTACACCCTATGGAAACACGAGTTATCACGATTATTGGCCTCGGACGCACCGGTGCGTCCGTTGGCCTGGCCTTGCAAAAGTCACAGCTGGACGTGACCATCGTCGGGCATGACAGCGACCCGGACGCTATGACGCAAGCCAAGGAGATGGGCGCCGTCGACGAGACGCAGCGGCGGCTCGTCCCGGCCGCCGCGACCGGCGACATTATTATCATCGCAATGCCGGCTCCTGAAGTGGAAGACGTTTTGCGCGCCATTGGCGCCGACGTCCAGGAGCACGCTCTGGTCCTCGACCTTTCCAATCTCAAGGCTCCAGGACAATCGTGGGCCGAGCGGTACCTGGAGCGTGGCCACTTTGTGGGGGCGAGCCCCGTCCTCGCCGCTGATGCGTTGGATGGTGTGGTTCGTGGCCTCGACGGCGCGCGCGCCGACCTCTTCCAGGACAGCATCTGGTGCCTGATGCCCTCTTCTTCGGCCGACCCCAAGGCCGTCGAGACGGCCGTGAACCTGGGCCGACTCCTGGGGGCTAAACCGTTTTTCCTGGATGCGGCCGAGTTCGATAGCCTGGTGCAGGGCGTAGAGACGGCACCCGGCCTGATGGCTGCCGCCATGTTCCGCGCCGTGACCAACGCGGCCGGCTGGCGGGACATGCTCCGCTTCGCCGGTGCCCCTTTTGCCCGCTCTACGGAGGTATTGCGCGAGGGTGAGGAAATCGCCCATCTGGCGCTGCACGATCAGGCGGCCACCCTGCGCTGGCTGGACGCGCTGTTGGAAGAGCTGGAAACCGTCCGGAGTTGGGTAGCTGAGGGTGATCGCGATCGGCTTGTGGCGCTGTTAACTGAACTGAACGATCAACGCGAGCGTTGGCTGCACGAGCGGGCGGAAAACGATTGGGAAGAGGTGCCGCAACAGGACACCGGACCGCCCGGCCTGGTCCAGCGGTTTCTAGGATCGCGCGGAACTGAGACTCTCTGATGGAGAAGGGAGAGCTGGAACAGGGGGATGGGAGCCGCCCGTTACAAATATTAATGGTCGCCCCGACCTCTTTTTTTGCTCACTACGGCGGCCACATTCGCATCCTGGAAGAAACGCGCGCCCTGCAGGAAATGGGGCACCGGGTAACCATCGTTACCTATTATAAAGGAGAGGACGTCCCGGGACTGCACATCGAGCGGACGCGGCCGTTACCCTGGCGCGCCGAGTACGAGGTCGGCTCCTCGCGTCATAAGCTCGTCTTCGACCTCTTCCTGGGGGCCAAAGTGTTGCAGGTTGGCCGGCGTTTGCGGCCGGATCTCGTCCACGGCCACATGCACGAAGGCGCGCTCCTGGGCGGCGTCCTGGCCCGTCTGCTGCGCGTGCCCCTCGTCTTCGACTTCCAGGGCAGCCTCACGGGTGAGATGATAGACCACGGCTTCATCCGGCCGCGAGGGTTGGCGTACACCTTCTGGCGACGGCTGGAGCGGGCCATCTGCCACATGCCCGACGCCGTCCTCACCAGCTCGCTGCGAGCACAGGAGTTGTTGGGCGGCCGTTTTGGCGTGCCGCAGGAGCGGATCTATCCGCTGCCCGATTGCGCCGACATGAGCCACTTTGCCCCCGGCCGCAGCACGGAGGCAGAGCGCGCGGCCCTGCGCCGCCGTTTTGGCATTCCGCGGGACCGGCCCATCGTCGCCTACCTGGGCTTGTTGGCCGATTATCAGGGGACGCCCCACCTCATCCAGGCCGCCGCCCATCTGAAGGAAGCCGGCGAAGACGTCCACTTCCTTATTATGGGCTACCCTAACGAAGACGTGTACCGTACCATGGCCCGAAAGTTAGGCGTTGCCGACCGGGTGACGCTCACCGGCCGCGTCGATTACTGTCGCGATGCCCCCCGTTTTCTCTCTTTGGGCGACGTTGCCGTGTCGCCCAAGGTGTCGGCCACAGAAGGGAGCGGTAAGGTACTGAACTACATGGCTATGGCCCAGCCCATTGTGGCCTACGATACGCCTGTACATCGCGAGTACCTGGGTGAATGGGGCGTTTACGTCCCGGCAGGGGACGTGGGAGGGCTGGCGCAGGCCATCGCCCGCTTGCTGCACGACCCGGCCCGCCGCCGGCATCTGGGCGAGCATTTGCACCGCCGCGCTGCCCGCCATTACAGTTGGCAGGCAGCCGCCCGGCGCATCGACGCTCTCTACGGCCGCCTCGTGCACCAGAACTCCGTTAGAATCCCCAAAACGGTTTGACAGGGGAGAAGTTAGCACTATAATATACAGTTTGCGTACTGGCCTATTTCGTTGATGAATCTGAAGGGGAGCTACGTGACTTGAGGATACGCAGAAGTGTGCGCCGTATCCTCATTTTTTGGTGGTTGTTTAGTCTGGGACCGAGAGGATAGATGCAGAAACGCAATTTCGAAAAGAAGACGTATGCACGCACGGTTGATCCGTTGGAGTTACCTACTCTTATTGACGTCCAGTTGAATTCTTTCCAGACGTTTACGAAAGAGGGGTTGGCGGAGCTATTTGAAGAAATTTCTCCCATTGAAAGCTTCAACGGCAATCTCAAGCTCTACTTCCCAAGTTCCTCTCCGGAAGTAGAGGGATTCGGTCTGAAATATTGGTTTGAGGATCCAAAATATACGGTCGAAGAGTGCGTCGAGCGGGATATGAGTTACGCTGCACCGCTGCACGTAAAAGTGCTCCTTTACAGCACTGAGCTCGATCAGCCTATCGTGCAGGACATTTTCCTGGGCGACTTCCCGCTGATGACGCCCTCCGGCACCTTCGTCATTAATGGTACGGAGCGCGTGGTGGTCAGCCAGCTCATTCGCTCTCCCGGCGTCTACTTTGAGGTTGAGGAAGAGCGGGCGACCGGCCGGCCGCTGGCAAAGGCCAAATTGATCCCCGACCGTGGCGCGTGGATGGAATTTGAGACGCGCAAGACGGATTACCTGACGGTCAAGTTCAACCGCAAGCGCACCATTCCTATCACCCTTTTCTTGCGCGCCCTCGCCGGCGTCGAAGATGGATTGGGCAACGCGCTGATCAAAGAGGGGACTGACGAAGAACTTCTCTCCCTTTTCGAGGATATCGACACCAACGCCGAGCACCTCTACATTCAAGGTAGCATCGAGCAGGAGCCCGCGTGGGATCCCGATAAGGACGTAGCCGAGCAAGCGCTCATCGAATTTTACAAGCGCATGCGCCCCGGCGATCCGCCGACATTGGACAACGCCCGTGACTATCTGCGGGATCAATTATATGACCCGCGCCGATACGACCTGGCGCCCGTCGGCCGTTACAAGCTAAACAAGCGGCTTCGGCTGCAAGATGACGTGCCTCTTGAGCACCGCACCCTCACCCAGTACGATCTCGTCAACCTGGCCCGCCACATGGTTCTCATTAATAATGGCAAGGAAGGGCCGGACGACATCGACCACCTGGGTAACCGTCGCGTGAAGACGGTGGGCGAGTTGCTTCAAGCCAAGGTGCGCGTAGGCTTGCGCCGCATGGAGCGCGTCGTTCGCGAACGTATGTCCATCCGCGACAAGGACAACCTGACGCCGGTCTCGCTGGTCAACATCCGGCCGGTGGTGGCCGCCATTCGCGAATTCTTCGGCAGTTCCCAGTTGAGCCAGTTCATGGAGCAGGCCAACCCGCTGGCCGAATTGACACACAAGCGGACGCTCTCCGCGCTCGGTCCCGGTGGCCTGCGCCGTGAGCGCGCCGGCTTCGAGGTGCGCGACGTCCACCACAGCCATTACGGGCGTATCTGCCCCGTGGAAACGCCGGAAGGCCCCAACATTGGCCTCATCGGCCGGCTGGCTACTTACGGCCGCGTCAACCGGTACGGTTTCATCGAGACTCCCTACCGGCGCGTGATCAACCAACTTCCGGTCGGCGAAGAGTTGTTGGGCCACGATGCCTTTGACGACGTGACGCATCCGGACAGCGGTGAGGTCGTCGTCGAGGCAGGCGCAACCTTTAATGAAGATCACGTCGAGATGCTTCAGGAAGCCGGTCTGGAAGAGGTAGACGTCGTCCCCTTCGTCACCGACGAGATCGTTTACATGTCGGCCGACGAGGAGGACCATTACACCATCGCCCAGGCCAACGCCGAGTTGGACGACCGCAACCAGTTTATGGGCCGGCGCGTTTCTTCCCGCCGCAATCAGGAGTTCCAGATTTCGCCCGTGCGTCGCGTCGACTTCATCGACGTGGCCCCACGGCAGATCGTCGGTGTCTCCGCGGCACTTATCCCCTTCCTGGAACACGACGACGCCAACCGCGCCCTGATGGGCTCGAACATGCAGCGTCAGGCTGTGCCTCTCCTGCAACCGGACGTGCCCATCGTCAGCACAGGCATGGAGCTACAGGCAGCCCACAATACCGGCCAGGTTGTTCTGGCCGAAGCGCCGGGCGAAGTGCTCAGTGTCGACGGCGAGCGTATCGTCGTCATGCAGGACGATGGTCCGCGCACCTATACACTGCGCAAATACCAGCGTTCTAACCAGAGCACGTGCATTGACCAGCGGCCGGTTGTGGTCAAAGGTCAGCGCGTGGAAATGGGCGACGTGCTCGCCGACAGTTCGTCTACGGAATTCGGCGAGCTGGCCCTCGGTCAGGACGTCGTCGTCGCTTTCCTCTCCTGGGAGGGCGGTAACTTTGAGGACGCCATTCTCGTCAGCGAACGGCTGGTACGTGAGGATATCTTCACGTCCGTGCACATCGAAAAGCACGAGGTTGAAGCCCGCGATACCAAGCTGGGGCCTGAAGAGATCACCTACGACATTCCCAACGTCAGTGAAGAGGCGTTAAAGGACCTGGACGAGCGCGGTATCATCCGCGTCGGCGCGGACGTCAACGAGAATGACATTCTCGTAGGTAAGATTACGCCGAAGGGCGAGAAGGAGCTGACCCCGGAAGAGAAGCTCTTGCGCGCCATCTTTGGCGACAAGGCGCGCGAAGTGAAAGATTCCAGCTTGCGCCTGCCCCACGGCGCCCGCGGCAAGGTGGTCGACGTTCAGATCTTTGACCGCCAACAGGACCGCGACCTGCCGGCCGGGGTAGAGACGATGGTCCGCGTGAGCGTGGCCCAGCGACGGAAGATCCAGGAAGGCGACAAGATGGCCGGCCGCCACGGTAACAAAGGCGTCATTTCCAAGGTCGTGCCTGTCGAGGATATGCCTTTCCTGCCGGATGGAACGCCGGTGGACATCATCCTTAGCCCCCTGGGCGTGCCCGGCCGGATGAACATTGGTCAGGTGCTGGAAACCCACCTTGGCTGGGCGGCCGAGCGCCTCGGCTTCCGGGCCATTACCCCCGTCTTCGACGGCGCCAGCGAGCGCGAGATTCAGTCTGAACTGGCCCGCGCCTGGCTGGCCGACCGCGCCTGGGAAGTCGTTACCGAATGGGCCTGGGACTGGCTCGACGAAATGGACTACGATCTAGAGCTGCTAGAGGACGATGACGAAGCGCGACGCCTGTTCATCGTTTCCTGGCTCGGCGAGAAGGGATACGACGAGGATCGACTGGAAACGGAACCGGTGCACGCACGCATGTCCGTCGTTCGTGAATGGCTAACCATGCGCGGCTGGGACCCGGACGAGATCTTCGCCGATTTCACCCTGAGTAAGAAAGGTCGCGTTCCCTACGACGAGAAGGCTATTGAGGTCGGCGTGCGCGAATGGTACAGCTACATGTTAGACGCGCACGGCGAGGACCTGCCGGAGGAGTTACACGTGGACCCGATGGAGGCCGACGTGGACGATCTCGTCGAGAAGGCCAACCAGGTCACGCTTGAAACTGGCCTTCCTCTGCCCCTTATCGGAAAAGAGAAATTGTACGACGGCAAGACAGGACAGGCCCTGGACCAGCCGGTGACCGTGGGAATCTTGCACATGATGAAGCTGGCACACCTTGTCGAAGATAAGGTGCACGCCCGTTCCACCGGTCCCTACTCCCTCGTCACGCAGCAGCCGCTAGGCGGCAAGGCCCAATTTGGCGGCCAGCGCTTTGGCGAGATGGAGGTGTGGGCGCTGGAAGCGTACGGCGCTGCCCACACACTTCAGGAGATGCTTACCGTCAAGTCGGACGACGTGCAGGGCCGGGTTAAGACCTATGAAGCCATCGTCAAAGATGAGGCTATCGAAGAGCCCGGCGTTCCCGCCTCCTTCCGTGTACTCGTGAAGGAACTCCAGAGTCTGGGGCTGTCTGTGGAAGCAGTGACAGAAGACGGCAACGTCATTCGCTTTGGCAAAGAAGACGATCAGCGGCAGAAGAAGTGGGTCGGTTCAGGGCTGATGGACCTGGCCCGGAACCGGCGTTAACAGACAGGATTTCACTCCTGTATTCCTTTGACAATATGAATAGATGTGGTACAATACTCGTTCGTGCTGTGTAGTTACGGTCGTAGCTTTGGCCGCTAAACGTAGTGTTAAAATGGAGAGCAAAACTCTGATGCTTGTGCACTGACGTTTATGGTGATGCGCCCGGCAGGGATCACATGCATTGCCAGCCAGGGCCATTGTTACGAATTGCATAAGTAAATTAACTTCGAGGCCATCGAGTATACCACTCCGATGGCCTCGATTGTCGAGAAGTGATACCAATCGGAGAGAATTAGCGGCCCCAAAAGTGGGGGTCGCGAGGTACAGACGTTAAGCGATTGTTCGTTGAACGAGGAGACTGATAGACGTGCCTACAATTAATCAACTTGTTCGCAAAGGGCGCAAGCCTAAGAAGAAAAAGAACAAGGCGCCTGCACTGCAGTGGACGTTCAATTCCTTTAAACAGCGTCGCACCAAGCAGCCGAAAGGCGCGCCCCAGAAGCGCGGCGTATGCACGCGTGTGGCGACGGCGACGCCCAAGAAACCGAATTCGGCGTTGCGTAAGGTGGCCCGTGTGCGCCTGACCAACGGCATCGAAGTAACGGCCTACATTCCCGGAGAGGGGCACCAGCTTCAGGACCACTCGGTGGTGCTCGTTCGCGGCGGCCGTGTCAAAGACCTGCCCGGCGTACGCTATCACATCGTTCGCGGCGCCCTTGACGCGACCGGTGTCGACGATCGAAAGCAGGGCCGTTCAAAATATGGCGCCAAGGCGCCCCGAGAATAGATAGTGAGCGGGCGCAGTGTGTAACGTGCGCCTGACCTGGACGGAGTAAGAGAAATGCCCAGACGTTTTAGCCCAGATAAACGCGAGGTCGATCCCGATCTCAAGTATGACAGCGAGCACGTGGCCATGTTCATCAACCGTCTCATGAGCGATGGCAAGAAGAGCGTGGCCCGGCGGATCCTGTACACTGCCTTCGACAAGATTGAGGAGCGTATGGGTGCAGATCCGTTGGATATCTTTGAGCAGGCGCTGGACAACGCCATGCCCCGCGTCGAGGTTCGGCCGCGCCGCGTCGGCGGGTCCACTTATCAGGTGCCTATCGAGGTGCCGCCCAACCGGCGCGTCTCCCTGGCCATGCGTTGGCTGCTGGCGGCCGCGCGCAACCGTGGCGGTCGCTCTATGTCTGAAAAGCTGGCTAATGAGTTGATGGACGCGGCCAACAATCAGGGTGCTGCCGTTAAACGCCGGGACGACGCCCACCGCATGGCCGAAGCGAACCGGGCCTTCGCTCACTACCGATTCTAATTTTCTACAGATAGTTCTACTAACTTAACAACATTAACTGGTCGGGCCGGTTGAAAACCGGTGTTACAGTGCGTCTCTGTCGCATGCCGATTAGATACCGACGTTACAGATCGACGTAGCGCCGGTGCGTCAGCCTGTAATGCCCGGCCACTTGAAGAGCGGCATCACGTTTATCACAACATTGATTAACAGAATACTGAGTACCAGGAATACTTAATTAGATGGCATTTCCATTAGAGCGCGTCCGCAATCTCGGCATCATCGCCCATATTGACGCCGGGAAGACGACGACGACGGAGCGAATACTATATTACACTGGCCGCATTCACCGCATGGGTGAAGTCCATGAGGGAGCGGCAACGATGGATCACATGGTCCAGGAGCAGGAGCGCGGCATTACCATTACCGCCGCGGCGACGACTGCCTACTGGATGGACCATCAGATCAACATCATCGACACGCCGGGCCACATCGACTTCACTGCCGAGGTGCAACGCAGCCTGCGCGTCCTCGACGGCGGCATTGTCGTCTTCGACGCCGTCGCCGGCGTGGAACCGCAGTCGGAAACGGTGTGGCGCCAGGCCGACGAGTACGGCGTGCCCCGCATCTGCTTCATCAACAAGATGGACCGCGTGGGCGCCAACTACGTCAAGGCGATCGAGATGATCCGCGAACGCCTCAAGGCCAAACCGGTCGCCATTCAATGGCCCATCGGTGCGGAATCTGATTTCCGCGGCATCGTTGACTTGCTGACCATGGAGGCCTTCGTCTGGGAAGAAGAAGACCTGGGCGCCCGGCCCGTGGTCGTCGAGATACCTGAATCGGTGCGCGACGAGGCTGAAGAGGCCCGGGCGACCATCATCGAGCATATCATCGAGACCGACGACGAGCTGATGATGCGTTACCTGGAAGACGAAGAGATCACGGCCGAGGAGTTGCGCGAGGCGCTGCGCAAGGCGACCATTCGCCGCGAGGTGACGCCCGTGCTCTGCGGCTCCGCTCTGCGCAACAAAGGGGTGCAGAAGGTGTTGGATGCCGCCGTCTACTACCTGCCATCTCCTCTGGACGTACCTCCCATCGAAGGGACGGATCCGGAGACGGAGGAGGTCGAGACCCGGCCGGCGGAGGACGACGCGCCCCTTTCGGCCCTAGTGTTCAAGATCGTGACCGACCCTTACGTCGGCCGTCTTGCTTTCTTCCGGGTCTATTCAGGCGTGTTGCGCCGCGGCGAATCGGTGCTCAACGCTACCAAAGATAAGAAGGAGCGCATCGGTCGCATTCTGCGCATGCACGCGGAACACCGCGAAGATTTGGATGAAGTGCACGCCGGGCATATCGCCGCGACGCTCGGGCTGAAGACGACGTTCACTGGCGATACGCTCTGTAGCTTTGACGATCCCATCCTGTTGGAGTCCATCGATTTCCCGGAGCCTGTGATCTCCGTGGCCATCGAGCCCAAGACCAACCTCGACCAGGACAAGATGGGCGTGGCTTTGCGCGCTCTGGCCGAAGAGGATCCGACTTTCCAGGTGCGTACCGACGACCAGACGGGGCAAACGCTCCTTTATGGCATGGGCGAACTCCACCTGGAGGTGCTCGTGGACCGTATGCTTCGCGAGTTTAAGGTGGCGGCTAACATTGGCCGCCCGCGCGTCGCCTACCGGGAGACGATTACCCGCCCGGTAGAAGGCGTTCATGGCCGCTTTGTTCGCCAGACGGGCGGCCGGGGGCAGTACGGTCACGTCGTGCTGGACGTGGAGCCACTGGAGCCGGGGACGGGGTTCATTTTCGAGGATGAGATTTACGGAGGGGCCATTCCGAAAGAGTTCATCAAGCCCGCCGAGAGGGGTATCCGTGAAGCGATGGAGAGCGGCGTCCTGGCCGGCTATCCCATCGTGGACATCAAAGTTACCCTCGCCGACGGCTCCTTTCACGAGGTAGACTCTTCGGAAATGGCTTTCAAGGTCGCCGGTTCCATGGCTCTGAAAGAGGCGATCCATCGCGGCCGGCCCGTCATCCTCGAGCCGATCATGGACGTTGAAGTCGTGTTACCGGAGGAGTATACCGGCGACGTCATCGGGCACCTGTCGTCTCAGCGTGGCACCATCGAAGGGATGGAGATGCGCAGCGACAATATTCAGGCTATTCGTGCGAAAGTGCCTCTCTCGGAGATGTTCGGTTATGCTACCCGTTTGCGTTCTATGACCCAGGGTCGGGGCACGTTCACCATGGAGTTGGAACATTACGCTCCCGTGCCGGACGAATTGTCTCAAAAGATTCAAAAGGGATCGCTCTAAACGACGCTTATAAATGAAAGTTGGCGAAAACGTTAACTGGCCGTCAGTCAAAGTGAGAAGAGTAAGACAGGAAAGGACAGGAAGGAAATGAGCAAAGAAAAATTTGTACGCGACAAACCCCACGTCAACATCGGCACCATCGGTCACATCGACCACGGCAAGACGACGCTGACAGCGGCCATCACGAAGGTGCTGTCGATGAAAGGGTTCGCCGACTTTTCGGCGTTCGACATGATCGACAATGCGCCGGAAGAGAAAGACCGGGGCATCACGATCTCCATTTCCCACGTCGAATACCAGACGGAACAGCGCCACTACGCGCACGTAGACTGCCCTGGGCACCGGGACTACATCAAGAACATGATCACGGGCGCAGCGCAGATGGACGGGGCGATTCTGGTGGTGGCAGCGCCGGACGGGCCGATGCCGCAGACGCGCGAGCACGTGTTGCTGGCGCGGCAGGTGGAAGTGCCGGCGATGGTCGTCTTTCTGAACAAAGTGGACATGATGGACGACGAAGAGCTGCTGGAGCTGGTGGAGCTGGAGTTGCGCGAGTTGCTGGACAGCTACGAGTTTCCGGGCGACGAGACGCCGATCGTGCGTGGGAGCGCGCTGGAAGCGTTGGAGAGCGACAGCGAAGATATGGACGCGCCGGCGTACGCGCCGATCTGGGAACTGCTGCGGGTGGTGGACGAATACATACCGACGCCGGAGCGGGACACAGACCGGCCGTTCCTGATGCCGGTGGAGGACGTGTTCAGCATCAAAGGGCGCGGGACGGTGGTGACGGGCCGCGTGGAGCGCGGGACGTTGACGCCGGGCAGCGAAGTGGAAGTTGTGGGCCTGCAGGACGACATCCAGAAGGTTGTGGTGACGTCGATGGAGATGTTCCACAAGACGCTGGACAAGGTCGAAGCGGGGGACAACGCGGGGTTGCTGTTGCGAGGCGTAGGCCGCGACGAGATTGAGCGCGGACAGGTATTGGCCAAGCCGGGGAGCATCACGCCGCACCGGGAGTTCATGAGCGAGGTGTACGTGTTGCGGAAAGAAGAAGGGGGCCGGCACAAGGCGTTCTTCCCGGGGTACCGGCCGCAGTTCTACATCCGGACGATGGACGTGACGGGAGAGATCGCGCTACCGGAAGGGGTGGAGATGGTGATGCCTGGAGACAACGTGAACCTGCGGGTGAAGCTAATCACCCCGGTGGCGTTGGAAGAGGGCAGCCGATTCGCCATCCGTGAAGGCGGTCTGACCGTCGGCGCCGGCGTCATTACCAAGATCTTAGATTAGGATTAGCAAGAAATGGGGGGCGCGTGTGAAGAGTGCGCGCCCCTTGTTAAGGGTTTATTATGGCTAGAAGGGCAGTACGCACACACGTCACGCTCGCCTGTACGGTGTGTCAAGAGCGTAATTACATTACCCAGAAGAATCGACGCAACGATTCTGGGCGACTTGAACTACGTAAGTTTTGCCCGCGTTGCCGTCAGCACCAGTTACATCGAGAAACACGCTAATCGTCTGCCGGTGTGACCGGCATTGATAGGGGGTTAGCTCAATTGGCAGAGCAACGGTCTCCAAAACCGTAGGTTGCGGGTTCGAGTCCTGCACCCCCTGCTATTTCTTTGATACGGAGTGTCGGTGAAGCGAGCACCGAGACAAGCGACTGAGGCGCAAACAGAGTGGCAAATTCGAAACGAGCAAGACAAAGTAGCGGTCAATCCAATCCCGTCGTTCGCTATTTTCGCGAGACGCGCGGCGAACTGCGAAAAGTTACCTGGCCGACTCGGGAAGAGGCGTGGCGCCTGACGCTGGTTGTTATCGGCGTTTCGGCCGCTATGGCCATCTTCCTTGGCGTCATTCTCGACGCCGCTTTTTCCAACGCGATACAATTATTGGTGAATGCATTAATCACTTAAACGAGCGATAGTGATAAAGATGAACGACGAACTGGATCTAAGCCCTTCCGAAGAGGTAGAAGTCTCCGAAGAGGAGGCAGTTGAGGAAGAGGCTGACCAAATCACAGAAGATGAAACGGAGGCGTCGGCCGAGATACCCGACGACGGCCGCGCGTGGTACGTCGTTCACTGCTACTCCGGTTACGAGAATAAGGTGCGCCACAGCATCGAGCAACGTATCGAGACGATGGGTATGCACCACAAGATCTTCGACGTGGTCGTCCCTACCGAAGAAGAGATCGAGATTAAGGAAGGGAAACGAAAGACCGTCGAACGCCGCGTCTTTCCCGGTTACATTCTCGTTCAGATGTTGATGGACGAAGACTCCTGGTACGTCGTACGCAATACGCCCGGCGTCACCGGCTTCGTGGGCATGGGCAACGAACCCACGCCCTTGCGGGAAGATGAAGTTGCCAAGATCATGAACCGCATGGAAGCCGAAGCGCCAAAGGTCAAGTTCGACTTCCAGGTAGGGGAAAAGGTGCGCATCGGCACCGGCCCCTTCGCCGATTTTATCGGCACCGTCCAGGAGATCGACCCCGACCGCGCCAAAGTGCGCGTCCTCGTTTCCTTCTTCGGCCGCGAGACGCCCGTCGAACTGGATTTCCTGCACGTTGAAAAAGTATAGCCTGAGCGCCCTTTAAGCGGCGCCGGCAAGACTGACATTCGGTGATAACCCGTCAGGGGCGAGAGATTTTCTCGCTCCTGTTTTTGTGAAAGATGTTCTGCAATCAGGAGGAGCCCCCGCGGGCGCTTGTACTCCAGGAGAGAAAAAATGGCTAAGAAAGTAAAAGCAGTCGTAAAAATCCAAATTCCCGGCGGGAAAGCCAATCCGGCGCCCCCGGTCGGTACCGCCCTTGGCCCTCACGGCATCAATTTGATGCAGTTCTGCAAGGAATACAACGCCAAGACGGCCGGCCAGGTGGGCCAGATCGTTCCCGTCGAAGTGACCATCTATCAGGACGGTAGCTTCTCGTTTATCCTCAAGACGCCGCCGGCCGCCGACCTGTTGAAGAAGGCCGCCGGCATCGACAGCGGTTCGTCGGTACCCAATCGAGACAAAGTAGGCACTGTGACCCAGGATCAGTTGGCCGAAATCGCCGAGATCAAGATGAAAGATCTTAACGCCCACGACATCGAAATGGCCAAGAGGATTATCGCCGGTACGGCCCGTAGCATGGGCATTACCGTAATTGACTGAGAGCATAACAACGTGGCAGGGTCGGCCCGGCCGGCCCGCGATGACCACCAGGAGTAAACATGGCTAACAGAGGACGAAAATATCAGGAAGCCGCGGAAAAGGTTGACCGCGACCACAATTACAGCCGTGAGGAAGCCGTCAAACTGATCAAGGAGACGGCATACACCAATTTTGATCCCACCGTCGAAGTCCACTTTCGGCTAGGGGTGGACCCGCGCCATGCCGATCAGCAGGTGCGCGAAGTTGTCGTATTGCCCCACGGCCTGGGCAAGGAAGTGCGCGTGCTCGTCTTCGCTGAAGGCGAAGCCGCCACGCTGGCCGAAGAGGCCGGCGCCGACATCATTGCCGACGATGAGGTCATCGAGAAGATACAGGGTGGTTGGGTCGATTTCGACGTAGCCATCGCCGTTCCGGCGATGATGGGCAAGGTCGGCCGCCTGGGCCGCGTTCTCGGCCCGCGCGGTCTCATGCCCAATCCGCGCGCCGGGACCGTTGCCCAGCCGGAAGACTTACCGGAATTGATTCGCGAGACCAAGGCCGGCCGCGTCGAGTTTCGCGTAGACCGCACGGCCAACCTGCACGTGCCCATCGGTAAAGCCAGCTTTACCGAGGAGCAGTTGCTGGACAACTTCAACTATCTGGTCGATGCTGTCAAGCGCGCCCGGCCCCCGGCCGCCAAGGGCATGTTCATCCGCAAGATTGTCATGGCCAATACCATGGGCCCGCCCATCAAAGTGGACGTCTCCGAGGTAATCGGCTAGAATAGCATCCGGTTTGCGCGCGATGGTGCTTGCCGTCGCCCAACCAAGTTTACCGTTAACAACTAGAAGCCGTCGACGGGGGTAGGCGTTTGCGCGTTAGGCTTTTGCCCGACGTCTGCCCGTGTCGTTACGCTGTCTCTACCGAAGACAGTTGGCGTCAGGCGCGCTCTTTGCTCGTCTGACTTAATCTTTTGCCAGCCGAGGTGGGGCTTCCGGCAGTACGTGCGGCATCGATTTCTTTCCGCTGGTGGATTTTCCTTCCCCGGCGAGGAAATGCGCTGCCCGCCTAAACTTGCTCCTGAATCCTCATATCGGCTGATATGAGGATTTTTTTATTCCTGATCGAGGAGGTGATTGTACTTGGCTCTTTCAAGAGAACGTAAAGAGGAATTAGTGGCCCAATACACCGAGCTATTGCAGCAAAGCACGGGCGTATTCCTCACCGATTATTCCGGAATTGGCGTGCAGCGATTGGAAGAACTGCGCTCTGAAGTGCGCAAGGCGGAAGGCGCGTATCACGTGACGAAGAACTCGTTGCTCCGTCTGGCGCTCCAGGAAACTGACCGGCCTATTCCTGACGAATTGCTGGAAGGACAGACCGCCACCGGTTTCGCCCTCGGCGAATTGTCTACCCTGGCCAAGGCGCTGGTGGACTTTGCCGACGAAGAGGAGCACTTTTTGATCAAGGGCGGCTTGATGGACGGCGACTTTCTCACTGTGGAGCAAATTGAGGCCCTGGCCGACTTGCCCACGCTGGACGAACTTCGCTCCCAGATTATCGGCCTGATCAACGCTCCGGCGCAAAACGTGACGTCCACAGTGGCCAACGGCGTGCGCCAGATCATGAATGTCCTGAACGCTTATTCCCAACAAGAAGAAGAAGCGGCCGAAGCTGCTTCGTAACCTGTCGAATCTGACACCAACCGAAACGTAAAATCGGAGGATTTTTACAATGGCTGATCTTGAAAAGATTGTCGAAGAACTGAGTGGCCTGACCTTGCTGGAGGCGGCCGAACTGACCCAGATGCTAGAAGAGAAGTGGGGCGTCAGCGCGGCGGCCCCGGTTGCCGGCGCCATGGCTATGGCCGGCGCGCCCGGCGCGGCCGAGGAAGCTGAGGAACAGACCGAGTTTGACGTCGTCCTCAAGGAAATCGGGCCGAAGAAGATCAACGTCATTAAGGAAGTGCGTGCCATGACCAACCTCGGGCTCAAAGAGGCGAAAGAAGTCGTCGATGGCGCGCCCAACACCATTCTCGAAGCGGTCAGCAAAGAGGCCGCCGACGACGCCAAAGCCAAACTGGAAGAAGTTGGCGCCGTCGTCGAAGTAAAATAAGCAGGCGCACCGCTCCAGGATTAAGACAGGCCGGTTTGCATAAAGCCGGCCTTTCTGTTTTAGTGGGCATATGCCTGATCTGATTCTGGCTTCGGCGTCGCCTCGTCGGCACGCCCTCATTCAGTTGCTCCGGCGGCGGGTGACCGTTCGCCCAACGGCCGTCGACGAAGAGAGCGTCACCCACCCCGATCCGGTCGTGAACGTGGTGCGCACCGCGCGCCTGAAAGCCGAAGCAGCCGCTGCTGGCGCCGACAGGGACGGAATCATCATCGCCGCTGACACGACGGTCGTCCTGGACGGCGAAATGTTGAACAAACCGGCCGGCGCCGCCGAGGCGCGCGCCATGCTCCGCCGCCTTCGTGGTCGCACCCATTACGTACATACCGGCCTTGTCTTACTCGATGCCGGCCGGGGATGCGCTGCGTCGGCCCTTTCCACCACCGCCGTCACCATGCGTGACTACGACGACGCCGAGATAGACGCTTACGTGGCCACCGGCGACCCGCTGGATAAGGCCGGCAGCTACGCCATTCAGCACAGCGGTTTTCGGCCTGTCGCCCGGCTCGACGGTTGTTATACTGGGGTCGTCGGCTTTCCCCTTTGCCGGCTGGCAGGGGCGCTGCAAGAGCTAGGCGTCTCCGTCGACCTGGCGGTGGCTACGGAGAGCGCCGACTACAGAGATTGTGCCACCTGTCTCCAACTGCTCGACGGCTTGCTGCCGGCCGAAGGGTAGCCGTTCTATTCTATCGTCGGCGGCGCCGGTACATCGGTCGCGGACGCCGACGACGATGCCATGCTCATGGGAGTAAAACAATGACTCACTCTTTGCCCCGGCGCGTCATCCCTTCTTCAGACGTGCTGTTTCGCGAATTAGAGGGGGAAGCCGTCATGCTCGACCTGGGTAGCGAACGGTACTTCGGGCTGGACGAGGTCGGCGCCCGCGTCTGGCAACTGCTTGACGAGCATCACGACGTTGATGCCGTCGTCGCCCAGATGCTGGCCGAATATGAGGTCGAGGAAGAGCAGTTGCGCAGCGACCTGGCCGAGTTGATTGCTAATCTGGCAGAGGCCGGATTGGTGACGATTGAAGATGACGAAGCGTCGGCCGGGCCTTCGTAAGCTCCTGGCGCTTTCTGGCGCCGAACGTCGCGTTGTCCTGGAGTCCGCTGCCCTGCTGACGCTGACCGCGGGCGGCCTGCGCCTCTTCGGCCTTCGCCGCGTCTATCGCTGGATGGGTCGCCATGCCCCCCGTCCGGCGCCGGCACAATCGCCCCCCGACGGCGCCTTCTCGCAACGCGCTGCGACCGGCGTGCGCCGCGCCGCTCGCCGGCTGCCCTACGCCACCTGCCTGCCCCAATCGCTGACCCTTTGGTGGCTCCTGCAACGGCGGGGCATTCAGAGCGAATTACGCCTGGGCGTGCGCAAGGAAGGGGAGGATTTGAAAGCCCACGCCTGGGTCGAGGTGGAGGGCGTCCCCCTCAACGATCACGGCAACGTTCGCCATCGTTATTCGGCGTTTGAGCTTTTGCAACGGAAGGAGTAAGCGGGCAGGGAACCGACTGCCTGGCCGGCGTTATTGGGTGACCCTGATCGTGAAGCCCGCCGGTTCGAAGCTCGATTCCCCGACGTGCACGGCATAGAGCCCCGCCGAGGGCAGCGGAAAGTCCAGCAATTCCTCGGCCTCGCCGTTTAACCCGTTGTCTATCCAGCCTTCGGGTCCATATGAACCGGTGAGAAGCTCGCCCCCAGGCCCGTAGACTTTGAATAGTATGTCCCGGTTACTCTCGGTCGGCGCGACGGTAATGTCCACCGACGTGTTTCCCTCTCCCTGGAAGAACCAGAAATTGTCGGTGAATTCTTGCAACTGATCGTTCTCTGTCTGCCCAAATGCGAGAATGCCGCTGAAGAGCAGGCTGGCGTTGAACTGGTTGATAACCATGATATGGTAGGCGCTGGCGCGCTGCCGGCCCTCGCGGACGATGACACGATACGTGCCGGCCTCTTGTAGGTTTAGCCGCGCTATCGTCTCAATCTCGCCGGCCGGCCCCTCATTACTGGCTGCCACCGTTTCCCCTTCCGAATCCTGAATTTCGAGCGCCAGATCCCGATCGATCGGAGCGGCGACGCTAACCGTAAGCACGTCTCCGGCCTGGACGTCTATCTGCCAGCTATGCGCCGTGTCATTGGGCATGCTCCGCCCCTGCAAGTCCTGGAAGGCTAACGTCCCCTGGTCGACGATGGAGAGCGGCGCTGAGGTCGGCGTTGCCGTCGCCGTGGCCGTCGGTTGGCCCGGCTGTGAGGTGTTGGTCGGCGAGGGCGTCACCGAGGGCGTATTCGTCGGCTGCGGCGTTTCGCCCGGCCGTAACGTGTTGGTCGGCGACGGCGTGAGGGTCGATGTACCCGTTCCCGTTGGTTGCGGCGTTTCGCCCGGTCGCAGCGTATTGGTCGGCGACGGCGTGCCCGGCGTTGCCGTATCCGTGGCCGTGATATCCACCGTCGTCGTCAAGGCCGGGGTCGTCGTGGGCGTCGTGCCGCCTACCGCGCTTTCGGTGGGCGTCGCGGATGCTGTCGCCTCGGCCGTCGTCGGCGATGGCGTGGGTTGGCCGCTGTCCGCCGTCGCCGTGGGCGTCGTTCCCCCTTCTTCCGCGCCCCCGGCCGGCGTGTTCGTCGCATCCGGCGCCTCGATTGTTGTGCCGCCCGCTACGCTCGAAGGCGTCAGTGTCACGCGGGTGATAGGGCTTGGCGAGACGATCCTTGTCACGGCCAGGTACCAGACCTCCTGCACCGGCGCGCCTTTGCCACACCCGACGGGGCCGCGCCACCATTGCCATCGCCCTTCGACCGTCACCGTCAGGCCGCTAGGCCAAAGCGGCTGAATCAGGTTTTCAAAACCGGCGGCCGCGATAGTGAGTTCGCCCTCTCTTAACATCCACCGGGCAGGGGAGCGGCGGGCGTTAGCTTCGCAGACGATGACGGGCGGGCGCTGGTAACGCCCGCTCACCCGCACGTACGCCCCCGCGTAACTTTCCGGCTGCGCTGCCAGATCGGCAACTTCCAGTACAATCGGTTGTCCGGGAGGGGGTGGAAACGTCGCCCGGTCTCGGTTAGACGAAAAGTGGCCGACCGTTCCCGGCTGGCACGCGGCCGGAAGGAGGATAAGGAAGGTGATTGCGATCAGCCACGTCCATTTCATAAGTCATACCTATCACGTCGACGGTGACGCGTCGTTGAAGATGAGCGTAGTATAATCGCAAACGCCTTAAAGAGAAAACGAAAAGCAAAGCATGAAGGATTCGCCTATGGAATATCGTGATGATGTATATGGTTCACAACGGATTGAAGAACCGGTGCTGCTGGCCCTGATCGACTCCGCGCCGATGCGCCGTCTGCGCGGCGTGTTGCAGCACGGGATCACGGCCCTCATCGGGATTACCCGCCCCGTTACCCGTTTCGAGCATTCGGTGGGCGTCATGCTGCTGGCGCGCCGGCTCGGCGCGCCGTTACCGGAACAGATCGCCGCCCTTTTGCACGATGTCAGCCACACCGCTTTTAGTCACGTCATCGACTACGTCTTCCAGGGCCACGACAGCCAGAGCTACCACGACGAGGTAAAAGAGGCATACATAGCGACGACCGAGTTGCCCCACCTGCTGGCGGAGTACGGCTTAGACTGGCGGCACGTCGTGGATGAAGAGAAGTTCCCCTTGCTGGAGCAACCGGCTCCCCGCCTTTGCGCCGACCGTCTCGATTACTTCCTCAGAGACAGCCTGGATCTGGGCCTCTCTACGCCGGCCGACGTGCAGCGTGCGTTGGGCCACCTGATCGTGCACGACGGCCGTATCGTCACCGACGACGTCCACGCCGCCCGCTGGCTGGCAGAGACTTACCTGGCGGCCGACGACGCCAGCTGGGCCAACTTCCGCGAAGTTGGTCTGTACGAGCTGGCTGCGCGGGCCATCCGCCGCGCCCTCGAGATCGGCGTCATCGACCGCGACGACCTCTGGAAAACCGACCGCGTCGTCTGGCAGACGTTGCACGATGCGGCCGATCCCCCGTTGCAGCGCACGCTGGCCCTCGTCTCCCCAGAAACGCGCTTCGAGTGGGATGAGGCAAGCCCCACCTTTCGCGTCAGCACAAAGCTGAGGACCCTCGACCCCGACGTGCTGATGGCCTCCGGCGAACTGCGCCCCCTCTCCGCCCTCGACGCCGGTTACGCCCGCCGCCGCCGGCAATATCTACGCCGCAAAGAAGGGAAGTGGCCGATGCGCGTGGTTCCTCCCGCCGGTTTAGAAACGAAAGCAAATAACGATTTTTAGTTGATAATCATTACCCGCTTTCTTATAATACGTTTAGATTATCCAGTAATCTGCCGAAAATAGTTAAGATGAAGACTGAGCTAGACGATATCGACCGCGTCGTCCTGCGCCACCTGCAAGGCGATGCTCGCCTGACCCATGCCGAGCTGGCGCGCCGGGTTGACCTCTCGGCGCCGGCCCTCCAAAAGCGCCTGCGCAAGCTGGAACAGAGGGGCGTGATTGAACGCTACGTCACCCTGGTCAGCCGGGAAGCCCTGGGCTTTGACATGCTTTGCTTCGTGCAGGTGACCCTGCGCCGGCACGAACCGGCGGCCATTGCCCGTTTTCGCGACGTAGTGCAAGGGTTGCCCGAAGTCCTGGAGTGCCACCATATAACCGGGGAATACGATTATCTGTTGAAGGTCGTCGTGCGCAATCGCAAACATCTGGAACAGTTCCTCGTAGAGACCCTGACCCCCATTCCGGGCATGGATAAGATTCGGACCAGCCTGGTGCTGAGTGAAATCAAGGAAACGACGTCGGTTCCCGTCGAATCGGACGGGCAGGGACCGGTCCCTTTGCCTGAACCGTAATCACACGGAGAGAAAGATGCAGCCGACAAAGGTGAAGAAGGGACAGGTGGGCGAGATCGCCCTCGCCGACTGGGCGCGCACCATGGAGCGCTCCGTGTTGCGGCAGATGATAGGCGTCGTGTCCCGGCCGGGCATTCTCTCCTTCGCCGGTGGGCTGCCCGCCCCCGAATACTTTCCCCGCGAGGCCTACGCTGCCGCCCTGGCCCGCGTGCTGGCCGAGGACGAAAACGCACTCCAATACCGCCCGCCCTTTGCCCCGCTGCGCCGCCACGTCGTCGACCTCATGGGCGAGCGAGGCGTCGCCTGTACGCCGGAGCAGGTCTTCATCACTACCGGCGCGCAGCAGGCGCTGGACGTCCTCACGCGCCTGTTGCTCAATCCGGGGGGGCAGGTGATGCTGGAGGAGATCGTCTACACCGGGATCCAGCAGGCAGTGGCCCCCTTCCGTCCGGAGATTCTGCCCGTTCCCACGGACCTGGAGACCGGCATTGACGTCGACGCGGTGGAGGGCCTTCTGGCAGCCGGCGCCCGGCCGGCCTTTCTCTACGTCATTCCCGAAGCCCAGAATCCCCTGGGCGTGAGCATTACGCCTGAGAAACGACGCCGTCTCGTCGCCGTGGCCCGCGCCAATCGCCTGCCCATCGTCGAGGACGATCCCTATGGCTTCCTCGCTTACGACGGTGAGGCTGCTCCACCGCTCAAGGCCCTGGAGCCGGATTGGGTTTTTTACGTCGGCTCCTTCTCCAAGCTCGTCGCGCCCGCCCTGCGCCTGGGCTGGATGGTTGCGCCCGAGGCGCTGGTGCCCCGGCTGACCGTCGTCAAGGAGGCCGGCGATCTGGAGACCTCGGCGCTGACGCAGCGGGCCGTTTCCGCTTTTCTCGACGACGGCCATCTCCCCGATCATCTGGATCTGTTGCGCCGCGTCTACGGCCGCCGTCGCGACGCCATGCTCGAAGCGCTCAATCGCACCTTCCCGGCCGGCGTGCGCTGGACCACTCCGGCCGCCGGCATGTTCGTCTGGGTCGAGCTACCCTCCCACCTCGACACCATGGAGCTGTTGCAGGCCGCGATCGAAGAGGAGCAGGTGGCATTCATTCCCGGCCGCGCCTTCTCCCTCCCCGGCCTGTCGGCCGGCCACTGCCTGCGCCTTTGCTTTGCCAACGCGGACGTGCCGGCCATCGAAGACGGCATCGAACGCTTGGCCCGCGTCGTCCGCCGATTTGTCGTCGAATAAGAGACGCCACTGACGCCCGCTACGACGAGGAGAAATTCATTTTCGGAGGTGAAAGCGCCATGAGCGAAGATTTCTTACCGATCAAACGAGTCGATCACGTCGAGATGTACGTTGGCAACGCCAAACAGGCCGCCTACTTTTACGAGCAGGGGTTCGGCTTTGCCAACACCGCCTTTGGCGGCCTGGAAACGGGGATGCGCGACCGCGCCTCTTACGTGATGGAGCAGGGCATGATCCGCCTGCTCCTGACGGCCCCCTTAAGCCCGGATCACGCCATTGCCCGCCATCACCACCTGCACGGGGACGGCGTGGGCGTGATAGCCCTCGAAGTGCCCGACGCGGCCGATGCCTATCGCGAGACCACGCAACGGGGCGCGACCGGCGCCATTCCCCCGACCCAGGAAGAGGACGATTACGGCGTTCTCCGCTATTCCGCCATCCACACTTACGGCGACACCGTCATCAAATTCGTGGATCGTTCCGACTATCACGGCCCCTTTGCCCCCGGCTTCGAGACCCACAACGGCCACCGGCCGGGCAAAAACGGCCGCCACAAAGGCGTGGGCCTGGCCCACATCGACCACATGGTGGGCAACGTCGAACTCGGCGCCATGGATCGCTGGGTCAACTTCTTTGCCCAATCCATGGGCTTCAGCCAGCTCCTCCACTTCGACGACCGCGACATCTCGACAGAGTATTCCGCCCTCATGTCCAAGGTCGTCCAGGACGGCACCGGCAAGGTGAAGTTCCCCATCAACGAACCGGCCGAGGGCAGGAAGAAATCACAGATCCAGGAATACCTCGACTATTACCACGGGCCGGGCGTGCAGCACCTAGCCCTCTCTACCAACGACATCATCACCGCCGTCAGCCAGCTACGGGAAAACGGCATCGAGTTCCTGCACGTGCCCCACACCTACTACGAGGCGTTGGAGCAGCGCGTCGGCGAGATCGACGAACCCATCGACAAACTGGCCGAGTTGGGCATCCTGGTCGACCGCGACGAGGAAGGTTATCTGTTACAGATCTTCACTAAACCGGTGGAGGACCGGCCGACCTTCTTCTACGAGATCATCGAACGCCACGGCTCCCGCGGTTTTGGCAAGGGCAACTTCAAGGCCCTTTTCGAAGCCATCGAGCGAGAACAAGCCCTCCGCGGCAACCTGTAACCCGGACGACGTTCATTTTCCCAGAGAGTGCTGCGGCCAACGTCACCCGGCCGCCGTCCCCTTTCCGGGAAAATCGAGGACGCGACTCAGCACGATTACCAGGCGAAATCCTGC
>JAWVYQ010000046.1:0-23367 GCA_033722615.1 Promineifilaceae bacterium (SeqCode)
CACGATGCACCGTAAAGCTGCGGCCACGCTGGAAACCCTGCATGCAAATGAGCGGGACGCCTTCATCGAAGAGATCGCCTTTCACTATGAGAAGGCGTATGAACTGGGAGTGACCACGCTGCGGCCGGTGGCCCGGGCGCGTCTGCGACAGGCGGGAGTAGTAGCCAAACGGCGCTACGAAACGGAGGCGGCCGTCGACGCCTTTAGCCGCGCGCTGGCCCTTACAGAGCCGGAGGAAATGGCTGTCGCGACGGAGATCTTGCTGGCGCGAGAAGAGGTGTACGCCTGGCGGGGTCAGCGCGCAGCCCAGGCAAAGGATCTGGAACAACTGGCACAACTGGTCGGCGACCTGGACAGGCAACGGCAGGCGGCCGTGGCGTTGCGCCGGGCAGCCTTTTACGCTTACATTCCCGACTTCGACCGGGCCATCCCCCTCATTCATGAGGCCATCGAACTGGCCCAGGTAGTGGATGACGGCGTCTTGCAGGCAGAGGCTTACCGGCAGTTGGGCAACGTTCGCTTCCGCCTGCGAGAGTATGATGAGGCTCTGGCAGCATATGACCAGGCGTTACCCCTGGCCCGCGCGGGCGGAAAGAGTACGACCGTAACACGGACGCTCAACGGGATGGGGATGGCGCTGGACGAGCAGGGGAATCTGGCGGACGCTCGCGTCTGTTACGAGGAGGCCCTGCAGATACAGCGCCAGGCGGGTGACCTGGCCGGCGAAAACACGACGCTCACGAACCTGGGCTGGCAGGCGTTCATGCAGGAGGAAACGGACCGGGCGCTGGCGTACTACGAGCAGGCGCTGGCCCTGTGTCGCCAGATCGGGCACCGGGTCAACGAGGCCAACGGGCTGGCCAACGTCGGCCTGCTCACCTTCCTGCACGGCGATTTTGAGAAAGCACGACAAAACACGCGGGCGGCAGTCCGTCTGTATCGAGAGACGGGCAACCCTCGCGGCGAAGCCAACGCCCTCAACAACCTGGCCCTTATCGCCTGTTATCAGGGGCAGCCGGAGCGCGCGGAAGCGTTTGCGCAACAATCGATCGGGTTGGCGCGGAAGTGGGGCGGGAACGGGGCGTTGTCCGAGGGATACCTCTACCTGGGACACGCCCATCGCCTGATCGGCCGGCTGGCCGAGGCGCAAGAGGCGTACGAACGCTCCTTGAGCGCCCGGCATAATGCGCATGAAGGGCGGATGGTGGAGCCCCTGGCGGGCCTGGCACAGGTAGCCCTGTTGCGCGGCGATCTGGGACCGGCCGTACAGTACGTCGAGGATATTCTGCCTGCTCTCACCGGCGGAGACTACGCCGGCCTCAACGAACCGTTTTGGGTATACGAGGTCTGCTACCGGACGTTGTCCCAGGCGGGAGACGGGCGCGCCGGCGCCATCCTGAAACAGGCCCAGACCCTCCTCCACACACAGGCGGAAAAGATTAAAGACGAGGTGCGGCGCAACAGATTCCTGGAAGCGTTCTCTATAAAAGCGATTTGACAGGACCCCTGGGAAACGTACAATGGAACCGCATCGTGGCCTGCGTCGCGACCCCTCGAAATAGCAGGATGCTTGGCCGTGGATCGGCTGCCTGTGCAAGGAAAAGGACCCGCAAAACCATACATGCTAGATTCGGTCGAAGCGACCACCGCGTTGCTGGCAGAGCACCAGTATATTGCCGATGTGGGCTTGAGCACCAGTCTCTTCCTGGCCTTGAAAATGGAAAAGGCCATTTTCCTGGAAGGGGAACCGGGCGTCGGTAAAACAGAGGTGGGCAAGGTGCTCAGCCGCGCCTTCGATACGCCGCTGATCCGCCTGCAATGTTACGAAGGGCTGGACATCAGTCAGGCCGTCTACGAGTGGAATTATCCACGGCAGTTGCTGGAAATCCAGGCTCGGCAATTTGGCGGCGGCGCCGGGGAGCAGCAAGATGGTGATGGCGTCACCGACGACATTTTCTCCAAGAAATTTCTCCTGAAACGGCCGCTTCTCCAGGCCATCGACCACAGCCACAAGCAAGCCCCCGTACTCCTCATCGACGAACTAGACCGGGCCGACGAGGAGTTTGAGAGCTTCCTCCTGGAAATGCTCTCAGACTTCCAGATCACCATCCCCGAAGTCGGCACCTTAGAGGCAGAACACCGGCCCATCGTCGTCATCACCTCCAATCGCACGCGCGAAATCCACGACGCCCTCAAGCGTCGCTGCGTCTACTGCTGGATCGACTACCCCTCTCACCAGAAAGAAGTGGAAATCGTCCGTCTGAAAGTCCCGGAAGTGTCCGTCCAGTTGGCGGACCAGATCGTGGGTTTTATTCAGGCGGTGCGCGAGCAAGATCTCTACAAGCCGCCCGGCGTCGCCGAAACCCTCGACTGGGCGCGCGCACTGGGACACCTGCACATCAATTCGCTCAACACGGCCGTCGTCAACGCCACCCTGGGCATCATTCTCAAATACCAGGACGACGTAAACGTGCTGCGCGGGAAGACGGCCGACGAACTCGTCGCACGGGTGGCAGCGGGCTGACGTTCAGCCAGGCTAATCCAGAGTCGGGCCAATTTACAGCCGAATGAGATCGGTTCCATCTGCTGGTAGATCCATCCAATTGACTGTGGGGCACCGTGAGTAAAGAAACCGACAACTTCCTGGAAAATATCCTGCTCTTTTCGCGCATGCTGCGCCAGGCGGGCATTCCCGTCTCCCTGGAGCAATCGATCGACTTTGCCCGGGCGCTGACCCTGGTCAAAATCGGCGACCGCGACCAGGTCTACCATGCCGCCCGCAGCCTCCTCGTGACCCGTCACGAGCATTTACGCCTCTTCGAAACGATCTTCAACCGCTTCTGGCGGGCGCATCCAGAAAACGGGCCGGTCGCAGGAAAGAAAGCGACCAACGCCCGCCGCCCGTCTGGGCAACGGCGGATCGACATCGCGACATATATGGCCGCCCGCGCCCGGGAAGCGGATCAGCCCGTCGACATTCCGGACCGGTCGGAGACCTACAGCCCGGCCGAGCGGCTGCGTCGCCGCGAGTTCTCAGAAATGACGCCGGAAGAGCTGGAGAAGGTAAAGCGTCTCATCCGGGAAATGCAGTGGCAGGTCAGTCTGCGCCAGACGCGCCGCCGCATCCCCGATTCCCGGGGCAGCATCATACACCTGCGGCGCATGATGCGCTCCGCCACCAAGTACGGGGGCGTCCCGCTTGATCTGGCCTGGCAGAGCCGCAAAATCAAGCAACGGCCGTTCGTGCTCATCGCCGACGTCAGCGGATCGATGGAGAAGTACGCCCGGCTAATGCTTCAATTCTTCTACAGCGTCTCCCACAGCCTCAATCGGGTCGAATGTTTCGTCTTCGGCACGCGGCTGACGCGCATCACGCCGGCGCTGAAATTGAAGAACATCGATCGCGCCGTGGACGAAGCGGCGCGAGAGGTTGTGGACTGGTCGGGCGGCACCCGCATCGGCGAGAGCCTGCGCCGCTTCAACCGGGAGTGGAGCCGGCGCGTGGTGCGCCGCGGGGCGATCGTGCTCGTCGTCAGCGATGGGTGGGAGCGGGGCGACGTCGACCTTCTGAGACGAGAGATGCGCTATCTGCACCATCGCTGCCACCGGCTCATCTGGTTGAATCCCCTCCTGGGGAAAGACACGTACCAGCCGCGGGTTGAAGGCATGTCGGCCGCCCTGCCCTTCGTCGATGACTTTCTGCCCGTGCACAACCTACAAAGCTTACAGGCGCTCTCTGAACATCTGGCGTCCCTGGGCAAACACCGCTCGCCACAGCCCACGACAGGGACCTGACGTCGCCCTCGTGCCGGCGACGCAGGAGGCTCGTTTACATCTGATTTGTTAGCAATATCGTATGGATCATTAAAAAGGAGGTAGTTTATGATCCCCGGTGAATTCGATTATTATTCACCCGGCAGCCTGGAAGAGGCAGTAGGCCTGCTCCAGCAACATGGCTTTGGGGCTAAGCTTCTGGCCGGCGGTCAGAGTCTGATTCCCGCCATGCGTTTCCGCCTATCGGCGCCCGAGGTGCTCATCGACCTCAATAACGTCGAGGGGCTGGAATACATTCGGGAGAGCAACGACCATCTGGCCATCGGCGCCATGACCCGCGAAGCGATGCTGGAGGAATCGGACTTGGTGGCGGACCGGTATCCGCTCCTGGCGGACGCTGCCCGGGTCATCGCCGATCCGTTGGTGCGCAATAAGGCGACGGTCGGCGGCAACCTGGCTCACGCCGACCCGGCCAACGATCATCCGGCCGCCATGCTGGCCTACGGCGCCGAACTGGTAGCCCTCGGCCCGGACGGCACGCGCACCATCCCCATCGACGACTTTTTCGTCGGCCTCTTCGAGAACGCCCTGGACGAGGGGGAGATCCTGACCGCCATCCGCATTCCAAGTCCCGGCGCGAACAGCGGCGGCGCTTACGTCAAGGCCGAGCGCAAAGTCGGCGATTACGCCGTCTCCGCCGTGGCTGTGCAACTGACCATGGACGGTGATCGCTGCACGGCCGCTCGCATCGGGCTGACCAACGTCAATCCAACGCCGATGCGCGCCCGCAACGCGGAACAGGCGCTGGCCGGCCAGACGCTAAGCGACGACGTTCTCGAGACGGCCGGTCAGGCGGCCGCCGCCGAGTGCGACCCGTCACAAGATCTGCGCGGTTCCGTTGAGTACAAACGTGACCTCACCCGCGTCTTAACCAAACGCGCCATTCGCAAGGCCGTTGAACGCGCTACAGGAGCAGAAGCATGAGCAAACATGACATTACTGTTACGGTAAACGGCACGACGCACACGCGAGAAGTGGACGCCCGTCTCTTGCTCGTCCACTTCCTCCGCGAAGAGCTAGACATGACCGGCACACACATTGGGTGCGACACGACCCACTGCGGCGCGTGCACGGTCATCCTCGACGGCCGGGCCGTCAAGAGCTGCACCGTTTTCGCCGTGCAGGCCAACGGCGGCGAGGTGGAGACGGTCGAGGGAGTGGCGCAGGACGGCGAGCTCCATCCGCTGCAAGAAGGCTTCTGGGAAAAGCACGGCCTCCAGTGCGGTTACTGCACGCCGGGGATGATTATGAGCGCCAAATATCTGCTCGCCAGGAACCCAAACCCGACGGAAGAAGAGATCCGCGAGGGCATTTCGGGGAATCTGTGCCGCTGTACCGGGTACAACAAGATCGTCGAGGCGATCCAGTACGCGGCCGAAAAGATGAACGAGCCAGCAACTGAGGAGGTGCCCGCATGACCGACCATCAATCTGACAAACCGAGGCAATTTGAAGATCGTGTCCAGGAACTCCATCCGGCCGCGCCCGGCAGTTCGCAAAGCGTTGAGACGACCGAGGAGATCCGCACGACGACGCCGCCCGAGATCTGTGGCATGGGCCACCGCATGAAGCGCAAGGAAGACCCGCGCTTTATCCAGGGCAAGGGAAAGTACGTGGACGACGTCAAGCTCCCGGGCATGCTCTACATGGACATCGTGCGCAGCCCCTACGCCCACGCCCGCATCCGGGAAATCGACGCCAGCGCCGCCCTGGAAATGGATGGCGTCGTGGCCGTGATTACGGGGGAAGATCTGGAAGCCCACGATTTGCACTGGATGCCCACCCTGATGTCCGACACACAGATGGTGCTGCCGACAGAGAAGGTCGTCTATAACGGCCAGGAGGTTTGCGCCGTTATCGCCACCGACCGCTACACGGCGGCCGACGCCGTCGAGCAGATTTTCGTCGACTACGAGCCGCTGGATCCCGTGGTCGATCCCTTTGAGGCACTGGAAGACGACGTCATCATCCGCGAGGACAAAGAGGTTAAGACGAACCACATCTGGCACTGGGAAGCGGGCGACCGCGAAGCCACCGACGAGGTCTTCGAGAGGGCGGCCCACGTGGTGAAACAGCGCATGCACCTCCCGCGCATCCACGTCGCGTCCATCGAAACGTGCGGCATGGTGGCTAATTACAACCCGAGCATGGAAAAGATGCAGATCTACATGACGTCGCAGGCGCCGCACGCTCACCGCACCGTCTTCGCCCTGGTCAGCGGCCTGCCCGAGCACAAGATCCAGATCATCTCTCCCGACATCGGCGGCGGGTTCGGCGGCAAAGTGCCGGTCTATCCCGGTTACGTCGTCTGCACCGTAGCCAGCCTGCTGCTGGGCAAGCCGGTGAAGTGGATCGAGGATCGCAGCGAGAATCTGCAGGCCGACAGCTTCGCCCGCGATTACCACATCGACGCCGAACTGGCGGCCGATGAAGACGGCAAGATTATCGGCCTGCGCGTGAATACGCTGGCCGACCACGGCTGCGCCGACGCGGCGGCCAACCCGTCGAAGTTCCCGGCCGGCCTCTACAGCATCGGCACCGGCTCCTACGACCTGGAAGCGGCCCACATCAGCGTGGACGCCGCCTACACCAATAAACCGCCCGGCGGCATCGCCTACCGCTGCTCCTTCCGCGTGACGGAAGCCGTGCACATGATCGAGCGCATGACGGACATCCTGGCCCACGATCTGGAGATGGATCCGGCCGAATTTCGCATGCGCAACTTCATCAAGCCGGAGCAGTTCCCCTACAAGTCGCCCACCGGCTGGGAGTACGACAGCGGCAACTACCCGGCCGCCATGCGCAAGGCGATGGAGATCATCGGCTACGAGGAACTGCGCAAAGAGCAGGCGGAGAAACGGGAGCGGGGCGAACTGATGGGCATCGGCATCTCCAGCTTCACCGAAGTGGTGGGCGCCGGGCCGTCCCGGGACTTCGACATCCTGGGCATCAAGATGTTCGACTCGGCCGAAATCCGCATCCACCCCACCGGCAAAGCCATCGCCCGCTTCGGCACCAAGTCGCAGGGGCAGGGCCACGAAACGACCTACGCCCAGATCATCGCCGAGGAGCTGGGACTGCCGGCCTCCGACGTGGAGATCGAAGAGGGCGACACCGATACGGCCCCGTACGGGCTGGGCACCTACGCCAGCCGCTCCACGCCGACGGCCGGGGCGGCCGGGGCGATGGCCGCGCGCAAAATCAAGGCCAAGGCCCGCAAAATCGCCGCCCACCTGCTGGAGGTCAACGAAGACGACCTGGAGTGGAACGTCAACCAGTGGCAGGTCAAGGGCTCGCCGGAGCAGGCGAAGACCATCCAGGAGATCGCCTTTGCCGCTTACACCGACCACCCGGATGACCTGGAAGCCGGCCTCGAAGCCACCGACTACTACAATCCGCCGAACCTGACCTTCCCCTATGGCACTTACATCTGCGTGGTAGACATCGACAAGGGGACGGGCGACGTGGACGTGCGCCGCTTCGTGGCCATCGACGATTGCGGCAACATCATCAACCCCCTGGTCGTCGAAGGACAGATCCACGGCGGCCTGACGATGGGTCTGGCCCCCGCCCTCTACGAGGAGATCGTCTACGACGAAAACGGCCAGAACCTGACCGGCACCTTTGCCGACTATCTGGTGCCCACGGCCGTCGAGTCTCCCAAATGGGAAACGGGCCACACCGTCACGCCCTCCCCCCACCACCCGCTCGGGGCCAAAGGTGTGGGCGAATCGCCCACGGTGGGCGCGCCGCCGGCCATCGCCAACGCCGTCGTCGACGCCCTGTGGCACCTGGGCGTGCGCCACATCGACATTCCCATTACCCCGGAGAAGGTGTGGCGGGCGCTGCGCGACGCCGGCGTCAGCGACGAGTAGATGCCCCCTCCCTCAGCCCTCCCCTGTGGGGGAGGGCGCCGGTTCTCCCCCCGAGGGGGAGAGTCAGAGGGGGTGATTTCCGGAGGCCGGGCGGACACCCGGCCTCCGGGTAAGAATAGAGGTTTGCGCCATGTATGATGAATTCTTCGCCAGGGCTCACGAATTGGTCCAGGAAGGCGTTCCTTTTGCCACGGCGCTGGTCGTGCGCGCCGAAAAGCCGACTTCCGGCAAGCCGGGCGACAAAGCGATCATTACGGCCGGAGGCGTGATGCACGGCTGGATCGGCGGCAGTTGTGCCCAACCCCTCGTCGTCGAACAGGCGCTGCAGGCGCTGGCCGACGGTGAAGCGCGCCTGATTCGCCTTTCGCCCGATCCGGAGGCCGAGAGCCCGCGGGAAGGGCTGATCGAATTGCCCCTGACGTGCTACAGCGCAGGCACGGTGGAGGTCTACATCGAGCCCCAATATCCCCGGCCGCGCCTCTTGATCGTGGGCAACCTGCCAGTAGCCCAGGCGCTGGGCCATCTGGGCAAGGCGATGAATTACCACGTGATCGCCGTCGACCTGGACGGGGGCGGCGCCGGCATGGAGCACGCCGACGAGGTCTTGACCGATCTGGAGGCGATCGGCGAGCAGATCCGGCCGTACACGTACGTGGTGGTCGCCACCCACGGCAATTACGACGAGCTGGCACTGGAGCACGTGTTGGCGGCGAAACCAACGTACGTTGGCCTCATCGCCAGCCCCACGCGGGCGGCGGTCGTGCGCGACTACCTGACCGGGCAGGGGATGACGGAGACGGAGTTGCTGCCGCTGAAGTCGCCGGCCGGGCTGGACATCCAGGCGCGGCGCGGCGACGAAATCGCCCTCAGCGTTATGGCCGAAATCGTGCAGAAGCGGCGCAACGAGGAGCTACGGGATCTGGCCCTGTTCGGCGAGGGAGCCGATCATAGCGAGAGAGAAGAAACGGACGCCGGCGAGGCCCCCAAACAGGCCACGGACCCGATCTGCGGGATGACGGTCGAGATTACCACCGCCCGCTACACGACCGAGCATGAGGGGCAACGCTATTACTTCTGCTGCGCCGGGTGCAAGGCGACCTTTGAAGAGAACCCGGCCGCCCATGCAGGCGGCCCACACGGTAGCGAAGCAAGCCCGCCGCCGTCCCACGAGCACCAGGCGCACTGAGAGCAGCCGGTTCTTAGGAAAGGAATTGCTTCAATCCAACTGAGAGAGAGGGCGGATTCTCGGATCCGCCCTCCTCGTTAGGGGGGTTAAGTGGCTGGGAAGGCGTGGACGGGCCAGCAAATGGTCATCGTCTCGTCGTCGTGCCAGACCTCGTACGTGGTCATGTCCTGGTCCCAGTCAGGTTCCAGGTTTTCCTCCTCCACGTAACGGCTAAGAGCATTCCACATCTCCAGCAGTTTGGGGTACTCGTTGTACTCGTCGTAGGTGCGGACCTGCACCGCCTTGTGGGCCGGCAGCTCGCGTACCTTGATGTCGCCGGCCGGGGGCAACACTCCCTCAAAAGGCACGGCGATCTCCACCGGGCCGTCATCTTCCTCGTTGACGGGGCCGTAGTAGAGGGCCAGTGGGTCGCCGGCCGGTTGGGCGCCATTCTCCTTAACGTGCTCAAACAATTGACTCAGCGTGGGCATGATCAATTCGTGGAAGGCAGGAACGGTAATGTGGCGGCGAATGGACACGACCCGCTGCGCGGGCCTCTCGGCTTGTTCAAAAGTGAAGGACATCTTGCGCTCCTTATCTGGCGTTATCTCATCGACCAGAAGGCGGGCGGCGAGGTGTACGGTCTCCAACTCCTTCTCGGCGGCCGTGACGCGAGCCTGGATCAGGCGCTGCGCAGCGGTCGGATCCTCCTCCCAGGCGGCGAGCACGGCTTCGATCTTGTCCAGCGGCATCTCCAGCAGGCGCAGCAAGCGAATGTGGCGCGCCGTGGCAAGCTGGCGACGGGTGTAATACCGGTAGCCGGAGTCGGGATCAACGTGGGCCGGGAGCAGCAAGCCGCGGTCATCGTAGATGCGCAAGGCCTTGCGCGATAGCTGGCTCATGCGGCCGAACTGGCTGATGGTTAACGTTGCCTCGTCTGCCTCTGTATCGGTCATAATCCTATGATAGGCCCGGCCCCAGGGGCCGAGTCAAGGGGCAATCCAGGAGTTGAAATCGCGTGTATGGCGCCCCTCATATAATACTCTTGTATCAACCGAAATCGTATCTTGAATGGGGATAACCTCCGCTGGGCTACGATACCTGGATGGGCGAGGAGGTATCTCAATGTTTACCAATCTTAGACTTTCGCTGTTCGTCTGTATGGTTCTCGTCCTGGTCACCTGTAACAGGCCACCTCCGGAGGACGCGGGAACGCCGAGCGCAGAGGGGGCAACGGCAAGCTGGATCCTCTGCGTCACCTCCGTTACACTAAACAAAACGTGGCCGAACCGAAATGACCTCGCCAATCTGGCTGACCAGCTAGTCGGGTGGAGAGGAAAGGAGGGACCCCCCATGCGCCGCAAAGCCTTTCTCCTGTTTCCCTTTCTCACGCTTCTTCTACTGCTGGCGCTATTTGCGCTGATGGCCGGCACGCCGCAGCCGGCCGCGGCGCAGACCGGCGATCCGGCAGATTTACGCATCGTCAAATTCTCCAGCCCGACCAACGAGGTACGGGCGGGCGAGCAGTTCACCTACACGATCATCGTCGACAACCTGGGCCCGTACACGGCAACCAACATCGTGATCACCGACACGCTCGTCACCAGCGCTGCCGTCGATCCCAATGGCTGTAGCATAGCGATACGAACCGGCGGCGGGGCGATCGACGAATTCAACTGCAACTTCGCCCTCAGTACGGGCGTCTTCGATCTTGGCACTTTCGGCGCAAACCATTTGTACCCACGGTCGCCGAGCGACCAGGGGCGAATCATCGTCACCATCAACGCGACGGCCGAGAACGCGACCGACATGAGCAACATAGCCACGGTGGTTTCGGACACGCCCGACCCTAACATGGAGAATAACACGGCTGTGACTACCCTCAGCGTGACCAACGAGGCGGACTTACGCATCCTCAAGTTTTCCAGTCCGACGAACGAGGTGCAGGCGGGGCAGCAGTTCACGTATACGATTATCGTCGACAACCTGGGCCCGGTTACAGCCGACAACATTGTGATCACTGACACGCTCGTCACCAGCGCGGGCGTCGATGCCAACGGCTGTAGTATAGCTATACGGACGGCTGGTGGGGCGATCGACGAATTCGATTGCAACTTCGCCCTCAGCACGGGCGTCTTCGACCTGGGTACGTTCGGCTCGAATCATTTGAATCCACGATCGCCGGGCGACCAGGGGCGGATCATCATCACGATCAACGCGACGGCGGAGAACGCCACCGACATGAGCAACATAACTACGGTGGTTTCGGACACGCCCGACCCTAACATGGAGAATAATACGGCTGTGACCACCCTCAGCGTGATCGATGTCTCGGATCTAGCCGTGAGCAAGCAGGCCAGCGCCACGTTGGTGAACGCTGGAGAGCCGATTAGCTGGACGGTGACCGTCACCAACACCGGCCCCTCCCGGGCGGAGAACGTGTCCGTCACCGACAATCTGCCCGGCGCCCTCGTCGAAGGCTCAGTGGAAGCAAGTGGGGCAACATGTATCCCGGGAACGCCCGGCAATCCGCTTGCTCCGATGACCTGTAACCTGGGCTACTTGGCCGCGGGCGACAGCACGACCATCACGATCACCGGGCAGGTGGATGCCGCTTTCCACGCCAATCAACCCAACAGCACCGGCTCGGCCGCCATCACCAATGACGTGCGCACAGACAGCGACGTCCTCGACCCCAACACGAGCAACAATCTTGCTTCCTCTACTATCGAGGTCACAGAAGCGGCCGACCTGGACCTGTCCACCTTTGCCATTGGCACCGTGCGGGCCGGCGAGACCTTCCACTACGAGTACGATATCAGCAACGTTGGGCCGTCAGTGGCCCGTGACGTTAGCCTGCGCGACTTCCTGCCAGACGAAGTAGAGTTCGTCAGCGCCTTCGTCGACACGGAAGGCGGCACGGGTGGTGAACCGCTACCCTGCTCGATCACGGTCGGTTCCAACGCCCTCTTCTGCCCGCTGGGCGACGTCACGCTCACCGATGGGGTTCCTATTTTGGTCTTCGTCAACGTGCGTGTCCGCCCGGACGTTCCGGACGGGACGAGCATCACTAACAGCGCCGACGTCTTCCTGTCGGATACCCCTGATCCCAACACGACGAATAATTCCGACTCGGCCACGAGGACAGTAGTCGCCGAAGCTGACCTGGCGATTGAGAAGAGCGTTTCCGACCCGACGCCGGCGGCCGGGGAAGAGCTGACGTACGAGATTACTGTCACCAACAACGGCCCGGCTTACGCCGCAGACGCCGTCATTACCGACACCCTCCCCCCCGGCGTCACCTATGTTCTGGATACGCTGAACTGTGGCGCAAGCCTGGCCGGCTGCACTGTGGGCAACCTGGCGCCCGGCGCCTCGCACACGTTTAATATTGTGGCCGAGGTAGACGCCGACGCCACGCCAGGCGCAACCCTCACGAACGAAGTGGAGGTTAGCTCGGCCACACCCGACCCCGATACGGGGAACAATACGGCGGCGGCCGGCGTCTCCGTCGAGGCCATCGCCGACCTGCGCGTGCTGAAGTTTGGCAAGCCAGACGGCCAGGTTCGCGCCGGCGAATCGCTGACTTACACCGTCCTCGTAGACAATTTTGGCCCCAGCTTCGCCCACGACGTGGTCCTCACCGACCTGTTACAATCGGACGGTTCCTTCGACCTGGTTGCCGTCTCCTCTGACCGGTCGGCCTCCTGCACGCCGACCTCAGGATCCTTCAACGAGTCCCTGACCATCTCCTGTTCCCTCTCTGCTCCCCTGGAGGTGATGGCCGCCACTGCCTCCGGCCGGTGGACGTTGACGGTCACCATCCGGGCCAACGAGGCGCAGAGCGTCAACAACGTGGCCCAGGTGACGAGCTCCGCCGACGATCCCGACCTGGAGAACAACACGGCCACCGTGAGTCATGACGTTAACGACGTGGCCGACCTGTCGCTACAAAAGTCGGCCGTGGGCCAGGTGCAGGTTGACGGTGAGCCAGGCGGAACGTTCGCCGTGACAGACGGTGAGGTGACGGCCGGGGCGCTGGTCACTTACACGATCGCCGTGACGAACGCCGGCCCATCGGTGGCGGAGAACGTATTGCTCCGGGATCCGCTTCCGTCCGGCCTGAACGTCCTTGCAACCGAGGCGTCGCACGGACAGTGCACGGCCGGGCAGACGGTTACGTGCGGCCTGGGCACGCTGTCTGCAGGCGAGCACGTTACCATCTCAGTGGTCGCTCGCGCGGCGGCATGGTTGCCCGACAGGGCTGTGCTGAACAACCAGGCCCTGGTCAGCAGCGACGTCTTCGACACGGACAACGGGCTTAATCGGGACACAGCGCCTGTGATGGTGCACGAGGCAGCCGACCTCTGGATCGAAATGTCGCAGACCCCGGAAACGATTGCCGAGGGTGAAATCACGTACATCATCATGGTGGGCAACGATGGGCCCAGCGACGCGTCATTCGCGCTGGTCCGCGATATTCCGCCCGCAGGCGTGACGGCCGTCACCTGGGAATGCGTGGCCGTCGGCGAGGCCAGTTGCGCGCCGAGCGGGAGCGACTTGTTGTTGACGACGGTAGATCTCCCTGCCGGGAGCGTCGTCATCTTTACCATGCGCGGCACCATTCCGCAGCCGCAACGAGTGGTCAACACGGCCACCGTCGAGAAGGCGACGGGCAGCGCCGATCCCTACCTGGCCAACAACCGGGCCACGGTCACCAACTTGCTCATGGTCAACCTGCCGGTGATTTGGAAATAGTATCCGGCGCGTCGCCCCAAGACGAGGCCAACGCGTGCAGCGCCGTGTAGCCCACAGCTTTGAGTAGGTTAAGGTCCTGGAGGCTATCCGGCCTCTTAGCGGCCGTTGAGTACCTGTCGTAACGCCCCCAGAAGGAGGGTGACGTTCTCGCGGCGGCTGTTGAAGCCCATGAAGCCCACACGCCACACCTTGCCACCTAGCTCGCCGAGCCCGGCCGCGATCTCGATGTTGTACTCTTCCAGCAACCGGCCGGCGACGGCCTTACCGTCGACGCCGTCGGGAATGACGACCGTCGTCAGGCTGGGCAACCGGTGCTCGCGCGGCACGTGGCAACGTAATCCCAGCCTTTCCAGGCCCTCCCACAACAGTTCGGCGTTCCGCCGGTGTCGCTCCCAGCGCGCCGCCAGCCCTTCCTCGGCCACTAGGCGCAGCGCTTCGCGCAGGGCATAGTTCATGTTAATGGGCGCCGTGTGGTGGTACGTACGCTCTGGCCCCCAGTATTGGCCCACCAGAGACATATCCAGATACCAGTTGGGCACACGCCCTTCCCGTTTCTGTAGCTTCTCTACCGCGCGCGGCCCCAACGTCAACGGCGACAACCCGGGCGGGCAACTGAGGCATTTCTGGCTGCCACTGTAGGCCACGTCCACCTGCCATTCGTCCAGCAGAAGGGGCACGCCGCCAAGGCTGGTCACGGTATCCACGAGCAGCAAACAGTCGTATTCCCGGCAAAGGGCGCCTACGCCCTCCAGCGGCTGGCGGGCGCCGGTCGAGGTCTCGGCGTGGACCAAGGCCAGAATGGCCGGCCGGTGTTCCTCCAGACCGGCGCGCAATTCGTCCAGCGAGAAGACTTCGCCCCACGGCTTCTCCAGGCAGCGCACGTCGCCGCCGTAGCGTTCGGCCATGTCGGCCAGGCGGTGGCCGAAGTAGCCGTTGAGGCCAATGAGGACCACGTCGCCCGGTTCTACGGTGTTGGCCAGGCTCGCTTCCATCGCCGCGCTGCCGGTGCCGCTGACGGGAATCGTCAGCTCGTTGTCCGTTTGCCAGGCGTAGCGCAACAACTCCTGCACCTCGTTCATCAGGTCGATAAACGAGGGATCCAGATGGCCGACCTGGCGCATGGAGAGTGCCTGCAACACGCGGGGGTGCGCGTTGGAGGGGCCGGGGCCCAGCAGCAGGCGCGGCGGCAGATCCAGTTGTCCGGCCTGGAGTCGATGTTTGTCTGAGAGGGGCAATCTCTGGTTGGCTAAGTCACTCATAGTAATTTCCGTTCTCCTGCTTCATTGTAGTTCGTCAACTACCATCTAAAAGTACCGTTCTCTGTCCATTCTGCCAAAATACGACTATGATAGGAAGCAGGAGGAACGCACCATGATCACACTACGCGTCAACGGAGAAACTCATCAATTGGACGTCGCTCCCAACACGCCCCTCCTTTACGTGTTGCGCAACGATCTGGGGCTGAAGGGGCCAAAATACGGCTGCGGAGAGGAACAGTGTGGGGCCTGCAAGGTGCTGGTCGACGGCGAGGCAGTGCCTTCGTGCAAGCTGCCCACCGGCCGCGTGCAGGAGATGCCCATCGTCACCGTCGAGGGGCTGGGAGAGGCAGGCATGCTCCACCCCTTACAGGAAGCCTTTA
The DNA here is from genome assembly GCA_033722615.1 of Promineifilaceae bacterium (SeqCode). Taxonomy (GTDB): domain Bacteria; phylum Chloroflexota; class Anaerolineae; order Promineifilales; family Promineifilaceae; genus JAAYYY01. Next base: position 15,271 of record JAWVYQ010000046.1, read on the forward strand.
TTGAAGAACAGGCGATCCAGTGCGGCTACTGCGCCGCAGGCATGATCGTCGCCGCTCAGGGCCTGCTCAACCGCACGCGCTATCCCACGGACGTCCAGATCCGCGAGGCGCTGGCTGAAAATCTCTGCCGGTGCGGCGTCTACGACCGGGTGCGCCGGGCAATCAGACTGCGCATCGGCCGCCCCGATTCGCGGCCGAAAGTCGAGATGCGCACCCTCGCCCCGGCGACAGGCAGCGACGAACCGGCCGACCTGCCGCGTTCGCTGACAGAGACACCGGAACTCGACCGCTGGGTGCGCGTGAATGACGACAAAACCATCACCCTCTTCACCGGCAAGGTAGAGTACGGGCAGGGGCTGAAGACGGCCATCGCCCAGATCGGGGCCGAAGAGCTGGAGGTGGGCGTGGAGCGGATGCGCGTCGTCATGGCCGACACGGCGCAGACGCCGGACGAAGGGCTGACGGTGGGCAGCATGTCTCTGGAGACGAGCGGCCGGGCCATTCGCTGGGCTACGGCCGCCGCCCGCCACCACCTTCTCTCCCTGGCCTTCGAGGAACTGGAAGCAGCCTGCGCCACGCCTGAAGACCTCGTCGTCGAGGACGGCGTCGTCGTCGACCCGGCCAGCGGTCGCCGCACCACCTACTGGGATCTCCTGGGCGGCCGGCGCTTCGGGACGCGGGTTACCGGGGCCGCCCATCCCCGGTCGGCGACGGAGCGGCGCGTGCTCGGCCGGCCGGTGAAGCGGCTGGACCTCCCGCCCAAAGTCACGGGCGCGCCCGCCTTTCTCCACGACGTCGACCTACCCGGCATGGTTCACGCCCGCGTCGTGCGCCCGCCGCGCCCCGGCGCCCGCCTCGTCAATGTGAAGGCAGCCCCTGTCGAGCAGATGCCGGGCGTGCTGAAAGTCGTGCGCGACGGCTCTTTTCTGGGCGTGATTGCCCGGCGCGAAGAAGAGGCGCTGGCGGCAGCCGAGGCGCTGCACGAAGAGAGCCGGTGGGAGGGCGACCCGCTGCCCGCGCCGCCGGAGAAAGCTTATGAGGCATTGTACGGCCAGCCGGCGCAATCATTTCCCATCGTCGAAGGCGCCGGTGTCCGGGAGCGCGTCCCGCCCATCGAGGCACCGCCCGGCGCGGCGCAGACCCTGCGCGCGACTTACAGCCGCCCCTACCAGATGCACGCCGCCCTGGGGCCGTCGGCCGCCGTGGGATTATTTGAAGACGGCAAGTTGACCCTCTGGGTGCACAGCCAGGGCGTCTATCCGCAGCGGGCAAACGTCGCCCACGTGCTGGGCATGGACGAAGAAGACGTGCACGTTCTTTACCGCGATGGCTCCGGCTGCTACGGGCACAATGGCGCCGACGACGCCGTTCTCGACGCCGCGCTGCTGGCGCGGGCCTTTCCCGGGCGGCCGGTGGCGTTGCAGTGGACGCGGGCCGACGAACACGGCTGGGAGCCATACGCCCCTGCCATGCGCGTGGCGCTCCAGGCCAGCCTCGACGAATCCGGAGCCGTCGTCGACTGGAACCACGACGTTTACAGCGCCACCCATCTCGGCCGGTCGCGCGTGGGCGAAGGCGTCTCCGGGCTGTTGGCCGCCTGGCATCTGGCCGACCCCTTTGCGCCCGGCGACGCCGGCCCTTCCCTGTGGCCCCACGTGGGCAGCCACCGGAACGCCGACCCGCTTTACGCCTTCCCCCAACGCCGCATCGTCAAGCACCATCTACCCCACAGTCCGCTGCGCACGTCGGCCATGCGTGGCCTGGGCGCCTTCGCCAACGTCTTCGCCATTGAGTCATTCATGGACGAACTGGCCCACGCGGCCGGAGAGGATCCCGTCGCCTTCCGCCTGCGCCATCTGAAGGACGAGCGGGCGCGGGCCGTGATCGAGGCGGCGGCCGAGAAGGCCAGCTGGCGGCACGGGGAACAGGGCGGCAACGGCCGGGGCCGGGGCATCGCCTTCGCCCAGTACAAAAACCGACAAACGTACGCGGCCGTCGTCGTGGACGTGCGCGTCGATAGAGAGAGCGGCGCCATCCACCTGGAGCGGGCCGTGATCGCCGCCGACGCGGGCGAAGTGGTCAATCCGGACGGGTTGGGCAACCAGTTAGAAGGGGGCTTCGTCCAGGCAGCCAGCCAGACTTTGTACGAGGAAGTGGTGTGGGACGAGGAGGGAATCACCAGCCGGGGCTGGGAAAGCTACCCCATTCTCCGCTTTCCGGAAGCGCCCGTGGTAGAGGTCGTGCTGCTCAACCGGCCGGGCGTGCCCCCGGTCGGGGCCGGTGAAGCGGCCCAGGGACCGACGCCAGCAGCCATCGCCAACGCCGTTTACGCAGCGGTCGGGATCCGGCTGCGGGAGATCCCGTTCACACCGGAGCGGGTGAAGGGCGCGCAGCCGTCATAGAAAAGGTAGATCAAAGCCCCAGATAGGCGTCGCGCACTTTTTCCTCGTCCAGGAGTTCCTCGCCGCTGCCTTCCAGCACGATCTCCCCGTTCTCCATCACGTAGCCGTAGTCGGCCATCGCCAATGTCTGCTGGGCGTTCTGCTCGACGATCAGGATCGTCGTTCCCGTCTCGCGGATGTCCCGCACGATACGGAAAATGTCGGCCACGATAAGGGGGGCCAGGCCCAGAGACGGTTCGTCGAGCATAAGGAGTTTGGGCCGGGTCATCAGGGCGCGGGCCACGGCCAGCATCTGTTGCTCGCCTCCGCTGAGGGTGCCGGCCGCCTGACTCTGGCGCTCGGCCAGGCGCGGAAACAGGTCATAAACTTCCGCCAGCGTGCGCTTCCGCCGGCTTTTCCCGCGGCGGATGGAACCGAGTTCCAGGTTTTCCTGCACCGTCATCCGTCCAAAAAGATGGCGCTCCTCCGGCACCTGAACCAGGCCGGCGGCGACGATGCGGTGGGCCGGCCAGTTCTGGATCGGCTCGTCGTCAAAGTGAACGGCTCCCGCGCGGACGGGGATGAGGCCGGAGACCGCTCGCAGCGTCGTCGTCTTGCCCGCGCCGTTGGCGCCGATAAGGGCCACGATCTGCCCCTCCTCGACGGCAAGCGATACGTCGCGCAAGATGAGGACGTCCCCATAACCGGCGTTGAGACCTTCAATCTGCAGCAAACGTATACTCCTCACCTAAGTAGGCTTCGATGACCCGCTCGTCGCCGGCGACGCTTTGCGGCGTATCGACGGCGATCAACTCGCCGTGGTGGAGCACGGCGATCCGGTCGGAAAGGCGCATGATGGCCTTCATCACGTGTTCGATAACCAGGATGGTGACGCCTGTGTCGCGAATGGCGTGGATCAGATCCACGATCTGACCGCTCTCGGTGGCTGTCAGGCCAGCCATCACCTCGTCCAGCAGTAGCAAACGGGGCTCGGTGCACAAGGCTCGAGCCAGTTCCAGCCGCTTGCGCCCGGCCGCGGTGAGAGCGCTGGCGGGCTTTCTGGCGCTCTGCCCAAGGCCGGTGAACTCAATAACTTCCAGCGCCCGTTCCTCGGCCTGGACCGCATTGCGATGGCGCAAGAAGGCGCCAACTTTCACGTTGTCCAGAACGGTGAGACCCGAAAAGGGCCGGGCGATCTGGAAGGTGCGGGCAACCCCCAGAGCGCACACGCGGTGGGGCGGCATGCCCGTAATCACTTGTCCGTCAAAGGTAACCTTGCCGGCCGTCGGCGCCAGGCGGCCGCTGATGATGTTGAAGAGCGTCGTCTTGCCCGCTCCGTTAGGGCCGATCAGGCCCAGGATCTCGCCTTCAAGCAGGTCCAGCGAGACCTGGTTGACGGCCACCAGGCCCGAGAAGCGCTTGCTGACTCCTTCGACACGTAGCAAGGGGGTCATCGGGTCGCCTCCGCCCCGCGCACACGCTCCCACAGGCTATGGCCGGCGCCGACCAGACCGTGGGGCAGGAAGAGGACGACAATGATCAGAATGGCGCCGAAGATCATGACGTCGACGCCCGCGCGCCCCTGAATGACGCCAAGAAAAGCGGGGGGCGTGCGCACAAAGGCCCGGGTCGCTTCGGCCAGCGGCGTCAGGAGCAGAGCGCCCACCAGCGGCCCCCACACAGTGCCCACCCCGCCGACGATCGGGCGGAGCAAGATTTGGACGGAGACGCTGACGCCGAAGGCCAACGTGGGATCGATGAAGAGGAAATATTGGGCAAAGAAGCTGCCGCCCACGGCCGTGAGCGCGCCGCTGAGCATCACGGCCAACGTCTTGTAGCGCAAGACGTCGACGCCCAACGCGGCGGCAGCTTCTTCGTCCTCGCGGATGGCCTGGAAGTAATATCCCATCCGGCTGCGGGAGACGGCGATGACGACGACGAGGCCGATCACAAACAACGCCAGGATGACGTAATAGTAATTGATGACCGATTCCTCGAACTGCATCCGTAGCCAGGAGTCGCCGCCGACGAGGGGCACGTGAATGCCCACGGAGGTATTGATGAATTCCAGTTCGGTAGCGAAGAGGCGCACCATCTCGGCGATGGCAAAGGTACCCAAGGCAAAGAAGTGGCCGCGAATGCCAAACCGGAAGAGGAGATACCCCATCACCAGGCCAAAAAGTGCTGCCAGTACGGCGCCGGCAACCATGCCCAACCAGGGGCTGACGGCGTAATCGACCAACAGGACGGTGGACGTGTAAGCGCCGATGCCGTAGAAAACGGCGTGGCCGAAGGAAAATTGGCCTGCATAGCCGGCCATCAGATTCCAGGCGTTACCCAGATGGGCCCAATAGAGCACGAGGACGGCTAGGCTGATGAGGAAGCGGGACATGAAGAGGGGTGCGACGAAAAGGACCACGGTGACCAGCGCCAGCACCAGGTAGTCACGGTGGAGGGGGAGACGACGGATGCGCATTAACCAGGAAGTCCCCTTTGCTTGGCTCACGTGCGCCTCCCCAACAACCCCTGTGGGCGGAACATGAGCGCCAGAATGAAGACGATGAAAACGCCGATCAGCTTGGTCGAACTCGGCAGAAAGACGACGCCCAATTCCTGCGTCAGCCCCACCACGAGACCGCCCAGCAAGGCGCCAGGAACGCTACCCATCCCCCCCAGCACGACGATGACGAAGGCGGTAATGTTGAAGGTGTTGCCAATGGTGGGATCGACCGCGAGGAAGGGCAGCACCAGGGCAGCCGCAGCGCCCACGCAGGCCGATCCCAGGCCGAAGGTGATGAGGTTGATGCGGTCGATGTCGATGCCCACGAGCCGGGCGCCTTCCTTATCCTCGGCCGCGGCGCGGATCGACTTGCCGAGATCGGTCCGCTGCAGGAGCAAGAAAAGGAGGCCGGTTAGAAGCAGGGCGAAGAGAAAGGCTGCCAGCTTGGTCATGGTGATCGTCGTGCCCGCCAGCCGCAGGGGGAAGTCCATGGTGAACAGACCGAGGTCCGTGGGACCGCGACCGTAGGCCAAACGAATCGAGCGCGGCGTCCCCGTGAAGATGACGAGCAGCAAGTTCTCGATGAAGAGGGCCAGCCCCAACGTCAGCAACAACTGGTTGTGGGTCGGCGCGTTCCGCGCCGGGTGGATGATCAGCCGCTGCACGACGGCACCGATGACGAAGAGGACGGGCACGGTCACCAGAATGGCCAGATAGGGATCGACGCCATAACGGTTGAAAAGAACGAACGTGATATACATGCCGACCGTCAACAAGGCCCCGTGGGCAAAGTTGATGATATCCAGCACGCCAAAGATGAGGGTCAGACCCAGGGCCACGAGGCCATATACGCCGCCGATGAGGAGGCCGGTGACCATCGCCTGGCGCAAGACGACGCCATTGCGCTCCCACCAGGGGCCGATGTTCGCCGCGTTGACCAGGAACCACACGATCAGGAGCAACGCGGCAAGGACGAAGAGCAACTTTCGGCGATGAACTTTCAGTAGAGCTGTTACGGTCATAGCGATGGTCAGGGTTGGATAGGAGACGATGATCCATCCCCTATCCAACCGGACGTACGTCGTGTCCCGTTACCGGGAAACGCGTTTACTGTTGCCAGGAGACGCAGGGCATAATCGGCTCTCGTTCGGCCAGTTCCTGAGGCCATACCTGATAGATGGCCCCATCCTGCACCTGCATGACAACCGGCGAGGCCACCACGTTCTCACCCGTTTCGTCAAACTCGATGGGACCCTCGTAGGGGAGAATGTGCTCTTCGTAGGTAATGCCGGAGATGGCGTCGCGAATGGCGGCCGGCTCGGCCGAGCCGGCTTCCTCGATGGCCGCAGCGATGATCTGCATGGCCTGGTAGGAGAGGACGGCCGCCGTGCGCATCTCTTCACCATACTCCTCGGCGAAGCGTTCGCGCACCTCTAGCGCTTCCGGATTGGAGGCGTCCCAATGATAGTTGCTGTCGTAGAAGCATTGGGCCAGATCGCCGGCGTCTTCCACAAACTGCGGCACGTCGTACGTCCCCTGCGCCACACCGTAGACGGCTTGGACGTCCAGGCCCACCTCTTCGGCGTTGCGCGCCGCCAGCAGACCGTCGTTATAGTAACCGGTCACGGCCAGAATGTCCGGGGCCAGGGCGTTAATGCGCGTCATTTCCGTGGTCAGATCGGCGACGTTGAAGGGATCGTAGCTCACCTCGTCCACTATCTCATAGCCAAGTTCCTCGGCGCGGGTCACAAAGGCCTGGCGCACGCTGTCGCCGTAGCCCGTGGTGCCTTCGAACAGGTAGGCGATGGTGTTGATCTCGGTGCCCGTCGCCTCGGCGATCTCTTGCAAGAATTCGACACCGCGCACGCCCATCGCCGTGGCGTTGGGCTGGAGGCGGAAGGTATATTCGTAGCCCTGGTCGAGGATGCTGTCGGCGACGGCCACGTCGATGACGAGGGGGACCCCTTCGCGCTCAGCGATGGCGGCCACGTTGCTGGTGACGTTGGACTGGAAGCAGCAGATGAGGGCCGCCGCTCCCTCCTCGATAAGGCGTTCGGCCTCCGTCTGGCCCACCTCGGCCGAACCGGTCGAATCGGCCGAGAGATACTCAAACTGGCGGCCGTCCAGTACGCCGCCGGCCTCGTTGAGCTCATTGATGGCCATCTGAATGGCATTGTCCATCTGGACGCCATCACCGGCCAGCGCGCCGGTCAGAGGGTGGATGCCGCCGATCAGAATCGGACCTTCTTCGGCCATTGATTCTTCCTCAGATTCCTCCGTCGGTTCCTCTTCCGGTTCCTCCGTAGGCTCCTCGGTCGGCTCCTCTTCCGGTTCCTCCGCCGGTTCTTCTGTAGGCTCCTCCGCCGGCTCTTCGGTCGGCTCGGGCGCTTCCGTTGGCTCCGCCTGTGTCTCTTCTTCCGCAGCGCCGGTATTGTTTTCCGCCGGTTGCTCCACGCAGGCCGCCAGAGCCAGCAACAGCACGAGTATAAGCGCCAGGTATTTCTTACGGTATCTCATCATTTCTCCTCCACTTCTGGATAAGGGTCAATCACTCACTGATGAAAGCCAGCTCTTCTATCGCTCCTTACTCACCTCCTTCTGTTGCTCCCCGGCGGGCACGAGCAGGGCGGTCAATTCGTCGAGGCGGGGGAGTTGGGCGAGCTGACCCAACGTTTCCCAGGCGGCTGTGGCTGCTTCCGTTCCCAACGCGGGGCGGATCAGGCTGTAAAATTTCTCCCGCAACTCCGGCACACGCATGGGCTGATCGGGGTCGCCTTTGCTGCCGGTCACCATCTTTTCCCGCTGCGAGCCGTCTTGTAAATGGAGGCGCACCCGCGCCGGCCGGTTCGCGGGCGTCATCGCCGTGAAAGACGCATCCTCGCGCACGGTCACGCGGCCGGCCATTTCCAGCACGGCCGGATCGCGCAAGACGCCGGGCCGGAAGCTCTGGGGGCCCGCGTCACCGCGCAACAGCGTGGCGGCGACGACGTAGGGAGTTGAGAAACGGCCGGCCAGGGGCGTCTCCGGCTCCGGATCGGCCAGCCTGGCCGCAATGTCGTACGTTTCAACTTCGATGCGCTGCACCGCGTCCGGGTCCACGCCCTCGGCGCGCAGGGCCAGGACGGCATCCACGGCCGCGTGGGTGTAGCGACAGGCGGAGTACGGCTTGAAATAACCGCGCATGATTTCGTAACGCTCTCCCAGCCCGTCAACCAG
>JAWVYQ010000047.1:0-22943 GCA_033722615.1 Promineifilaceae bacterium (SeqCode)
CCCGGCCGGCGCCGGCCGGCGCCTTGCAGGAAGGCGAGCGCCAGCGCCGCGTCGTGCGCGCCTATTTTGACAACCGGCAGATGGTGGCCGCGGCTGCGGCGTGGGTCGCGCCCTGGGACGTCAATGTCGAAGAGGGCTATCTGGTAGCCGAGGTGGGTGACGTGGAAGCGACAGCGCTGGAGGCCATCGGCTTTCGCCTGGAAGTCGATGCCGAACGGACCCGCCGGCTGATCCGGCCCAACGTGCGCCTGCCCGGCCAGACCAGCGGCATTCCCGGCTACCCCTGTTACCGCACCGTCGAGGAGACGCACGCCACGGGCGCCCAACTGGCCCAGGATTACCCCGGGCTGGCCACGTGGACCGACGTTGGCGATAGCTGGGAGAAGGCAAACGTCCCCGGCACCGGTTACGACCTCTTCGTCCTGCGCCTGACCAATCGGTCTGTCGCCGGCCCCAAGCCGAAATTGTTCGTCATGAGTTCCGTGCACGCCCGCGAGTACACGCCGGCCGAGATGAACACCCGCTTTGCCGAATATCTGGTCGAAAATTACGGCGCCCACCCCGACGTCACCTGGCTGCTGGATTACCACGAGGTCCACCTCCTGTTGCAGGCCAACCCCGACGGCCGCAAGCAGGCCGAGGCCGGCGCGTACTGGCGCAAGAACACCAACCAGGCCTATTGCGGCACCGACTCCCCCTTCCGCGGGGCCGACCTCAACCGTAACTACCCCTTTCAGTGGGGATGTTGCGGCGGCTCCAGCAGTTACCAGTGCAGCGAACTGTATCGCGGGGCGGCGCCCGCTTCTGAGCCGGAGACGCAGGCAGTCCGCGATTACGTCCGCACCGAATTCGCCGACCGCCGCCAGGAACCGCTGACGGCCGCCGCGCCGGTGACGACCACGGGCATCTTCCTCGACCTGCACAGCTACGGCGGAGACGTCCTCTGGCCCTGGGGCTTCACGGACGCCGTGGCGCCCAACGGAATGGCGTTGCAGACACTGGGCCGCAAGCTGGCCTATTTCAACGACTACATGCCCCGCCAGGCCATCGAGCTCTATCCGACCGACGGCACGACGGACGACTTCGCTTATGGCGATTTGGGTCTAGCAGCCTACGCCTTCGAGATCGGAACGCGCTTCTTTGAATCTTGTGGTGCCTTTGAAGACATCGTCTACCCGGACAACCTGCCGGCTCTCGTTTACGCGGCCAAAGCGGCCCAGGCCCCCTACCAAATCCCGGCCGGTCCAGACGCGCTGGCAGTAACGGTGAGCCCGGCTCAGGTGACGGCGGGAGAACGGGCGACGCTGACCGTGCGCCTGGACGACGGCCGCTTCAGCAACCGCAACGGGGTGGAGCCGGTACAGGCGTTGGCGGCGGCCGCGTACCACGTTGGGCCCCGTCCCTGGGTGACCGAGACGGCGATCCTGGCAGGATCCATGCTCCCGGCCGACGGGACATTTGACCAGTCGGTGGAATGGGCCACGGTCACCGTAGACACGTCTTCTCTATGGCCGGGCCGGCACCTGATCTACGTACGAGGTCGGGACACAGACGGTAACTGGGGGGCGGCGAGCGCCGCGTTTCTGGAGGTGGCGCCGGCGCCGGGGACCTGGCGCGACGCCTTCTTCCCCGTGTTGCAGCGAGAGGGCGGGATCGGCCGCCGCACACAATAAGCGGCCGTCTGCGCGCCGGCCAAACAAAGCCCGACGCTACTGTAACGGGGGTTCTCAGCCGGCCGGAGCCAGACACAATCTGGCGTTACAGCAAAGAAGGGGACCTACACCTTCTCCAGAACGGCCTTCACGACCGGGGCGCTGAGGAAAGCATTTCGCACCTGCTCGTCCTCGATGGGGTAAGCGATCTGGTTAATGATGTCGGCCGCGATCTGGTAATGGACGCCGGCCAGTCCGGGATTAGAGGCAATGTCGGCCAGCAGCGCGTGGAGCTGCCAAAGGAGAAAGAGCCGGCCGGTATCGTGAGCCAGAAAGACCGCCTCCTGCCAGCGCTGTTCGGCGCGCGCCACGTCCCCTTCCATCTGGTGCACGAGCCCGAGGGCGTGCAGCGCATCTGCCTGGTAAACGCGATAGTTGTGGGCGACGGCCGTTTCCTGCAACCGTTCGGCGTACCCGCGAGCGCGGCCGGCGTTCCCCCGCCGGATCTCGGCCAGCGCCAGCGTGTACAGCGCCTGGAGCTCCGTATCCTGCTCCATACTCTCGGCGGCGATGCGCAATGCCCGTTCCAGGTAATGGACGCCTTCCTCTACCTCCCCTAGATTGTACAGATCGTAGCCCAGGTTGCGGCAAAGGTCAGCCTCCACCGTACGGAACTGAGTGCTCTCTGCCAGAGCCAACGCCTCTCGATGGTATTCGAGGGCTTGCTCCATGTTATAGAGGAGCTGGTGGCACTCCCCCAAATTACTCAGGGCGATAGCCGTCTCCCGGTCGCCGATCTGGCGGGCCAGGTCGAGGCCCTCCTGGAACGCGTGGATGGCGCGGTCGATCTGCCCCAGCTGAACGTGAACGATGCCCATGTGGTTCCAGCTACGGGAGCGGCCGAGCACGTCGTCCACCTGCTTGAATAAGCCCTGGGATTTGCGCAGGTTGGCCAGCGCTTCCTCGGAGCGGCCGAGGCGGTGCATCGTCAGGCCGACGCCCAGCAACGCTCGCGCCCGGCCGGCCGTATAATTAAAGGCCTTGGCCAGATCCAGAGCTTCGTCATACGCCTCAAGAGCTTGCTGGTGGCGGCCGACCTCGCCGTGAAGTTCTCCAATACAAACGAGAGCTTCGACGGCATGCTGTGTGCTACCCGCCTCCAGATAATATTGCTCGTAGCCGGCCAGGGCCACGTCGCGGTCGCCCAATAATTCATGGAGCCGGCTCTGCTCGCGCAGCGCCGTCAGGCGCAGATCCCGCACCTCGTCGGAGCGCGCCTCGTCACCGTCGGTAGACGCCAACAGTTCCTCATAACGGGCCAGGGCCTCGTCGTACGCCTTCTCTTCGCGGGCGGCTTGCGCCTGTTGTAGAAGCTCTTCCAGTTGCGTCGTGCTCATCATTACCCCTCAAATCTCGTTCACAGTTTACCGGCATTTCCCCTGACAGACAAAGGTATTTTCTGAGAAATGGGCAGTTGCGGTATAATCCAGTCGTGCCAACTTTGGCGTAAGGAAGAGACGTTGACGTTGACAAACACGCTTCGCCGCGGGCGACGATGCGCGGCGCACCGTAAGGAGGATTGGCCATGAGTCTGTTTCGCCGTGTTATTCGTTTGTTTCTAACTCTGCTGGGATTAATCGTCGGCTTTATCGTGGCCGTCGCCGTCTTTTTTGCGCGACAGATGATCCGCCCGGCGCGCGCGCGCCTTTGGGCGACGCCGGCCGACGCCGGGTTGGATTATGAAGACGTGGAATTTCCGGCGCGGGACGGGCTGCGCCTTTCCGGCTGGTTTGTCCCGGCCGAAACGGAAAACGGCGACCCACGGCCGGCCATTGTCCTCGTGCACGGCTGGCCCTGGAACCGGCTGGGAGAAGCGGCCGATACGCTCATGGCCAACGTGAGTGGGGCCACCCCGGTCGATCTGTTGCGTCTGGCCCATGCCCTGCACCAGGGCGGCTATCACGTCCTCATGTTCGACCTGCGCAACCACGGTCAGAGCGCGGAGAGCAACGCCGTCACCTTTGGCCTGCAAGAGTCGAACGACCTACTGGGAGCGCTGGACTACACGGCCGGGCGAGATGACGTAGACGAGGAGCACATCGGCGTCGTCGGCTTCTCCATGGGCGCCAACACCCTGCTTTACGCCCTGCCCAGCGCCGACTGCATCCGGGCAGGCGTCGCCGTGCAACCAACCAGTTTCCAGGTCTTCGCACCACGATACGCTCAGGATCTGCTCGGCCCGCTTGGGAAACCGGTGGAGGCGCTGGCTTCTTTCATCTACGAACAGGCCAGCCATATGCCGCCGTCGGCCGTCGAACCCGTGTTCGCCGCAGCCGGCGCGCCGAAAGAGGTCCCCGTCCTCTACGTACAGGGCAAAGGCGATCGCTGGGGTAGCGTGAGCAACGTAGCCCACATGGCCGACCGCACCCCGGGTGCCGTGCCCCCCCTCTTTGTCGAGTCCCACCATCGTTATGGCGGCTACCGTTACGTCGTCGACAACCCGGACGTACTCCTGGGCTTTTTCGGCGAGCATCTAGCCTAAAAGGGTATGAGCGACAGCTGGACAAGAGAAAGTATACCTGATTTGAGCGGCAAAGTCGCCATTGTGACCGGCGCCAACAGCGGCATCGGCTACGACACAGCCGAGGCCCTTGCCGAGAACGGAGCGACCGTCATCATGGCCTGTCGCAACCTGGAGAAGGGGCAGGCCGCCCTTGAGCGCCTCACGGCCGGGCTTCCCGACGCCAACGTCGAACTAATGCAGCTTGATCTCGCCAGCCTGGCCTCGGTGCGCCACTTCGCAGATGCGTTCCAGGCACAAAATGATCGTCTCGACATCCTGGTCAACAATGCCGGGATCATGATGGTCCCTTACGGCAAAACCGAAGACGGTTTTGAACGCCAAATGGGCACGAACCATCTGGGCCACTTCGCGCTTACCGGGCTGCTTCTAGACACAATTCTGGCCACGCCGGAGGCGCGGGTGGTAAACGTGAGCAGCAACGGCCACCGGATGGGCACAATGGACTTTGACAACTTGCTCTTTGAAGGCGGCAAAGGTTACGGTAGACAACGCGCTTACGCTCGTTCCAAGCTGGCCAACCTGCTCTTCACCTACGAACTTCAGCGTCGCTTCGAAGCCGCCGGCGCCGACGCCGAAGCCCTCGCCGCGCACCCTGGCTCATCCTATACCGGCCTGGCCGACCACCTGATTGACCGCTGGTATCTAAAACCCCTCGTCGTTCTGCTGAGGCCCATTGTCACGCAGAGTTCGGCCATGGGCGCGCTGACCACCCTACGCGCCGCCGTCGATCCCAACGCCAAAGGGGGCGAATATTACGGCCCGGGCGGCTTCTTGGAACAGCGCGGCTATCCCATCGTCGTCGAATCGAATGCAGCCTCCCACAATCGAGCCGATGCGCAAAAGCTGTGGCAGGTGTCCGAACAATTGACCGGCGTCCAAGTTGAGCTATAGTCCACCGCATAGCCGGTGAAGGGGACGGCGCACACGTAGCGCCAGATTTCCGGCCTCGCTTCCCAGATGCCGGCGCCGTCGTCCGATCCGGCGAACGATTCAGGCGGCGTGATGTGTGCGACCTCCACTTTGAAGCCGCCGCGCAGAAAACGGGCGAAGTGCCACTGAAAAGCCGCCGGTATATAATGCGGGCATGAGTGAGCCCCTGCTTCAGACGAAGCTGCGCATACCGCACGCCCGGCCGGACCTCGTCTCCCGGCCGCGCCTCTTCTCCGCACTCGATGCCGGGCTGGGCGCCGATCCCCAACAGTGGGCGCACAAAATCACCCTCATCTCTGCGCCGGCCGGCTTCGGCAAAACCACCCTCCTCGCCGCCTGGCTGCGACGCAAGGACAAACGACCGCCCGCAGCAGCAGCCTGGCTTTCTCTCGACAACGATGACGACGACCTCGCCCGCTTCCTGGCCTACTTCACCGCCGCACTACAACAGGTTGACGAAGCCATCGGCCGGAATCTTGCCATGGGACAAGACCTTTCCGGCCTGGGTAAATCGCTGCAGCCGCCTTCCGCCGACCAACTTTTGCCGCCCTTCATCAACGACATTGCAGCCGCGCCGCCCCTAATCATCGTTCTCGACGACGTTCACCTGCTCGACAACGCGCACATCCACAAGTTGCTCGCCCTGCTCGTGCAATACCAGCCCTCGCACCTCCACCTCATCCTCGCCGGCCGCGGCCGACCGTCGTGGCTGCCACTGGCCCGGTTGCGCGCCCGCGGTAACGTTACAGAAATAGGGGCACAGGACCTGCGCTTCACCCGAGAAGAATCCGCTGCCTTTCTCGCCGACCTGGACCTGTCCGAGGCGGACCTGGCAGCGCTGGAAAAGCGCACCGAAGGCTGGATCGCCGGCCTCCAGCTGGCGGCGCTGGCTCTCCCCGGCCGGGGAGAGCAGGAACAATTCATTCGGGTCTTCGCCCGCTCCTTTGCCGGCAACGACCGCTACCTCGCCGACTATCTCGCGGACGAAGTTTTGCGCCAGCTCGAGCCGGCGACGCAACGCTTTCTACTGCACACGGCCATCCTCGATCAGATGTGCGCGGCCCTCTGCAACGCCGTCAGCGGCCGGGACGACGGGCAAAGGTTGCTGGAAAAACTGGAGCGGGACGGGCTCTTCGTCACGCCCCTCGACAACGAGCGTCGCTGGTACCGCTATCACCGCCTCTTCGCTCAATATCTGCGCCACCGTCTGCGCCGGGAGCAACCGGAGATCCTGCCCAGGTTGCACCGTCGGACCAGCCGCTGGTACGCTGAGCGAGAGATGGCCCACGCTGCCGTTCGCCACGCGCTGGCAATCGGCGCGCCCGAAGAGGCTCTGGCCCTCATCGACCGCTACGACGCCTGGCTCTTTCGGCGCGGCGAAATCGGCACGCTGATCGAATGGCTGCGTCCGATTCCTCTCGGGATGCTAACCGAGCGGCCGGGACTGGCCCTCTCCCTTGCCTGGGCCTGGTTCATTCAGGGAGAAGCGAACACGGCCGCCGAGCTGGTCGAGACCATCGCGTCATACGTGACGGCCGAAGACGACGGCGAGCTATTTGCCCTGCGCACGGCGCTGGCCCGCCAGCGCGGCGACTGGCAGGCGGTGCGGACGTGGGCCGAACGCGCGCTGGACGAGCTGGATGAGGGCACCGCCCTGTACGGCGTCGTCAACCTTTACCTTTCAGACTTGCTTCCTGGCGAAGGGCTGGCAGGCGAAGCAAAATCACGGCTGACCGCAACGCGCAAACTCTTTCGCAATCTGGAGCGCCCCTACCTGGAAACACAGGCCCTCTACCGGCTCATTAACCTGCATGCCGTGCGCGGAGAACTCCATCAGGCGGCCGCCCTCTGCGAAGAAGCTTTTGCTATCATGGTCCGCCATCGCCTGCCGTACGTCGTCGGCGGCTTTCACTTCCAGCTCGGTCAGATTCACTGGGAGTGGAATCAACTGGATCGCGCCGCCCGCAGGCTGCAAGAAGGGATCGAAATCGGCCGCCGCGGGGGGCACGTTCCCATGCTCGCGGCCAACACCCTCTTGCTGGCACGGATACAAGCGGCGCGGGGAGAGGCGAAAGAGGCCGAAGCGCTACTGGGTGAAGCCCGGGCGCTGGCCATCGACTCCCCGCCAGCAGCTGAGCGCCTGGTCGCGTGGGAAGCGTGGACGGCGCTCCGACGGGGGCAAACGGAGCCGGCCGTTCGCTGGGCCGCCGAACGAGATCTGTCGCCGGCCGATGAACCCGATTACCACACGCTGGACGATTACGTGCTCCTGCTGCACCTGCTCATCGAGCAGGATGATTGGGCCGCGGCCCGCCCCCTACTCGAGAGAGCGTTGCAGGTCGCCGAACGCGGGGACGTCCGCGGCGTGCGGCTCCAGCTCCTCCTCTACCTGGCCCAGCACCACGCCGTTGAAGGGCGCATGGCCGTGGCCACGAGGACGGTCGAACGGGCGCTGGCGTTGGGCGAGCCGGGCGCCTACGTGCGCCGTTTCGCAGACGAGGCCCGGCCGCTGCTTGGCATTCTCGCCCACTTGCGCGTCCATTATCTCCCACGCGCCGCCTCTTACTCTCGCGCCTACCTCGAACAGGTATTGGCCGCCTTCGGCGACGAAGCCGTCGCCGACGCCCCAGGCCCCGCCGCTCTCGCCGAAAGGTTCCGCCTCGATGAGACGCTCAGCCGGCGCGAATTGGAAATCCTCCAGTTGCTGGGTCGCGGCCTCTCCAACCCCCAGATTGCCGAAAAACTGCACATCAGCGTGGGCACCGTACGCTGGCACGTAAAGAACGTCTACCGCAAGCTGGATGTCAACAATCGCGTGCAGGCCACCGTCCGCGCGCAAACCATCGGCCTTCTCCCCTAACCAACACTTCACAGAAATGCTCGATCCACAAGAACCCCCCAATCGGGAGGGGAAATCGACCCGTTACAACCTTATACTGGCCTCGTTGTCGAAACCACCCATTATTTGAGGCCAACGTGAAACGAATAGAAAACGCTTTTGGATTTAACGCACAGCGGAGGCCGGCGCCTCAGGTCCGTGCCGGCCGGCCCTTTTCATTGGTGTCCCTTCCCATACACCGCTCCGCGAGAATCGGCCTGCTCTTCACCCTCCTGCTAAGCCTCTTGTCCGCCTGTGGCGCGACTGAGCCCACGCCTTCCGGGGCTGAAGCGCCCGAACCGGAATCACCCACGGCCGAGCCGACGGCTACCGCTGAGCCCACCGTGACGGCGACGACGGCGCCCACCGACACGCCGGTGCCAACGTCCACTCCCACAGAGGAAGCCACCCCCTCCCCCACTCGCACACTCGAGCCTGAAGGCCTCTTCCACTTCCTCGACGGCGCCGTCGTCGCCAGCGGCACGTCCGGCGACTGGGATTCAAAGTACGTCAATCCGGGCGCCATGCTTTTCCACGACGGGCAATTCCACATGTTTCGCAACGGTTTCATCGCCTGGCCCGGCGTCATCAGCGTCGGCTACATGACGTCGGACGACGGCCGGTCGTGGCGTACGGTACAGGATGAGCCCGTCTTCACCAGCGAGCAGATCCCCTACGTACTCAGCGGCGCGGCCGTCTCCAGCGTTTACGTTACCGATGACGGTACGTGGATTATGTACTTCCACACGCTCGACAGCCCGTCTTCCATCGGCCGGGCCACGGCGCCCGCGCCCACCGGCCCCTGGACGGCCGACCCGGAACCGGTGTTGACGCCGGGCGGCGACGGCGCGTGGGATCGGCGCATCACCTGGCCCAGCGTAGTCAAGACGGACGAGGGGTTGGTCATGTATTACAGTGGGCTGCACTCCTTCACGAACATGATCGGCCGGGCCACCTCCGACGACGGGATCACGTGGACCAAGTACGACGACCCCGAGACTACAGAAGGCCCCTACCACGAGAGCGATCCCGTCCTCATGCCCGCCGACGGGTGGGACGGCGGCGACGTCGACCGGCCGGAAGCCCGTCTGACGCCGGAAGGCTGGGTCATGCTCTACGTGGGCGATGACCTCAACAAGCGCGGCCTCGCCTTCAGCGACGACGGCATCAATTGGACGCCTCACCCGGACAACCCCGTGCTCAGCACCGACCAGTCCCCCCGCCCCGGCGGCACCACCTGGGATACCGCCCTTCTCTACCACGACGACGTCTACTTCTACTACATGGAGATCGGCAGCCTCGCGGGCACGAGCATCTTCCTCGCCCAGCACGAAGGATCGCTGCGAAACTGACGCGTCCGCGGGAAGGGGGCATCCCTGAATTGTCGCGGGGGAACCGATGTGAATCGGATCTCTTTCCTTAGGAGCCTGACCATAGTATCCTCGCAAGTAAGCCACAAGACGCACACAATGACATGGCCCGCTGACTCACTTGCCGACGAGAGTTCCGACCTTGCCAATTGAGTTGTACACGCGACCGAAAATGAGTAAGATGATGCTATCCAGTCCACAATACCGGCCGGGATGGCAGCGACATGCTCATCACTGTTGGCCAGCCGTTAGCGACCACAACGCGGTGCCGAAGAAGATTTCTTCGCAGCAAGGACAGCCTTCCCGCGCACGCTGCTGCCCAACTCGGCCGAAAGCGGCTTCATCGGCCAGCCAAGGAGCATGCTCAAAATGGCAATCAAACCCGACACGTTTAATCAACTGCGCATTACCCTCTTAAACTGCTGGCAGCTGGGCGGAAATCGCCAGCTGAATTCGCTGTTCGCCGATCCTCGACTACAGCCATGGCGCTACAGTGTGCCCGAGACAGAAAGTGTCAGTGCCAGCGTCGACGCCATCATTTCCCTTCTTCAGGACAGACAGCGCGCCGACGACGGTCGGAATGCCCTCGCCCTCTTCCTGGAAGTGTTAGCGGACCGCATCGATCCAGGCGACGCCTGCCACGGTCAGCTCCAGGACATGGCTCGCCAGATAGAGGAGGAGATGGCGCAGGTGTCGCAGCCCGACGCACCTCAAACCCGGCCTCTTGGCGAACTGAATCGCATGCGCCTGCTCGGGCTGCTGAAAGATCATTTCAGCGAAGAAGAACTACGGGACATCTCCTTCTACCTGGACGGGCTCGATTTTGACGATCTGCCCGGCCGCGGGAAGAGCGCTAGGGCGCGCGAGATGATCCAATTTCTGCAGCGGCGTGGGCGCCTACAGGATCTGGTTGCCACCGGTCGCGAAGTGCGGCCGGACGTGCCGTGGGACGAGGCATACCGTTAAAGCTTACGGAGCTTTGTCACGAAATTGAAAAAATAGGTGACAATCGTTCCATTTTGCTTTATCCTGTTAGCATACAGTCCCGCGTTTCTCCGGCAACGTTCTCTTATTCCTCCCAAACAACTGTGGAATAACGAAGGGCAGAAGGGAAAGCAACCATGAGTGGTGCCATTAGCAGGACCGACTGGCGGGCGATTGTTCGTCGTATCGCGGAAGGTAAGGTAACCCCCTTCCTGAGCGATCGTCTCAACCGCGCTTTTCTTCCAGGACAGCGCGGGCTGATCCAGGCGTGGGCCGACGACATCGGCTATCCCATGATCAGCAGTTTCCACATCACGCGCCTCGCGCAATATCTCAGCACCATCAGCGACGATCTGGCGGCCAAAGAGGAGTTTTTGAGCTTTTCCAAGCGACTCCTGGTCAACGCCATCCCGGAAAAGGCAAACGGTATCGGCCGGAGCGAACTGATGCGCACCACCTTTACCCAGCTTGCCGTCGATCTCGATCAGCTTCCTCTTGATGACCCTCCTTCCCATCCCTTCTCAATACTTGCCAATTTACCGCTTCCCGTCTACATCACCACCAGTTATTACACGTTTCTTGAAGAAGCCCTCCGCGCTGCAGGAAAGGGGCCCCGTACAGAGATATGCTACTGGCAGGACGAACTTAAAGCGATTCCCAGGAAAGAGAATGGAACAGGCTCAAGCTCCATGTCACAGGTACGGGAAGTCCTGACAGAACGGTTGGACGATGAAGGAATACGCACCCTCTGCTTCGACCTCAGCATCGACTACGAAAGCCTGACGGGCATGGGAAAGGCAGGGAAAGTGCGGGAATTGGTGGCCTACATGAAGCGCTACGACCGTCTGGAAGAGCTGATTGACCACGTACAGCGACAACGCCCGGACATCGACTGGAGCCCGGTAACCCAGCCAGACGTCCCCTCCTTTATCTCTTCTCAGGATTCCGTTCCCTCGGTCTTTGATCTTGACCCCTACTACGAACCAACCCCGCAGGAGCCCCTCGTCTACCATCTCCACGGCATTGAAACCATGCCGGCGTCGATCGTGCTCTCCGAAGACGATTATCTTGACTTCCTCGTCAAAGTTTCCTGGGACAACACGGTCATTCCGCCAAGAATTGCCGAAGCGCTGACCGATTCCTCTCTGCTCTTGCTCGGTTACCAATTGCAGGATTGGGACTTTCGCGTGATCTTCAGAGGCTTGATCAGTCGCAAGCGGAGCACGCGGCGGCTGCTCAGCCTGGCGATTCAACTGAGCCTCGAACAGGAGCAATCAGAGATTCGGAGCAGGGACGAGGCCGAGGATTATCTGGAGAAATATTTCGACAAAGCTAACTTCAAGATCTACTGGGGCGAGACAGAGGAATTCACGGAAGAGCTGTGGACGTACTGGAACGGGTAAGGGAGTCCCCCACATGACCGTTCTGGATCAAACGACACTGCCTGGGTAATTCGCGAACATGACAGAGCGTTTCCAAAATCCCTACGTTGGTCCCCGTACATTCGAGGAGGAAGACGGCCGCTTTTTCTACGGCCGCGACCGCGAAGCGCGCACGTTGATCTCGCTGGTCAAGGCAGAACCCCTCCTCCTCTTCTATGCCCAATCAGGAGCGGGGAAGAGTTCTCTCGTCAACACTCGCCTGATACCCGGCCTCCGGCAGGAAGGCTTTCGGGTGCTTCCCACGGGCCGGGTAGGCGGCGGACTTGTCGCCGACCCCGGCGAGGTGGGCAACATCTTCACCTTCACCCTGCTGTCTAGCATCAGCCAGGGCGAAATGGGTCCGTCAGAACTCGCCGGCATGAGTCTGTCTGCTTACCTTCAGCAGGAGCGGTCGCCGGCGACGGAGAGTGCTGAGGGTATTAGGGGACACGAATCCCGCATCTTAATCATCGACCAGTTCGAAGAAATTGTCACCGGCAACGACATCTATTGGCAGCAGCGGGAGCCATTCTTCAGGCAAATTACTGAGGCGCTAAGACGGGATAATCGCCTCTGGATCCTGCTCGTCATGCGCGAAGACTATGTGCCCGCGCTTGATCCCTACCTCCATCTCCTGCCGCAACGGCTGCGTAACCGTTTCCACATGCAACGGATGGGCGTTGCCGCCGCTCAAGAGGCGATTGCAAAGCCGGCCTCGCTTGCGGGCCGCAGCTTCGCGCCCGGCGTGGCCCAGGCCCTCGTCGACAATCTGCGCCAGATCCGGACCCACGATCCGCTGGCTCAGCGCCAGGCCCTTGGGCAGTTCGTCGAACCCGTTCAACTGCAGGTCGTCTGCTACCAGTTGTGGCAGCAATTGGGTAAGCGTCCCGTCACCGAGATCACCATGCAGCACCTCGAGGAGCTGGGCGACGTCGACACGGCCCTGGCCCAGTTCTACGAGCAGGCAATTGAAACGGTGCTCGTGCAAGCAGACGTTACCGAACTGGAGTTGCGAAGCTGGTTCGAACGCCAGCTCATCACCGAAGCGGGTACACGCGGTACCGTCTTCTACGGAGCAGAAGAGACGGCCGGCCTCGACAATGAAATCGTCAGTCAGCTTGCAAATCAGTTCATTCTGCGCGCTGAGATGCGGGCCGGTGGTCTCTGGTATGAGCTTGTGCACGACCGCTTTGTGGAACCGATTCTACAGGCCAACCAGGCCTGGCGCGCAGGCCAGAATTTGGTTATACGCGCCGCCGACGAATGGGACCGCGCCGGACGGCCGTCCGCCAGGCTCCTCCAGGGCGAACGCCTGCAGGAGGCGCTGGCAACGCTCGATCCGGACCGGGCTGCACCCATCGTCGCCGAGTTTCTGGCAGCCAGCCAGGATGCCCAGAACCAACGAGAGCTGGCGGCCGCGCAAGAAAAAGCAGCAGCCGATGCCCGCCGCGCCGAAGAGGAAGCCCGACGGGCGAGGCGATTGCGGCGCATCACGGCCGTGCTCGTTTTCGCCCTGCTGTTTGCCGTGGCGGGCGCCGTGTTCGCGGCCATCAACACGATTGAAGCCCGTGAGCAACAAATTTTGGCCGAAGCTGACAGCACCCGCGCGGTCGAGCAGAGCATCATTGCCAACGCCGAGAGTACGCGAGCCGTCGAGCAGCAGCGGATCGCTGAAGCCCAGAGCACGCTGGCCATTGAGGAAGAACAGCGTGCCCAGATGGAGAGCACGCGTGCCGCGCAAGAGCAAGTCGAGGCAGAGCTAGAGAGTACGCGCGCCATTCTCGAAAAGGCAACGGCCGACGCCGCCAGCACCCGCGCAGCGGCTGAGAGAGAAACCGCAGAAGCGGAACAGGTGCGGGCCGAGGTTGCGCGGGCCACAGCGGAAGCCGCCCAGGCCCAGGCCGCAAGACAGGGACGCCTACTGCTGGCCCAAACGCTGGCCTTCGCCGCTGCCAACGTCACAGAACTTGGTGGTGACACGGAGCTGGCGATGTTGCTTGCCCTGGAAGCGGGCGAGATAAACCGTCAGGAACAGGGCGATCTGGACGTGAACACGGCGACGGCCCTCATGGCTCTGCTTACACGTCCTTACTTTAACGTGACGCTTCGGGGCCACGACACGGCCGTTGGGGCGCTGGCCTACTTGCCAGAGAGAGAGCTTTTGGCCTCGGCAAGCGACGATGGTCTCATCCTTCTCTGGTCACTGGCGGATCCGCTGGCGGAGCCAACGGAACTCACCGGTCACGACGGCGCCGTGAATGCCCTACACTTCGCCGACGACCAGACACTCTTATCGGCGGGCGAGGATGGTACCGTGCGCTTCTGGTCGCTCGGCACCACCCCTGCTCTCATAAACACGCTTCAGGAAGGGAACCCTGTCAGGGCCTTGACCCTCCTGCCAGGTGGCCGCCAGCTGGTCGTCTCTCTGGACACCGGAGCCGTTCACCACTGGGAGCTGGACGCACTCGACAGAGACCCGACCGAGCTGGCCACCTGGCAAGAGCCCGCCTTTCGGCCGCTTGCTGTCGAGACGTCACAGGGTCGGTTGCTTGCTGGCAATCCCAGCGGCGCCGTCCAATCCTGGTCAACGGCCAATGTTTTCACCGGCACCACCTTCATCGGCGAACTCAGTGCTCCTGTCACGGCACTGGTCACGTCTGCCGAACACGTCGCCTTCGCTGGCGCCGACGGCTCCATTGGCGTTCTCCGCCAAACAGGCCTGGACCTGGCATTCGCGGGCCACGCGGGGGCCGTTAACAGCCTGGCCCTCACGGCCGACGGTCAGTTGCTGGCTTCCGCCGGCCAGGATGGTACCGTGCATCTGTGGAACATGCCCGGCCCGAACGCAACGGCGGCTCTTCCCAGAGCTAAGCTTGAAGGACACGAGGGACCGGTACGCGCCGTACGCTTCGCCTCCGGCGACGAGATTCTGTTCACAGCCGGCGACGACGGCATGATCCGGCTCTGGCGCCTGGAGCCTGAACTCCAAACAGTAACGGGTAGCGCGCCCATTCTTTTCTCCCCAAGCGGGGAACTCGCGGTAACCGTTACCCAGGACGATCCGTTAAATCCTTCCACGCTCCACCTCTGGCAAACGACCGGTCTGACGCAACCGCTCACCAGCCTGGAACAACCCAACGGCTTCGTGCGTGACCTGGCCTTCTCCTCGGATGAGCGCTCCCTCTACGCGGCCCTGGACCGCCAGGGGCAGGGTGCCATCTTCCGCTGGACTCTGGAAACGCCCTCCGCTTCTGGCGCGGCCGCGCCCGTGCGCTATGTCGAATACCCTGTGCGGGCGCTCGCGCTTTCGCCCGATGGCGGGCTCCTTGCTGCGGCCGGCGCTGCCGAGGGTCAAATTGAGATCTTTCCCGTCGATGATATTGAAGGCACGAACCCCATTGTCCTGCAAGGACACAGCTCTGCCGTGACCGAGCTGGCATTTACGGGCGATGGCCAGTACCTCTTGTCCGCCCCCTCTCGGAACGCCGGTGGAGATGGAGTGTTACGCTGGACGGTGGCCGAGTTCGCCGGTGCAGAGACCGTTGCACCCACACCACTCACGCCCGGAGCCGTGCGCACGATGGCCGTCGAACCGGCCGGCGAGCGCCTGGCCATTGCGCAAGACGGCATTTACCTATGGCCTCGGGCCGAGGTTGATGCTCCGCCCCGCCTCCTTCCAGATTCAGCAGCCGGCGCGAACGCACTTGCCTTCTCTCGGGACGGCGCATGGCTCCTGGCCGGCGGAGCCGGCGCCCGTTTGTGGCCGGTGAATGCACCCGACACGCTTCCCGTTACCTTCTTCGAAGGATTTCCCGAGATCCAGGCAGTTGCTCTGCAACCAGGTGAACACAGAATGCTTATCGGCGCAGGCACGATTTCCTATTTATTGCCGGCTCTTGACCAGTTGCCGCAGGCAGCCTGCGACCGACTTCGGCGCAATCTAACGTGGGAGGAATGGCAGACCTATCTCCCGGGCGAGCCCTATCGCGTCACGTGCCCCGACTTCCCGCCAGACCCCAGTGCCCCGACAGCTACGGGACGGCCGGCAGAGAGCGCAGGCGTCAAAATGCTCTCTCGCTCCCCAACTGTCTTCGACATCTTCCTTCTGCTTATCGGTGGTAGCCTCGTGCTCTGGCGCCGCCAGGAGAGACCTCAGGAGAAATGAGCTCGCCACCGGATGTCAATTTCACGCAAACCAACCCCTACGTTGGGCCACGCACCTTCGAAGAGGCGGACCGCGATCGCTTTTTCGGTCGGGAGCTTGAGGCGAGAGAACTCCTGTCGCTTGTAATCTCAGAGCCGCTCGTCCTCTTCTACGCCCAATCAGGCGCAGGCAAAAGCTCACTTCTAAACGCCCGACTGATTCCCCGGCTCCGGGAGCGGGAATTCGAGGTGCTGCCAACCGGTCGTGTTGGTGGCGGCTTGCCGACCTCCGTAGACTCGGTGGCGAATATTTTCGTCTTCAACCTCTTGACAAGCATCGATCAAGATCGCTCACCTGCGAAGGAACTCCAGGAACTTACCCTTGTCGAATATCTGGCGCGACGGAGAATCACCGACCGGCCGCTGGGCGATTCCGTCAATGGCGAGAGGCGCTGCCAGGTGCTGATAATTGACCAGTTCGAGGAGATCGTGACGACGCACCCGGGGCGGTGGCGCGAGCGCGAAGGCTTTTTCCGGCAGTTGAATCAGGCGCTTCGCGAAGATGACTATCTCTGGGTCGTATTGACCATGCGCGAAGACCATGCGGCGGCGCTTTCCCCTTATACCGAACTGCTGACCGAGAGAATGCGGGCGCGCTTCCACATGCAGCGAATGGAAGTACCCGCAGCTTTGGAAGCGATCCGCGAGCCGGCCGCGAGAGCGGGACGTCCTTTTGCGCCCGGCGTAGCAGAACGACTGGTCGATAACCTGCGTCAGATACACGCAGGCGGCGGCCGGAGCCGGCCGGGCCAATTTGTCGAACCAGTGCAGCTCCAGGTCGTCTGCTATCAGCTCTGGCAGCAGCTTGCCGTTCGCCCTCCGGGCCCCATTAGCCACCAGGACGTAGAGGAGCTGGCAAACGTGGACAGCGCCCTGGCCCAATTTTACGAACAGGCGCTTGCTCGCGTCATTGAGCGAACTGGCTATAGTGAGCTCCAGCTACGCAATTGGTTCGACGACAACTTGATTACCGAAGCGGGCACGCGGGGCACCGTCTACCAGGGTGCAGATCTGACGGCCGGAATGGATACGACGGTCGTGAAGCTGCTCGCCGACCACTTCCTTCTACGGGCTGAAATACGCTCCGGTGGAACCTGGTATGAACTGATCCACGATCGTTTCGTCAGCCCGATCCAACAAGCAAACGAGAGATGGCGGCAGGAGCAGAGCCCACTCCTGCTCGCGGCTGCTGCCTGGGAGCGCGGCGACCGCCGCCGCGATATGCTCTATGAAGGAGAGCAACTCGAAAACGCCCTGGCAACCGTTAACCGCGACACGGCCGACCCCCTGGTCCGCGACTTCCTCGACGCCAGCGAGGCAGGAGATAGCGAACAGAAATTGGCCGAGGCCCAGGCGCGCGCGGCCGAACAGGCACGCCGAACTGAAGCCGAGGCCCGCAACGCCCGACGGATGCGCCGCATTTCGCGAGCCGCGCTGCTGCTTTTTGTCGCCGGCATCATCGCGGCCGTTATCGCTCTGGTAGCCAACAACGCGGCCGACCAGAGCCGGCTGGCAGCGGAAGCGGCGAGCACAAGAGCCTTTTCCCAGCAGCTCACGGCCGAATCTGCCAGCGGAGTTGCGCTCAACCAGCAGGGAACGGCCGAAGCGCTGAGCGCCCTGGCGTTAGCGCAACAGGCCACTGCCGAAGGCGCGAGCACCAGGGCATTTGAACAGCGCTCGACCGCCGTGGCAGCACGCGACGAGGGGCTCAGGCAACAAGCTCTGGCGCTTGAAGCCAGCACACGGGCCGTCGAACAACAGACGGTAGCGGAATCTGCGCGGAGCGAAGCCCTTGCGCAACAGCAGGCGGCAGAAACTTCCCGCCAGGAGGTGGAAGCCCGCCGCAGGCTGCTCCTCGCACAGACGCTGGCTTTCCACGCCCTCAATATTGGCGAGCGCACACAGGACAGCGAGCTCGTTACCCTCCTACTCCTGCAGGCCGACCACATTAGAAACGATCTGCCGGCAGGTGCGGAAGTCGACGCTGGCGAGGTAGAGAAGCTCGAGGAAACGATGATTGCGGCAGCGCAATTCGTCATCAACGTGCCCTACTTCAGCGTCACGTTCCGCGGCTCTACCGGCGCTGTTCGGGCCGTCACGGTGCAGCCCGGCGGAGACGCCCTGTTTGCCGCCGCAGATGACGGATCGATCACGACGTGGTCGTTGGCAAACCCTGGTGAACCCGCCGAGATGCTTACGGACGGCGAAACGCCGGCCGAGTTTGTGTCGATGACGGCAGATGCGCGGCTCCTCGCTTTTGGGCGTGCTGACGAGACAATTTCGCTTTGGCGCCTCGATGAACCAGACGACGGACCCCTTACATTGGAAGCGGAAGCGCCCCTCCTTTCCCTCGCCATTTCCCCCGACGGTCGCTCGCTGGCAGCCTCGACTGAAGCAGGCGATCTCCTGCGCTGGGATCTTCAAGCTGCGGAACCGGTTCGACGCCGCCTGACGGACGTCCATCCCCGGGGATTCCGCCAGCTAATCTTTGCGCCACCCGATAACACACTCCACGCGCTTGCGCCCGGCACGCCGCGCAGCTTCGTCTATACCTGGTTTCCAGATGGGACATTAACCCTGGAGAGACCGTTCCTGCCCCTTGCCTTCTCACCAGACGGAACGCTCGCCGCTTTTGCCAATCCCAATCCTGAACTCTTTCAGGTGAGTGAAGTGGTCCTGATTGCTCCGGCCGACACGACAGATTTTCTCCTCACGAACGAAGCCGATACCGTGCTAAGGCCTCCCGTTGCCTTTTCTCCGGACAATCAGCTCCTGGCGGAAGCTAGAGGCAGCCAAATTCGGCTCTGGCAGCTCAACACAAACGTTGGGAGCGGTACTGCCCAGGTTCAAACGTTGCTCGGCGGGCATGCGGACGACGTAACAGCATTGGCTTTTGCACCCGACGGGGACCTGCTGTCCGGCAGCGCCGACGGCTCGGTGCGCCTGTGGCAACCTAACACGTTGGATTCATTCGAGGATCTGCTCCGCCGCGGCTGTTCGCAGATAGCGCGCAATCTCAGTTGGTCGGAATGGCAGAGTTACCTTCCAGGAGAGGTCTACCAGGCTACGTGCAGCGATCTACCCGAACACTTCACGGTACCCGACCCTTAACGACAGTTCCGCCTTCCAGGCCCTCCTCATCCAGCTCCCGGCGGAACTGGCTCATGTAGAGATCATAGTAGAAGCCCTGCTGCGCCAGCAATTCGTCGTGCGTCCCGCGCTCGATAATCTGCCCCTCGTTCAAGACCAGCACCTGGTCCGCGTTACGGATGGTGCTCAACCGGTGGGCGATGACGAAGCTCGTCCGGCCGGCCAGCAACTCGTCCAGCGCCTCCTGAATCTTGCGCTCCGTGCGCGTATCCACGCTGCTCGTCGCCTCATCCAGAATCAGGATGCGCGGATCCGCCACGGCTACACGGGCAATGGACAGCAACTGGCGCTGCCCCTGACTCAAGCCGCCCCCGCGTTCGCCGAGAACGGTCTGGTAGCCATCGGGCAGCCGCTCGATGAAACCGTCCGCATGGGCCAGCTCGGCCGCGGCGATCACTTCCTCGTCGGTAGCCTCCGGCCGCCCATAGCGAATGTTGTTCAGCACACTGTCGCTGAAGAGGAACGTATCCTGGAGCACGATGCCCAGTTGCTGCCGCAGGCTGCGGCGCGTCACGTCGCGCACGTCGTGGCCGTCGATGGTCACGCGGCCGCCGGTGACGTCGTAGAAGCGCGGGATAAGGTTAATGATCGTCGTCTTCCCCGCGCCCGTCGGCCCCACGATGGCCACCGTCTCCCCCGGCCGGGCCTCCAGGTCGATGCCCCGAAGCACCGGTTCGTCGCGCTTGTACGCCGCCCGCACGTTCTCAAAACGCACACGGCCCTTTATCCGGGGCATGGAGACGGCGTCCCTCCGTTCCTGAATGTCCGGCTCAGTATCGATGAGGTCGAAGATACGCTCGCCGCCGGCCACCGCGCTCTGGATATTGGTCCAGAGGACGGCGATCTGCTGCACCGGCCGGTTGAACTGCTGCGTGTAACCGATAAAGGTCACGATAAGGCCCAAGGAGATCGAGTACCCCAACAGCAGGCCATCGCCGAGGATGATGATGCCGCCGACGCCGGCCACCAACGCCAGACTGACGTAGCTCAGCGCCTCCAGAGTCGGCGCCAGAGCGCTGCTGAATGCCTGGGCGCGGATGTTGGCGTCGCGGTTGGCAGCGTTGCTGGCGCGGAACTGGGCGATGTTCTCCTCCTCACGGCTGAACGCCTGCACCTCACGCACGGCCGAGATGCTTTCCTGGAGGTCGGCGTTAACCTCGCCGATCTCCTGGCGCGCCTGGCGGAACGCCTGCCGCGCCTTGCGCGAAAACCACTGTGTCGCCAGGAACATCAGAGGCAACGTCGCCAGACTGAGCGCTGCGAAAGGCGCGTTCTTACTGAGCATGCGCAGCACGATCCAAACGATGAGCAACGACCCCTGAGCCACCTGCACCAGGCCAAAGCTGAATATCTGGTTGAGGGTGTCGGTGTCGTTAGTGATTCGGCTCATGACGTCGCCCGCTTCGTGGCGCGAGAAGTAAGACATCGTCAGCCGGTGAATGTGGCGGAAAATGTCGGCGCGCAAGTCGCGCAGCACGTGCTGGCCCGCCCAGCCCATGAAATAGAACTGGATGCCGCTGACGATGGCGTTGCCCACGTAGAGGCCGGCGATGAGCAAGATGAGGCCGGTGAGGCCGCGGAGGATGGCCGTCATCGTCGCCTGCGGCTCGACCTCCGTGTACCAACAGTTGCTGCCGATGCCGCCCTCTTCTCCGGCGGCGCCGCCTTGCTGGAACGCCTCCAGCATCTCGGGCGACATACTCTCGCCGGCCGACTCCCCGGCGAAGCTGCTGGCAGCCACCGGCCCCAGATAGCAATCCACAGCCTGCCCAATGAGGTCGGGGATCAACACCTGCATGTAGGTGCCGGTGACGACCAAAACGACGACCAAAAGGAGAGCCAGCCAGTAAGACCGGAAATAATCCCAGAGACGGCGCAGGGTTGGACCGACCCGGCGCGCTTTTGTTGCTTCGGTGCCCAGGAGATCCGCGTGCCGGTTAAACACGGCTTACCTCCCTCTGGGCCTCGGCCGGCAGCGCGTCTGGCGCCAGTTGCGAGTGGTAGATTTCGGCGTAGATTGGGCTCGACTCCATCAATTCCTCGTGAACGCCACGGGCGGCGATGCGCCCGGCGTCCAGTACCAGGATCTGATCGGCGTTGAGCACCGTGCTAATGCGCTGGGCGATGACAAAGCTGGTGCGCCCGGCCATCAAACGGTCCAACGCCTGCTGGATCTCCATCTCCGTCTGCAAGTCCACGCTGCTCGTCGAGTCGTCAAGGATGAGAATCTGCGGCCGCAAGAGGAGAGCGCGCGCAATCGCCACCCGCTGTCGCTGGCCCCCGCTGAGGGTGGAGCCCCGTTCGCCCACGGGCGTCTCGTAACCCAGGGGAAAGTCGGTGATAAAGTCGTGCGCGGCAGCCGCTTTGGCCACAGCCACGATCTCCTCCTCGCTGGCATCCGGGCGGCCGAAGGCAATGTTCTCGCGAATCGTGCCGCTGAAGAGCGTCGTCTCCTGGAGGACAATGCCTATGTTCTCCCGCACACTCTCCAGCGTCACGTCGCGCACGTCCTGGCCGTCTACCAGCACGCGCCCTTCGCTCACGTCATAAAAACGCGGAATGAGGTTGATGATCGTCGTCTTGCCGCTGCCCGTGGCCCCCAGCAGGGCCACCGTCTGCCCCGGCTCGGCGACGAAGTTGATATCTTGCAACACCGGCTCGCCGCCGGGAAAGTAGCGGAACGTCGCGTTCTCAAATTCGACGCGCCCTGAGATCTGCTCCAGAGGAACGGCCCCCGGCGCGTTCTCCACGTCGTTGCTGGCGTCCAGAATCTCAAAGATGCGGTTGGCGCTGGCCGAAGCCTGAGCCATCAGGGCAATGATGAAACCGAGCTGGCCCATCGGAATGAACACGTACGTCAGATAAAGGCTGAACTTCTGCCACTGACCCAGGGTCAATGTGCCGTCGATAATCTGCCGGCCGCCGAAGTAGAGGACGGCCGCCTGCCCGAGATTGGCGATGAGGAAAACGAAAGGAAAGAGAAAAGAGAGCGTCCGGGCAACCGTGATCTGCTGGTCGAGCAGGCTGTCGACCGTCTCGCCAAAACGAGCCTCTTCCCGCGGTTCCTGGGCGAACGCCTTCACCACCTGCAGGCCAGCCATATTCTCCTGAAGAACGGTGTTCACGCGGGAAAGCCGCGCCTGTACCTCGCGAAAGAGCGGCTGGGCTATCCGGCCGAATCCCATAAAAACAAACATGGCAATCGGCAAAATGGGGAGGACGACCAGCGTCAGACGAAAGTTCGTGAGCAGGAGAATGACCAGCGTTCCTACCAGCAGCACCAGGGCCTGAAAGGCCAGCAGTAGTCCTTGGCCGATGAAGATGCGCAGGCGCTCCACGTCGTCAGTGGCGCGAATCATAAGCTGGCCCGTCTGCGTCCGATCGTGATAGCTGAAGCTCAGCCGCTGGATCTTGGCGAAGAGGTCGTTGCGCATGTCGAAGGCCAAGTTCTGCGAGAGAGTCTGCGAGAGATAAGTCTGGGTGAAGGAGAAGATCCCCCGGGCAATAGCAAAGATGATTATCGTTGCCATCGCCGTGGCCAGAGCGCGCGGCGCGTTCTCTACGTCCAGTTGCAGGCTGCTCAGATCCAACCCCAGGCGGGCGGCGGCCGCCTCCTGAAACTGGGGCGGAAGATCCAGCAGCGCCTTCTTGCCCGCGCTGGTCGTGATCGTATCGATGATGTTCTGCACCAGTTGCGGCACAGCGAGCTGAGCCCCCGTCGCCACCAGGAGAGCGACGACGGCGACCAGCGTCAGGCGCGGGTAGTTGCGC
>JAWVYQ010000048.1:0-22921 GCA_033722615.1 Promineifilaceae bacterium (SeqCode)
AAGGCGGATTGGGTGACGCCGAAGCCGCGGAAGGCACCGCTGGGCGGGTTGTTGGTGTAGTTGGCGTAGCAATCGATTTTGGCGTTGGGTATGACGTAGGGACCGGTGGCGTGGGTGGTGGCCCGCGTCATCACCTTGTCGCTGAGGCTGGCGTAGGCCCCGCCGTCGCCGTAGAGTTCGGCTTTGACGGCCGTCAGCTTGCCGTCGCGGGTGGCGCCGGTCTTGATGCGGATGACGGTGGCGTGGCGCTTGGGGTGGAAGCGCAGGGATTCGTCGCGCCGATAGAGCATTTTGACCGGCCGGCCGGTCTTCTCGGCGAGGAGGGCAACGTGGATCTGACCGGCGATATCTTCCTTGCCGCCAAAGCCGCCGCCGACGAGGGGGCTAACGATGCGGACGTCCTGATCGCCGCGGTTCAGCGCGGCGGCAACCTGGTTGCGGTCGGCATAGGGAATCTGAGAGCCGACGTAGACGGTCACTTTTTTATGTTCCCGGTCGTAGCCGGCGGGGACGCCGATGGCGCATTCGGGTTCCAGGAAGGCGTGCTCGGTGGTGGCGGTGTGGTAGGTGCGCTCGACGACGACGTCGGCCTGGGCGAACCCTTCTTCGACGTCGCCGTGGCGGACTTTGATGTGCTTGATGGTGTTGCCTTTCTCCCAATTCTCGTGGATCAGGGGAGCCTCGGCGGACATGGCAAATTCGGGGCTATCGACGACGCCAAGCGGTTCGTAGGAGACGCTGATCAGCTCAACGGCGCGGTCGGCGATCTCCTTGGTCTCGGCGGCGACAATGGCCACCGGGTCGCCGACGTAGCGCACTTTGTCGCGGGCCAGGGCCGGCCAATCGTGATAGATGAGGCCGTGGTTGAGGCGGCC
Organism: Promineifilaceae bacterium (SeqCode); assembly: GCA_033722615.1. Classification (GTDB taxonomy): domain Bacteria; phylum Chloroflexota; class Anaerolineae; order Promineifilales; family Promineifilaceae; genus JAAYYY01. Next base: position 876 of record JAWVYQ010000048.1, read on the forward strand.
GGGAATATCTTCGGCGGTCAAGACGGCGTGGACGCCTTCGAGCGCTTCGGCGCGGCTGGTGTCAATGGAACGGATACGGGCGTGGGGGTGGGTGGCGCGCAGCGTGCGAGCGACAAGCTGGTCGGGGAAGCTGATGTCGTCGGTGAAAATGGCGTCGCCGGTCACTTTGGCGATGGCCTCGGGCCGGATGACGTGGGTGCCGACGACGTTCAGGGGTTGATTGCTTTCGGGCACGGTGACGGGCAGCGGGTCTTCGCCGCGCATGATGGCGGCGGCCGACTTGATGGCCTTCTTGATGGCAGGATAACCGGCGCAGCGGCAGTAGGTGTCTTTCAGGGCGACCTTGATTTCGTGGTCGTCGGGATCCGGATTTTCGGCGAGGAGGGCTTTGGAGGTCATGATGAGACCGGGAATGCAGAAACCGCATTGGACGGCGCCGTGGCGCACGAACTCTTGCTGGAGGGGATGCAGACGCTCCATCTCCGTAGCGTCAAAGCGGGACGTGCGGGCGGAGACGCTGGTGCGATCGTCCATCAGGTGACCGTTGCCGGAACGGCGGCTGGCCCCGGCCAGGTTTTCGATGGTTTCAACGCGGCGGCCGTGGGCCTTCAAGGCGGGGTAGACGCAAGAGTCAACGGGTACTCCGTCGACGAGCACGGTGCAGCTACCACACTCCGCTTCGTTGCAGCCAACTTTGGTTCCGGTCAACCCGAGATCGTAGCGGAGTAGTTCCGCCAGATAACGATTATCAGGAACGTCGACTTCTTGTTCTTCGCCGTTTACCGTCAGTTGCAGTTTGGTCATACCTACTCCTTCGAACGTGTTGGATTCCCTTGTAATTGTCGAATTCTAATCTCGTTTGAGGACCGGGCCCTCAGAGCCACCCTCCTCTGAACGTGGGCTTCTGGAAATATGGCGGACAATTTGGCAAATTGTCCAACTCTTTTATAGGCCGAGGCCCTCGGGCACGGCTTCGCCGGTGCGGGCGCGGCGGACGGCCAGGGGCAGTGCGCGGCGCAGCAAGACGTCGATCATTTCGACGCGGTATTCGGCCGTCGCCCGGTGTTTGCTGGTACGCGGGCTAAATTCTGCCTGGGCGGCGGCGACGGCGTCGGGGAGGGCTTCTTGTAAGGAGCGGCCGCGCAGGGCCTGCTCGGCTTCGCGGGCGCGGGTGGGCACTGGCTGCACCGGACCGATACAAATGCGCACGTCGTCGACGACGTCGGCGCCGGCCTCGCCGCTGCCGTTGCCGGAGACGTGTTCGCCGACTTTCACCCAAACGGCGCAGGCGAGAATGGGGAGGGCGATGCCCTGAGGGCGCATGATGCGCTTGAAGGCGGTGCCCGTTCCCCGGGTTCCGGCGGGAAAGCGAAAGCGGGTGATCAGCTCGCGAGTCTGGTCGACGGTGGAGATGCCCGGCCCCTTGAAGAGGCTGAGGATGGGGCGCCAGGAGCGGCCGCTGGGCGCTGCGATCTCGGCCTCGGCGTCGAGAACGACGAGGGCGGTGGTGCCGTCGGCGGCGGGCAGGGCGTGGGCAACGTTGCCGCCGAGGGTGGCCACATTGCGCACCTGGGGTCCGCCGATGACGCCACAGCTTTCGACCAGGCAGGTGGCCTGCCGGGTGATGAGGTCTGACTTGACGATCTGGGTGTGGGTCACGGCGGCGCCGAGCTCGATGAGGCCGGTCTGCCGGTCATGCCGGATCTCGATCATCTCCGGGATGGCTGTGACGTCGACCATGGCCTCGACCGGCGGCCGGTGCCCCTGCTGCATCTCGAGCAGGAGGTCTGTTCCGCCGGCAAGGATGCGGGCGCGGCCCCCGTGCTCGCGCAAGCGGGCGAGGGCGTCGTCAATGGTTTGCGGGCGGTGGTATTTTTCCCATAAAGGCATTATTGGCTTAACTCCTGAAATCGCCGCCATACCTGGCGGGCAACTTGTTGTGATGCCTGGGCAGCCTCTTCCTCGTCAACGCCGTCGATGACTTTATTATGCATGATGATTTCGCCGTTGACGATGGTCGTATCGACCGGGGCGTCGGCGATGCCATAGAGGAAGTGGCCCCAGAAATTGTCCCCGGAAAGGGGGGTGGGCGGAAAATAATCGAGCAGGATGAGATCGGCCAGGTATCCTTCCTGGACACGGCCGACTTTCTGGCCGGTCAGCCGGCGGTAGATGGCCGGGTTGTTCTTTAGCGTCATGCGCTGGAACTCGGCCCAGCCAACGGTGGGATCGCTTAGATGGTGCTTGTGCAGCAGGTGGCCGGTGCGCACGTCGACTCTGACGTCGGGCGTCATGCCGTCGGTGCCGACGCCGACGGTGACGTCCTGCTCGAGCAGGGCAAAGATGTCGGCGCGGCCGACGGCGTTGTTCATGTTGGACTGGGGGTTATGGACGACGACGGTATCGGTGGCGGCCACCAGCTCCATGCCCTCTTCGTCCAGATAGATGCCGTGAGCGGCGATGCTTTTTTGGCCGAAAATGCCGTATTCATAAAGACGACGGGCGACGCCGGCCCCGTAGTTGCGGCGGGTTTCCTCTTCGTCGAGCATGCCTTCGAGAACGTGAATGTGATGGCCCCGGTTGAGTTCGGCGGCGAGGGCGGAAGCGCGCTCGAGGGTGTCGTCGTCGAGGGTGAAGGAGGCGTGCAGGCCCATCATGCCGTCGTAGAGGTGATCGGGATCGGAATCTTTGGCCTGGCGACATTTGCGAATGTAACGAACGTTCTCGTCAAGGCCGCGGTCGCGAATCTCTTTGCCGTCGCGGTCGGAGACTTCGTAACAGAGGAGGCCGCGCAAACCGAGGGCGCGCAGGGCGTCTTCGATCCGGTCGAGGCTGCCCTCGACGGCGTTAGGGCTGGCGTGGTGGTCGATGACGGCGGTGACGCCGCTGCGCACGGCGGTGACGGCCGGCAGCAGCGTGCTGTAGTAGACGGCGTCGAGGTCGAGGGCTTTGTCCAGCGTCCACCAGAGCCAATCGAGGATCTGGGCGAAGTTGCGGGGCTGGCGGGGGAGGGCCAGGCCGCGGGCGTAGGTGCCGTAGAAGTGCATGTGGGCGTTGACGAAACCGGGCATCAGCAAGCGGCCGCCGCCGTCCAGCTCTGCATACCCGTCCCCGGCGACCTCTGCTCTTAACGTCGCTTCGGGGCCTACGGCCTTTATCTGGCTGCCCTCGATGGCTACGGCGTGGTCGTGGAGAACCTGGTCTTGATCGTCGTTTGTGAAGATGGCTACGTTGGTAAGCAATAGGTTCATGTCGTTCTCCGTCAGGATGCCCGCCAACACTCGGCGGCGACCGCGGACGACGGCAGGAAATCACCCCTGAAAGGTCTATCCGAAAGCGATCCGCCGGTTGATAACGGTAGCGTTAAGTCTGAAGGTTCCGGGCACTTATTAGTATAGCACAACTTTACAGATTGGCAGATGGGAGCGGCGGCTTCTATTTTGACAAGGCAGGCCGTTCATCGTACTCTAAATGGACGTGCAACCCACCTCTCGCGTGGACACATCTCACACCATTGAAAAAGGAGAATCTTCATGAGCAGCAACGACTGTGTCGCCCTTTACCTGCAAGACGCCCACCCCCTGGACGAGGGAATTGAACTGGCCAAGTACGCCGAGGAAAAGGGCTTCGACGCTGTGTGGCAGGCTGAGAGTCGCCTGGTACGGGACGCCATCGTGCCAATGGCCGCTTTCGCCGCGCACACGGAGCGAATTAAGGTGGGTAGCGGCGTAATCAACAACTGGACGCGAAACATCGGCCTTCTGGCCTCTACGTTCCTGACGCTGGACGACCTGGCGCCGGATCGCATTATCTGCGGCATCGGTGCCTGGTGGGACCCGCTGGCAAAGAACGTGGGTATCGACCGACGCAAACCGTTGCTGGCGATGCGGGAAACGGTCGAGGTGCTGCGCCGGCTGTTGAACCTGGAGAACGTTACGTTCCATGGGGAGTTTCATTACGTGGACGGGATCGAGCTGGACGTGGTGCACGGCCGGCGCGAGCCGCGCAACGTGCCGATTTACATCGGCGCTACGGGACCGAAGATGATGGAGCTGACGGGAGAGATCGCCGACGGGGTGGTGCTCAACTATTGTGTGCCGCCGGAGTATAACGATATGGCGATGGAACACCTGGAAATAGGCGCCCGTAAAGCCGGCCGGAGCGTGGACGATCTGGACCGGCCGCAGCTCGTGGTTTGTTCGGTCCACGAGGACAGGGATGAGGCGATTCGCGGCGCGAAGATGTTGCTGACGCAGTATCTGGCGCAGCAGCCGCACATCGCCAAGGCCAGCGGCGTGGAACAGGAAACGGTGGAGAAAATCCAGTCGATTCTGGGCTGGCCGGCGACGAAGGAGCAGATCGAGAAGGCGATGGTTCACGTGCCGGACGAGCTGGTCCTACGCATTACGGCAACGGGTACGCCGGAAGAGGCCAAGGCGAAGGTGCGGGAGTACGTCAGGCGAGGGGCTACCTGCCCCATCCTCTATCCGCTGGGCGACCCGCGGCTGATGATTGACACTTTCAGCGACGGCTATAGCGCGTAGGAAATGTGTCTTCCCCTACAACCAAGGTAGGGGTTGATAGGATACGAAGCCGGAGCGGCGGCCGGTCCCGATGGACCTGGCCGCGGGCGCTCCGGCTTTTTTCTTTTGACGCCGGTGCCGTTTCCCGAAAAGTAGAGGAGGCAGGGCGGCGCAGGAAGGTGAGTGCCCGCCCTTTTCCCGAAAACGGCCGGAGATACCCCTTTTGCTCACAGCGGTGCGGCGGGCGAGCAACCATACTATTTTCCTCTTGTTCGCAACGGCTTTTCCGATCAAGTATACTTGTGACCCGAATGAAGTAGCCAGTCGGCGGCCAGTTTCTGCCGGGACGGGATCGGACACAAGTTTGCAGGAGCCAGCCTCCCGAAAAGCATACTGGAACACGCCACGAGGCGTGGCAGGCAGGTAGGCGATCGAGAGCGGTTTTGGGGAAGTATCTGAGCAAAATCAAGACAATTTCGAAATTCCTTGTAACAAATTGACGTGTATCGCGTTGTAAATAAGTGAGAGAGGATGACAGACCGCCAGCATCGGCCCGGTGCGCATACGCAACGCCAGTTGATCAATAAGGCGATCAACGGCGACGCGAAAGCGTTCGGCGAATTATATGAAGAGTACGTCGATGCCATCTATCGGTATATTTATTTCCGAGTTGGCAGCGAGGTCGAAGCGGAGGATCTCACAGACGAAGTGTTTGTGAGGGCCTGGGAAGCTTTGCCGGAATTCCGGCCGAGCGCGAGCTACTCTTTCTCGGCCTGGTTGTATCGTATCGCCCACAACCTGGTTGTGGATAGCTACCGGCGGCGCTCTCCGGTGACCTTCTCTCGGGACGAGTTGGACAAGAACAAAACGCGGCTGCCCTCGGTCGAGGAAGAGGCACAGATACGACATGAGGCCGCCAACCTGGTCAAGGCCGTGCAACACCTGAGCGACACGGAGCAGGACGTCATCGTCTTACGTTTCGTCGAAGGGCTTTCGCATCGGGAAGTGGCCCAGGTGATTGGTAAGAGCGAGAGCGCATCTCGCGTCATCCAGCACCGGGCGCTGGCAGCACTGCGAAAGATCCTGGTGCGCCAGGAGAGACACGAAGAGTAATGAAAGAATCAATGACGCTAGAACAAGAACGAATACTCTCTACCTGCCTGGATCGGATCGTGTCCGGCGAATGGACGGTGGGGGATTGTCTGAGGCAGTATCCGGACAAAGCGGAAGATTTGCGCGAATTGCTGACGCTAGCGTCGGCGCTGCAACAGACGCACCGGCAGATCAGGCCGCGGCCGACGTTCCGCCTGGGCGGGTCTGCGCGGCTGCTCGAGCGCCTGGAGAATAGCGCACGGCCGCCGGCGCCGACGAGCGTCTCTTTGTGGGATAGGGTAGAGGAAAGTCTGGCAGGATTCCTTGGCGGCCGGCGTTTTGCCTTTGCCGGAGCGGCGATGGCTCTGCTGCTGGCGGTGCTTACGCTTGGGGGGCTGGTCTCTGCGGCGGACGCGGCGGCACCAGGCGATCCTTTATATAGCCTGGATCTGGCAGCTGAAGCGGCGCGCGTGCGGCTTACGTCTGATCCGGACCAAGTTGCATCCCTGCGGATGGGTTTCGCCGCCGAGCGCCTGGATGAAGCGAGTAGATTGGCCAGTCAAGGCAACCCAGAGAGGTTTGAGAGAGCGATCTTCGGATACAGCACGGAAGTGGCGGCCGTCACCGCAGCGATACAGGAAGGATCGGTCAGCGATAGTGCGACGTTAGACACGGTCAACCAGACGATGGCCGAACAGGAAGGTCGTCTCGACGATATTTTTGCCACCGCAACGGGCGCCGACGACGGCGAAGCAGCGTCTAGCATTGTGTGCGCCGACGAAGCGGCGGGATTCATGCACCCGATCGCCGTTTCTCTGGCCACCCAATATGAGCGCGATTACGAGGAAGTGACGAGCTGGTTCTGCGCCGGTTACGGATTTGGCGAGATTATGCTGGCGCTGACGACGGCAGAAGAAACGGAGATCCCACCCGGACAGCTTCTGACGTTAAGGTCGGACGTTGGGGGTTGGGGACAGGTATGGCAAGCGGTGGACGAGGGATTCCCCGGACCGCCGGAGGAAGTTGGACCGCCCGACGACGCGGGACCACCAGAGGAAGCTGGACCGCCGGATGACGCCGGACCGCCGGACGATGCGGGACCGGCGGATGAACCACCCGATCGTGGCCCGCCGGATGAACCACCCGGTGGCGGTCGGCCGGATGACGTGGGACCACCTGACGACGTGGGACCGCCTGAGGAACCGCCCGGTGGTGGACCACCGGATGAGCCGCCAGGCGGCGGCCCGCCGGAGGAACCGCCCGGTGGTGGACCACCGGAGGAATCGCCCGGTGGCGGCCCGCCGGAGGAACCACCCGGTGGCGGACGGCCAGAAGAACCCGGCAGACCCTGATACGCACTCTCTGCTGACGATTTTTATGAATTCTTCAAGAGAGGTTGGATGAATGCAAGCACTTAATCAGAAGGGACAAGCACCCTCGATCCTTCTCGTAGACGATAGCACGGAAACGCTGCAAATTGCCAGCTATGCCCTGAAGAAATCGGGGTTTTCGGTGGAGACAGCGGCCAGTGGAGAAGAGGCCTTGGAGAAGGTGAAGACGTTGGGGTTGCCGCATATGGCCGTGGTCGACATCAACATGCCTCCGGGAATGGATGGGTTCGAGTTCTGTCGTCGTTTGCTTCGGTTTTCTGAAGTGCCCGTAATTATGCTGACGGTGGTGGACGAGGAAGAGACGGTCGTCGAGGCTTTGAAGCAATATGCCGAGGATTATGTATTGAAGCCTTTCGATCCGTACGAACTGGCAGCGCGCGTTCAGCGCGTTCTCCAGCGGTATGGCGTCTTCCCGTACGAGATGGCGGCGCCGATCGTGGTTGACGAACAGTTGTCCGTGAACTTCCCGGTGAGAAAGGTGACCATTGACGGAAAGGAAATTGGCCTGACGTGGGCCGAAGCCAGGCTGCTGTACATGTTGATGCACCACACAGGTCAGGTCGTTGAATTGGATTTTCTTTTGCGGCGTATGTGGCCGTGGCAGATGGTCTTTGAGAACCGACTTTACGTTCTCATCCACCGGCTGCGCAAGAAGTTAGAGGAACATGGCGGCGACCACCAGTATATCGTGTCGGAGCCCGGGGTTGGCTATCGCTTTGAACCGCTGGAGCAGATGACGGAGACGTTTAGTCTGGCAGAACGGCCGTCTTTTTTGCCGGCCGTGGAAGGCGTCTAGTTAGCGCTTACGGCCGCCGACGCGCCTCCTGGCACCTGTAGAATTTGAAAGAGACCTGCCCGGCCGGGCAGGTCTCTTTTCATTGAGAAGAACGCTCCCCCTCCCGTTAGCCGCAGCCGCCACCCACCGGCCCACGCTTCACGTCGAGTTTCACTTTTGGCGTGTACTCCAGCTCGTGGGCCCCCGGATCGGGTTCGGCGGCCGGGTAGCGAGCCCCCAAGGCTGAATCAAAGTAGTAACAGAGTTCATCATCGCCGGCCCCTTTGTTGAAGCGGGCGGTCAGATCGTCGTCGCCGAAGAGGGCGATCCAGTTGTTGACGCCTCCTTCGAGGATGTAGACGTTGGGCACGCTTTCGGCGACCATGACCTTCCAGGCTTCGGTGGCGGCCGCCTCGCCGTTACTAATGAGGACGAAGACGGCATTGGCCGGCTCCAGGCGCAGTTCGGGGACGAGATTCGGCACCTGGGCAAGCGGAACGTGCTGCGCGTCGAGGATGTGGAAGAGATTGAAGTCAGCCTCGTCGCGCACGTCGATCATGCGCACCTTAATCTGCGGATCGTGAATGGTGTCCAGGAGTTCACCGGGGTGAATCTGTACGGCCCGCTCGGCAAGCAAGGCTTCATTTTCGGCGGAGATGCGCTGCCAGCGCTCGGCCGTCGTCGGTTGGCCGACGGCCATGACGGCAATGGCGCCGAGGAAGAGGGCGCCGGCCGCGCCGTACCGCCAGCGGGGGGCGGCGGCCGGGTCCTTTTTGCCGAAGACGCGCTCCAGTTGTTCGGCGCCCCAGAACATGAAGAGGGCCATGAGGACGATGAGGAGGACGACGGTGCCGGTGTCTAACCCCAGCCATTGCGGGAGCGTAAAGCGCCCCATATAGGAGGAGTACCAGAAGTCGTCGAAGAGGTGAACGGTCTCGCCAAAGAGAAAGATGCCGAAGAAAACGCCGAGGGCGAAGAAGACGCCATCGATCTTGGCAGTGGCCGCGGCGACCAGGGACGTACCGGGACAGAAGCCACCGATAATGAACCCAAAGCCCATGATGAGGCCGCCGACGATGCCCGGCCAAAGGTAGGTGGGGTTGACCCACAGTAAATTGTAGTCGAGCAGACCCAGGGCCGACGCGCCGAAGATGAGGACCATGGCAACGACGATGGCGCTGAACATCACCTTGAGCACGGTCATGTCCTTGAAGTAGAATTGGGCGGCGAGCTTACGGGAATTGCCGAAACCGGCGATCTCCAGAACAAAGCCAAAGGCGAAGCCGATTAAGAGGTAGACGGCAAAAGCGCCCCATTGGCCAAGCGTTTGGGTCATCGGCAGGGGGAAGGTGGTCATGAGTAACCTCCTTAATTCCAGAACTTGCGCACGAAGTAAGCGAGGCCGTAGGCGCCGCCAAAGACGGCGAACATGAAGGCCCAACTGCCAACGGAGAGAACGGAACCGCCGGAGAGCGCCTGGCCGGACGTGCAGCCGCGGGCGAAGCGGGCGCCATAGCCCATGAGGGCGCCGCCGATGAAGGCCATCAGCCAGCGCACGCGGACGGGGACGCCGGGACCGCGGTTGGTCTCTACCCGGAAGCGACCGTGTATCCAACCGGAGACGAAGCCACCGAGAATGGCGCCGACGGTAACGAAGACGACCCAGCTATCGAGGGGATTGAGATCGCCGCCGGCCATTTCCAGCAAATAGGGGGTGCGGTCGACGTGACCGGGTACGATGGCGTCTTCAACGAAGACGAGCAGGCGGTTCATGCCGCCGGAGGCGCCCAGCCCGCTGCCGGTCAGGAAAAAAGCGACGAACAGAACGACCCCGAGCAGGATGCCGGCCAGATAGGGATTCGTGTATGCTTTGGCTACGCGGGCGGTGGCGCCCTCTTTGGTCGGGCGAGCGGCCGCGTCTGCAGGTGTCATGGTTGTCATGCTGCCTCCTTATGAAGTTCCACCTCGTCCCAGCCCATTACCATGGCCCGAATATTGGCCGTCGCCGTGTGTCCTGTGGTCGTCAGGTAGACGTGCATGACGATGAAGGACGCAAAGAGCCAGGCCAACAGCGTGTGCACGGGGGCGAGGAAGGGCAACCCCCCGAGCGCCTGTGCCAGCTCGGGCCACCGCTGCGTTCCCCACATCAGCGTGCCGGTGATGATCTGTAAGGGCAAGAGGACGTTTAAGAGCCCGAAGTAGGTGATTTGCTGGAGCGGGTTCAACTTTTGCCGGCGACTCTTCTGGAAGGGGTGGGGATCGCCGCGGAAGATGCCACGCAGGTAGTAGCGGGCCTGGGTAAAGGCCTGATCGAAGAAGCCGTGAGGCTGGGGCAAGAATTGCTTGATTTCGCCGCTGGCAAGGTGGTAGAAGGCGGCGAGCGCTGCGTTGACCAGGAGAATGGCCGACAGTACGTTGTGCACTTCTACCGTATAGCGGAAGTTGAAAATACCGAAGGTGTCAGGTTTGTGGATGATGAGACCGGTGAAGAGAAGGCCGAAGATGACGATGGTCTGGAGCCAATGCCACAGCCGTTCGTAGGCGGAGTACATGTATACCTCGCGCAGATCGGGCTCCTGGGAAGCGCGGCGACGGGCAGCGATATAGCGACCGCCTCCATGGGCGATGACTCCGGCGAAGGTGGCGAGGAAAAGGAGGGCGCCTAGCCAGTCGATCAGGGCCACGCTGTTGTGCCCCAGCAGGTAGAGGGCGGTGCCGTTCTCGTCGGATTCGGTCTGGGGACGGTAGTAGAGGGCGCCGGTCCCTGTCTGGTGCAGCTCGCCGGACAAAGAGGTGGCGCTGTCACCGATGAGGGCAGGCATGACGTCGCCGGGCACGTGATCGGCGAGGAGCATGGGCTGCGTCATGCGCGATTGCTCGCCATGACAGGTGCGACACTCTTTGGTGGCCCACTCGCCGTGGGTGACGTTGTGGCTGATACGGTAGGGCTGGACCTCGCCGGTGATGCGGAGATCCTCCAGGCCCAACGCCTGCAAGCGGGAGGCGATCAACGCCTCTTTCTCCTGGCTGTCGATGACCAGCTCGGCGTCGGCGAGACGGCCGTCCCCATCGGCGTCAAAGGTGGAGAGGATTTGCGGAGGGTAATTGCCCTCTTCATCCAGCCACGCGGCCTGTAAGTCGCGCAGGGGAACGGGCCTCTCGGGCCGGCCATAGACCCAGTACCAGGAAGTGATCAGGTTATGAGGGGCCAGCGACGTCTGTCCGTCCCCATCTTCGCGGGGAAGCAAAACGGGCTCGTATCCGCTGATCAGAGCAGTCCCAAATTGCTCGCCACCGGATTCGAGACCGCGACAGGCGGTCTGGGGGGAGCCGTCGGCGCGGAGCACGGTCCAATCCATCATCTGGCGAGCCGGAGCGACCATCTTGGGTACGTGGCAGCTCTCGCAGCTGAGGACGGTGGTGTGCCGTTCTTTGTAAGGCAACCAGTCGTGGGTGGCTTCTACGCTGTGGCAAGATTCACAGCGCCGGATGGTGTCGTCCAGTTCCGGGGCGAGGGTGCCCTGGGCGCTCTGGCCTTTGGCAAACTGGTGCAGCGGCCGGTAGAGGTATTCGCCGAGGTCGATGCGGCGGGGATCGAAGGTCAGGTGCTCCGGTTGATCGCCATCGAGATCCCGGTAGTAGACGGGGTTGTTCAGGGCGACGTGACAGTCGGTGCAGTTCAGCACGCGCTCGGCGTGGACGTCCCAGGAGCGGGCCAGTCCGGCCTTGTCGGTCAGGTTGAGGCCGGAAGCGGCGATCCGCTGGGGGGAGACGATCTGCCCGGTGGTGATGGTCTCCCATTGTTCGGGCGTGCAGGCGTCCATGACCAGCGGCGTCTGCGCTTCGACGTGGACGAGGCCGTGGCATTGACCACAGTTCTCGTTGGTGGGATCCTGGATGGACAGGGAGTTGGTCGCGAGCTCTCCGCCAGAGGTGAATGACGATTCGTTCCATTGCCAGGTTGTAGCGGTCCGCGTGACGACGCCGGTGTTGAGAAGGGTCGCGGTATTCGCCCACCGGAATTCCCCAGCCTGCAAAGCGTCTACACGCGCCTCGTTGTCGGGATCGGGCGTGTGACAGAGGAAGCAGTTCATCTCGACGACGCCGGACGCTTCCCAGTCCCAGGACGCCAGCTCGCCGGTCTGGGGATCGACGATGCTCGTTTCCGGATCGCCCGGTGTGGGGTCAAGGTCGGCGAGCGGCCGGCCGTCGCGGCTGTAGACGGCGGGGCCGCCCCCGACGTGGCGCGCGCCGAGGGTTTGCAACCAGCCGGCCGTGGTGAGGTCGATCCGCTCGTCGCCGTCCGGGGAGAGGTAACGGTAGGTCAGCGGATTCCACTTCCCAAAGAGGCCGGGGCTGAGATCCCACGGCCGGCCATCGGGAACGGCGCCTTCCCCGGCGAAGTCACCCAGACCAACGTCGGCGTGGAAGCTGTGCTCTTCGATGAAGGCGGTGTCGTGACAGTCGCCGCAAGTGCGCATGGTGGAAACCGGGCCGCCGGATTGGAGAACGTTGACGCCCTCTTCATCGAGCAGGGGAAAGGTGGGATGCATGGGAGACCCGGCCGGCTCGGGTGGGGCCTCTTCCTGGGCGGCAACGCGCCGGCCGGCGAAGAGGAGGAAGACGACCAGCAAGGCGGCGCCTATGAGGACGATAAGGGGTTTGAAAGGGTGCGTTTTCATGGCTGGCATCATTGCACTCCGGTTACTCAGCGCCCATTTCCGAGACGGACGGCGTGCGGCCGCCCCAGCGGAGGGGGTCGCCGTAATAGCCCAGGGCATTCCAATCGAGGCGGCCGTTTTCTCCGTGGCAGTCGGCGCATTGCAGGGCGTATTCGCCGGGAACAACCATGTGGGAAAGGGGCCAGTACATCTCGCTGGGAGCGAAACCGTAGTCGCCGCTGTAGGCTATCCCGGCGGCTTCGGCTCCGAGACGGGCGGCGAGGTCCCAATCGAACTCGGTCCAGAGACCGCCCTCGCCTACCGTCTTGGGCTGGAGGAAGTGGTTGTAAACGGTATCGTAGATCTGATTGGCGCGGTGTATCTTGAAGGGCCAGATGCGGGCGTCGGGATCAGAGACGTCGCCCTGGGGCATATTGAGGACGGTCGATTGGGTGGGGTCGATGGTGTCGCCCAATATGTAGCGGTCGGCGGAGCCGTTGTACCAGGCGTACTCGGGCATGAAGTTTTGCTCGTATACGAAGCTGCCTTTGATTTTGAGATACTCGTGGGGGTCTTCCGGCCAGTCGTTGCCGACCGTCGACCAATCCCAGTGCATCTTGGTGGCGTCGCGGACGGCGCCTTCGGGGATGTGGCAGGTCTGGCAGGCGACGGCGTCCACGTGGGCGTTGATGCGCTCGTCGGCGTGGAGGGTGGCGGTGTGACAGTCGGTGCAGCGGACCTGGTTTTCATCGTCGACGCTGACGGAGATGGAACGGCCGCGAATGTCGTGGTCTTCGGTCTTGTGGCAATCCACACATTGGAAATCGTGGCGTCCCATGTGAACGTCGATTTGCTCAGTGGGATAGTAGAGGCTGCTGTCGAGATCGCCGTGCTTGACGGCGTTGCCGCCGCCGCCGTTGAAGTGACAACCGCCACAGTTGGCGCGGGTGGGCGTGCCCACGCTCTGGGCGACAGCCACGAGATCGACCTCGCTGTCAGGGCGGCCGGCATTACTCTTGACATAAGTACCCGTCTGCTCGTGGCACACCAGACAGTCGACGTTTTCCTCATTGGAGAAATCGAAGTCGGCGTCTTCCCAGCCGTAGCCGGCGTGACAACGGGTGCAGCCGGTCCAGTTGCCCTGGATGCCGATGCAGAAGTTGTTGATCTGGTTTTTCTTACCGATGGTGACGGGCTCGTCCCTTCCCTCGAGCAGGACGGGATCGCCTTCCCACTTCCAATGAACGTTTTGTAGCATCTCCTGGCCGGCCGCTTCGTGACATTCAAGGCAGGCGATCGTCACATCAGAGCCGCTCTCAAAAGGTCCCTGGATGAGATTGGTGTGATCGACGTCGGGAACGCGTTGGGGGACAAAGGCCCAGGGATCTTCGGGCGGCTCGGGCTCATCGGCAACAACGGTGAGAAGGGGAACAATTACCAGGAGAAGGGTAAAGGTTAATCCGACGATCCAGGCATATTTGAAATCTTTCATCGCCTTCAGGTCCTTTGTAAGTCAACGGCGAGACGACAAGTCGCGGGCGCCAGGGATTAGAGGATGACGTCGGCCTGGCGGTCGAGGATGTCGCGCAAGATCTGGCGCATAGAATCCAACACCGCGACGATAGATTGATCGGCCAGCGAGTAGACGACGAGGGCTCCATCCCGCTCAGTCGTCACCAGAGCGCGCTCGCGGAGGATGGCCAGATGCCGAGACACGGTAGGCTGAGGGACGTCGAGATGGTCTGCCAGGGCGGAGACGTGTCGCGGCTCCTCGTGTAGCAGATATAAAAGCTGGATGCGCTTCGGATCCCCCAGCGCCTTGCAGATATTGGCGTGAAGCAAATTGAGTTCTTCCGCTGACGGCATGGCCATCGTCATCTCCTGTTTGTCTATGGATATTCGGATATCCGAATAACTAAAAGGAGTATAGACGAGGGAGTATGGGACGGGGAGCGACGAGTGTCATATCTTGTTTGTGACAAATGTCACATATGGGTTCGAGGGGGCGGGCGGCAGGCGCCGCCGGCGCAGACGTTATTCAGGGGCAGCGAGGGCTCCCTGTAATTCGCGCCAGCGCTGCTGGTAGGAGACGGCGGGCGTGCGCTCGGCGAGGCGCCGGTAGAGGGCGTGGGCGCGTTCGGCCGAGTCGGGTTCCTGCCCCGTGCGCCAAAGTTCATAATGGACGGCGGCGGCCTCGGCGTCGCCGGCAGCGCGGTCGGAGAGGGTGCGCAGCCGGTGAACGGCTTCTCCGGTGCGCCCGCGGGCGTGTTCGACGCGTGCGGCGAGGAGGTCTGCCTGGAAAAGGAGCGGAGTATGGCCGATAGTTTGTGCTGCGCGCACGCCGTCCTCGGCAGCGACGGCCGCGGCTTCCACGTTTCCGGCTTCGAGGAGGAGGTGTCCCTTGAGGACGAGGAGTTGCGCGCGCTCGTGCCGGGCGCCGACGTCGCCGAGAAGGTCCAGGGCCTGATCGTAAGCATCAAGCGCCTCGCCGAGGCGCCCCATCTCGTGATGGAGGCGGCCGAGGGCGCCGACGGTGCGGGCGATTTCTGAGGGATGGCCCCCTTCCTGGATGAGGGCCAGCGCCCGGCGGAGTTGTTCTCCGGCCGCATCATAACGGCCCGTGGCCACGTCAAGGAGGCTCAGGTTGGTGAGAAAGAGCGCTTCGTCAACCGGAAGCTCCATCTCCCGTGCGTAACGCAAGGCCTGCCGGAAGTAGTCGCGGGCGCGCTCGTAAGCGCCCAGGGCAACGTGGATATTGCCGCAGGTGTCGGCCACGGCGGCCTCGTTGCGACGGTCGCCGATCTGGCGCAAGAGGCGGACGGCGCGTTCGGCGTGGGGCAAACCCTCTTCGTAGCGCCCGAGCAGGTTGTGGACGTAGGCAAGGTTGTTGAGGGTGCGGCCGAGGCCGCGCAGATCGTGCAACTGCTCGAAGGTGGATGCGGCCCGCTCCCAGTGGGCGAGGGCTGTGTCGTAATCGCCCTGGAAGTAGTAGGCGACGCCGATGTGGCTGAGGCTCAGGGCCTGTTCACGGCGGTCACCGGCAGCCGCACCGGCGCGCAGCGCCTGGCGGTGACAGATGAGGGCTTCGGCCGTCCGCTGTTGGCGGGAGAGGGCTTCGCCAAGCATGTTCAGCGCCGCAGCCAGTTGCCACGGCTGTCCCCCGTCCCGGTAGAGGGATACGGCCCGGCGGTAACTGACGATAGCCTGCTCTGCGTCACCGGCGTAGGCCGAAGCCAACCCGCGCAGATAGTAGCTTTCGGCCAGGTGCCGCTCATTTTGCAGTTGCCAGGCGAGCAAGGTCGCCCGCGCCAGCCCGGCCTCTACCTCAGTGTCTTTGCCCCGGGCGAGTAAGAAAACGACGTGCTTCAGGAGCAGATGGCAGAGGAGGGATGTCGCACCGCCGGCGGGTGGGTGAGCATCGAAGGATGCGACGGCCGTGGCGAAAACGCGCTCACCTTCCATGAGGAGGCCGGCCGATTCGTAAAAGGCTGCCAGGGCTTCGACGGCGGCAGCGAGGGGGTCCACCCACGCCTGGTCGACGGCCCGCTGCCAGGCCTGACGAACGTTGTCGAGTTCTGCCTGGAGGGCGGCGATGGCGTCCTGGGGCGTCTCGCCGTGGAGGGCGGCCTCGCGTTGGGCGAGATAGCGGAGAAAGTAACGGCTGTGACGGCCCGCGAGGGCTTGCTCCAGTCCAGCCTGGTCAAGGTGGGCGGCAGCAAAGGTGCGGATGAGGGGGTGCAGGGCAAAGCGCGCTGCGCCGGCGCTCTGGACGAGGCCGCGCTCGACGAGGTCGGCCAGCACGCTGGCTTCGACGCCGGTCACTTCGGCAGCGGCCGCCGCATCAAAGCCGCTGTGAAAGACGGCGAGAGCCTGGAGGGCCTCTTGTTCTTCCGGCAGGAGTAAGGCCCAGGTTTGCTGGAAGACGGCGCGCATGCTCCGCTGACGCGGCGGGAGGTCGTGCACGTCGCTGGTGAGGATGTCCAGGTTGCGGGCTATCTCGGCGGCGATGAGGTCAACGGGCATGACGCGCAGCCAGGCGGCCGCCAGCTTCAACGCGAGGGGAACGCCGCCAACAAGTTGACATAAGCGAACGACGTGGTGAACGTTGGCGTCCGTCAGACGAAACGTGGGGCTGGTTTGCCGGGCCGTCTGTATGAAGAGGCGGACGGCGGCGAAGGTTGCGGCCGACGCCGCCGGCTTTTCGTCATCCTCGGGCAGGTCGCCGGGATAGGAGAGGCCGTCGACGCTGATGCGCCGGGCGCCAAGTAGAGGCAGCGGCTCGCGCGACGTGACGAGGAGGCTGACGCCGGGGCAGTTAGCCAACAGGTCTTTGAGCAAGTAAACGCCGGCCAACAGTTGCTCAAAGTTATCGAGGATGAGCAACATCTCTTTATCGCGGAGGTGGTTGATCAGTTCGCGCCCCGGCTCGACCTGGCCGGCCAGAGAGAGGCGGAGGGCGCCGGCAATCGCCGCAGGGAGGGCGCTGATGGAGTGCACGCCGGCCAGAGGAACGAAGAAAATGCCTTCCAAATAGTTGAGGCTGTGGCCGGCGAGTAAGCGGCGGGCGGCCGCCAGCGCCAGGCGCGTCTTGCCAATCCCCCCCAACCCGACGAGGGTGACGGCCTGGTGGCGACGGTTGCCGAGCGCGCGGACGAGGGCTTGCAGCTCCTGTTCCCGGCCGACGAGGGGAGCGCTCTCGGGCGGCAGGTTGTGGGGAACGCCCCGACGCGCGGCCCGAATCCGCTCGTAGAGGGCGGTGGTCTCGGGCTCGGGTTGTACGCCGAGTTCTTCTTCCAGGAGCCGACGGCAGCGCTCGTACTGGGCGAGCGCGGCGTTAAAGTCTCCCGTGTGGCTGAGGGCGCGCATCAGTTGACGGTGGGCGTTCTCGTCCCAGGGGTCGAGGGTCAGACAGTGGCGGAGCACGCGGGCGGCCTCGCCCGGCTCGGCGGCGGCAAGCAAGATTTCGGCCAGGAGGAGAAAGGCGTGGGAGGCTTCCCGTTGCAGGCGGGCGCGCTCGCGCTGCACCCATTCTTCGTAACGGACGGCCGCGTCTACGTTGAAGTCGGCCAGAAAGTGGCCGCGGTAGAGGTCGAGGATGGGTTGCAAGGCGTCGACGCTGCCATCGGCCGCGACGGCCGCTCGAAATGCGGCGACGTCGAGCCAGAGATCGACGTCGTCGTCGAAAGCGACGCGGTCGGCTGTGAGGTCGAGGGCATCGGGGAGGCGCTTGCGCAATCCGGCCAACGCCACGCGGAGGCTGGTCCTGGCCTTCTTCGGGGAAACGTCGCCCCATAAGAGGTCGGCCAACTCATCACGCGGGCAAGGTTCGCCGCGCATGGCAAGATAGGCCAGCAAGGCCTGTTCCTTGACGGCCAGCCCATTGACGACGGAACGCCCGTCGTATTCGATCTGTAATTTCCCCAGGAGTGAAAGGCAGAGCCTCTTGCTCACAGTCATTCCCTTTTCTCTTCTCCGATGAATTATATGCGGAACCGGCGATGCGCCGAATGGGCGGGCGAGAGCCGGGGGGAAATAGCAGTTGTAAAGGCCGTTAATGATGGTTTAACGCGCGCTTTTGTAGAGTTAGGGCGTGTTAAGAAAAGGAAGCCAGTAAGTTTTCCGGAAACGGATTGGCGTCAAGCATTATCGAGGGAAAGGGTAAAGTTCTAAGCACCTCAGTTTCCGGGAAACGACGCGACGAAAGCAGCGAGTAACGAGATGATTAACGGACGAAAGCAAAGAAACGAGCTAACGGTATCGCCCAATTACACGTTGGCGCCGGACGCGACTTTCAACCACGCGGTGGTTATCGGCGGGGGGATCGCAGGGTTTACGGCCGCGCGCGTGTTGAGCGACCATTTCGCCCACGTCACCGTCGTCGAGCGGGACCATCTGCCGGACGCTCCCGTTCGCCGTCACGGCGTTCCGCAGGCGCGACACGCGCACAACCTGTTGCCGGAAGGTCAAAAAATTCTGGAAGCGTTGTTTCCGGGACTGGTCGACGAATTGCTGGCGCGGGGCGCGGTGGCGATGCGGGAGGGAGAACAGGCGTTGTTCATCGCCGGACGGGAGCAGGAATGGCCCCGTCGCGGGTTGGACGTCTGGATCGCAGCCAGCCGGCCGCTTCTGGAAACGGCCATCTACCGGCGCGTGGACGTCCATCCCCGGATACACGTCCTTCAGGGATACGAGGCGACGGGATTGAGCGTCAGCGAGGACGGCCGGCGGGTGAGCGGCGTCTTGCTGCGAAGCCGGGACAGCGCGCACCCGACCAGGACGGAACTGGCAGCGGAGCTGGTGGTGGACGCGAGCGGCCGGCGCTCGAAGGCGACTCATTGGCTGGCTGGCCTGGGCTACGCGCCGCCGAGCGAGACGACGGTGGACGCTTTTGCCGGCTACGCTTCGCGCATCTACCGGCGGCCGGACGGGTTCGAGGGAACGTGGAAGGCGCTCTACGTCCGCCCACACCGGCGGACGGGCACGCGCGGAGGCATCATCATTCCGCTGGAAGGTAACCGTTGGCACGTGACCCTGATCGGCATGGCCCGCGATTACCCGCCGACGGACGAGGAAGCGTTTTTGGCCTTCGCCCGCAGCCTGCCGACGGCGGAGCTGTACGAAGCGATTAAAGAGGCCGAACCGCTGACGAAGCCTTTTGGCTACCGGAGCACGGGCAACCGTCTGCGCCATTACGAAGCGTTGCCCGACTATTTAGAAGGGTTTCTGATGACGGGAGACGCCGTTTACACGATGAACCCGGTTTATGCACAGGGTATGACGCTGGCGGCTATCGCGGCGCAAACGTTGCAACAGGTTCTGGAAGCGCAGCGGATGCGGACGGACCTGACAGGCCTGGCGGAGCGGTTCCAGAAGGAGCTGTGGCAGGCGGTCGCCGGCCAGTGGCGGCAGGCGACGATGGAAGACCGACGCTGGCCGGGCACGGTTGTGTTAGACGGCGAGCGGCCGGACGGGGGGCGAGCGCGCTCTGGGCCGGCGGCCGGGGCAAGATTCCCCGTGCGGGTACCGTCCTGGCAACCGGCAGCAGCATCAGTTCGGCCGCGAGCAAGATAAGGGACACGTTGAACAAAATATACGGTTTCATCAAAGAATTTTGTGAGGTGTAAGATGAAGATCATCAGCAGAGAAGAATTAAAAGAAAGATTGGACCGAGGCGACGACGTCAAATTGATTATGGCGCTGGACAAATTCGCCTATGAACGAATGCACATTCCCGGATCGCTGCACTTTGAAAATCTGGCTGAGGCGCGCGAGCACCTGGACCCGGAGGACGAAGTTATCGTCTATTGCTCCAACCGGGCGTGCCCGGCGAGCGTGAACGCTTATTACGTTCTGCACACGCTGGGCTTCAAACGGCTGTCCCGCTACGCCGGCGGGCTCGCCGAATGGCAGGAAGCAGGCTATCCTCTGGAAGGGACAATGGCCCGTCGGACGACGGGGGCCCGCCAGACGACGGGGGCCCGCCAGACGACGGGGGCCCGTAACGGAGCCGAGGAACAGGGTCAGGGTTCAGCGGACGTCCAGCCAACTAGACCAGGCGGGGGGCAGGAGGTGCGTCGGTGAACGCGATAGAGATGATGAGATACGGGCATCAGACGGTGAATGAGGCCGTCGACGGATTGCCGGAGAAGGAGTGGTATACGACCGGCGTGACCGGCGTGTGGTCGGTGAGAGAGATCGTGGCCCATCTGGCTTCGTTCGAACACCTGCTGGTCGACGCGCTTAACTCTTTACTGGGCGACGAGCCGACGCCGACGCTGGACCGGTTCTTGCGCCTGGGCCACGCCAAGTTTAACGACGAGGAGGTGGCCCGGCGCCAGGACCACTTTGTGTCGGAAGTGTGGGCCGAGTACGTGAACGTGCACCTGCGGACGCTGGAGCTACTCTCCCAGATGCCACCGGAAGCGTTCCGTCGCAAGGGCATTCTGCCCTGGTACGGGAACGAGTATGATCTGGAAGATCTGCTCGTCTACCAGTATTACGCGCACAAGCGCGAACACAGCGCAGAGATCAACGTCTTTCGCGACAAGATAGCGCGGGCGGCGGCCGGGGCCTGACTCATTCGGTCAACTGACTGACGTTTTCGCCGTCAGGATCGATGAGGAAAAGCTGCCGGTCGCCGGTGCGATCAGACTCGAAGACGATGCGGCCGCCGTCCGGAGACCAGGCGGGCATGTAGTTATTGGCGGGCCCGGCAGTGAGGCGGGACACTTCACCGCCGTCGAGGTCCATCAGGTAGAGGTCGAGACTGGTTCCGTCGTCTTTGACGAGGAGGAGGCGGTCACCCTCGGGGGACCAGGCGGGAAAGAAATCAACGTTGGCGTCGTCGGTGAGGCGGGTGACGTTGGAACCGTCGGCGTCCATCAGGTAAAGGTCGGGCTGGCCATCGCGGGTGGAAAAGAAGACGATCTGGCGGCCGTCGGGGGACCAGGCAGGCATGGTGTTGTCGCCGGCACCCTCTGTCAGTTGTACGAGGCCGGAGCCATCGGGGTTGACGAGGTAGATGCCGGGAGCGCCCTCGCGATCTGAGGAGAAGGCAATTTGCTGACCGTCCGGCGACCACGCGGGGAAGTTGTCTTCGGCCGGATCGTCCGTAATCTGCACGGCGTCCCCGCCGCCGGCGTCGATGACGTAGAGGTCCTGATTCCCCAACCGGTCAGAGACGAAGAGAATGTGCTCACCGCCAGGAGACCAGGCAGCGGCGGTCTCTTCGGCTTCGTCGTCGGTGAGGCGGACGACGTCGCTGCCATCAAGATTCATGGTGTAGAGGTCGGGGCGGCCGTCGCGGGTCGAGGTGAAGGCCAGGCGTTGGCCGTCAGGGGACCAGGTGGGGTTCCAACTGGCGCTGGGTACGGCGGGGGCGGAGAGCTGGATGGAGGTCGCGACGTTCTGCAGGCGGTCGCCGTAGACGGCTTCGTCTTCGGTGACACTCATGGCGGCGGCCACGCGACCCTGCTGCCGGACGACGGTGAGCACGCCGGTGACGGCGACGCCCTGAACAGAAGTGCCGGCGAAGGGGGCGGAGGCGACGGTCCGGTCGTCGTTACCCGAAATCATCATTTCGCCGGTGAGTTCGGCTTCGGGCACGAAAGCGGAAACGAAAACGCCGAGATAATTGTCGAATAAGGCGGTAAGGGCTGCCTCTGAATCCTCGGCGGTGTCCCGGCCGGCGCCAACGAGGTCGGCGTAGATGGAGTCGGGTGGCGCGACGATGAGGGCGTTGCTGATGTCGCGAGCAGCGACGGCATCGGAGGGACCGACCAGAATGAGCCCGGTGTTGCTGTCGCGCTCGGCACTCCAGTCTAAGGGGTGGAAGAGGACGAAGCCGCTGTCTTCAGGGCTATAGGGGACGCTGGCGGCGGAACCGGCGCGGGTGGGTTCAGGAGTCTCGGGGACCGGCGTGTCGGTAGCGGGCAACGGGGTGGAGGTGGCAGGCGGGGCCGTCGTTTCGGTGGCAGCGGCCGCCGGGGTAGCGGGAGGTGGCGTCTCTGTCGGGGTGGGTTCGTCGCGCTCACAGGCGACGAGCAGGACCAGGGCCAGCAGTATGATGGCAAGTACGCGAAATTGGTTCATGGGAGCGTCTCTC
>JAWVYQ010000049.1:0-22829 GCA_033722615.1 Promineifilaceae bacterium (SeqCode)
CTCATCAACGAAGTGATGCACATCGCCTGGCCCCAAATACAGGAGGCAGCCGGTGTCTCCCGCCCGGCCGTCAACGCCTACGCCGCCCGCGCCGCCGACCACCTCATCTACGCCTATCTCACCAATCTGCCGTCCGGCGACGAGCCCGACCCCCAGGCTCCGGAGCTACACGAGCAACTCGAGCGCTACTTTCCCATCGACCCGCAGCGGCTGGAGACCTACCTCATGCTGCTGTACGGGAGCGTCGGCCGGCAGTGGACCATGCGCGACTTCGAGCCTCTGGAGATGCAAAACCTCAGCGGCCTGATAGTCGAGTTTCTGGGTTACGGTCGCCGGCACGAGGGGATCCCCTACGCCCGCGGCCACCTGGTGCGCGACCAGTTACCCCGCTACTTCCTCGATCGCGAGGCGGGCAACCTCTATCCCAAGGAAGACGTCGCCGCACTGCTTCGCGGGGGCCGCCGGCCGCGCACCACGCCGCCCGAGCCCGAACACACCCTCTGCCCCGATGCCGAAACGCTGAAGACGTTCCTTCACCAGATGGTGCAAACCGTTCGCCCCCAACCCTATGCCGCCGCCGCCCTCGTCGAGCTGGCGCCGGCGTGGCTGCGCTTTCTCGTCGCCCGTGGCCTCGTCGGTCCCGAACAAAAACAGCGCACGCTCGACGACCTGCAAGAGCTTGAGGAGGAGCTACCGGCCGTTCCGGGCCCATCCCGCTGATGAAGCGCCGAATCTCCCTCCTCCTGCTGGCCATCACCGTGCCCCTCCTGCTCCTTGCCCTCTTCCCCCTGCTGCCCGCGGTCGCCCGCCCCCTCTCCCGCCCACAACCGCAAAAAATAGATGCCGACCTCCGCGCCGAGATGGCAGAAACCGGCGGCCCGCTCTCCTACATCGTCCATCTGGCGGCGTCGGCCGACCTGCGCCAAAGCTCGCTCCCTGCGGCCGAACCAGATCGCCCGGCGGCCGTCGTCCAGCGCCTCCGGCAAACGGCCGACGCCACACAGGCCGACCTTCTGCGCCAGCTGGACACGCTCCAACGGGAGGGCGAGGTAGCCGCCTACGAATCCCTGTGGATCGTTAACGCCGTGGCCGTCACCGGCAGCCGGCGCGCCGTCGAGGAGATCGCCGCCCGGCCCGAGGTCGCCCGCATCACCCTCGACGCCGAGCGACGGTACGTCGACGATCCCGAACTAACAGAGCGCGCCGCCGACACGGTTGCCGTCACCTGGGGCTTAGAGCGCATCCGGGCCTCCCACGTCTGGCACGGGCTGGGCATCGACGGAGAGGGCGCGACCGTCGCCGTCCTGGACACCGGCGTCGACTGGACCCATCCCGACTTGCGCCCCAGCTATCGCGGCCTGCGCCCGGACGGCTCCGTCGATCACCAAGGCAACTGGTACGACGCCGTGGACGGCACTTATGCCGAACCGTCCGACCCCAACGGGCACGGCACCCACGTGGCCGGCACCATCGCCGGTCAGAGCGGTCTCGGCGTCGCCCCCGGCGCGCGCTGGCTGGCCGTCCGCGCCTTTGGAGAAGACGGCTTCGCCACCGCCAGCATGCTCCACCGCGCCTTCCAGTGGCTGCTGGCCCCGGACGGCAACCCGGCCCTCGCCCCGAACATCGTCAACGGCTCCTGGGGCGGCCCATCCCGGAACCGCGAATTCCTGGAGGACACGGAAGCCTTACACGCCGCCGGCATCACTACCGTCTTTGCCGCCGGCAACCTGGGGCCAGAATTGGGCACCATCACCGCACCCGCCAGCTACACAGAGACGATCGCCGTCGGCGCCAGCGACCGCCTCGACGAAGTCGCCTGGTTCTCTTCTCAGGGTCCCTCTCGCCTGACCCAACGGGTCAAGCCGACGCTGGCTGCGCCGGGCACTAACACGCTTTCCACGCTCCCCGGCGGCCGATACGCCTACTTACACGGCACCTCTATGGCCGCCCCCCACGTCGCCGGTGTGCTGGCCCTCCTCCACGCAGCCGATCCCAACCTCGGCCGCCTCGCGGCCACGCGCGCGCTGACGGAAACGGCCGTCGCCATCGGCGGCCCTCAGCCCAACGACGCGGCCGGCTGGGGCCGTCTGGACGCCTACGCCGCCGTTTCCACCGTGGCCGCCGGCGGCTGGCTCCAGGGCGTCGTCCATAACAACGGCCAGCCCCTTCCCGGCGCGGCGCTGACCATCACCACGCCCGGCGGCGCTCAACTCCCCTTCCGCACTGACGCCCAGGGCCACTATCGCGCGCCGTTACAAGCCGGTCAATACGATCTGACGGCCGCCACCTTCGGCCATCTCTCCAACACCGTGTCTGACGTCAACGTAACGGCCGGGTCGGTCACCACCCGCGACGTTAATCTTCCCCGGCTGCCCCACGGCGTCGTCTCCGGCCGGGTGCTGGAAGCCGGCACCGGGCAGCCGTTGACGGCCACCGTGAGCGCGCTGCGCACGCCGGTCACAACCACCGCGGCCGCCGACGGCTCCTTCACCCTCTCCCTGCCCGCCGGCGACTACGACCTGCGCGCCGCCCATACCGGCCATCGGCTGGGCGAAGCCAGCGTCACCGTGAATGCCGACGCACAGGTAAACCGCGATTTTTCCCTCGCCCCTACCATGCGCTTTCTGCTGGTCGATAGCGGCGACTGGCACTTCGGCTCACGGGCCGACTACTTCCGCGACACCCTCACCGAACTCGACTACGCGTACGACGGCTGGACTATCCACAATCCCTTTTTCGACCTACCAACGGCCGATCTCCTCGAACAGTACGACGCCGTCATCTGGTCCGACCCTACCTACTCGCCGGGCTACATCGGCGCAGACAGGGCGCTGAGCGCCTTTCTGGAAGACGGCGGCAACCTCCTCATCAGCGGTCAAAACGTCGGCGAAATTGACGGCGTTGGCCTCGGCCTCCGCTACTGGTGGGAGGTCCAGCTGGACGCCACCTACCTGGCCAACGCCGCCGCCCCCTTCACTGTAACAGGAACGGCCGGCACCTTTTACGAAGACCTCTCCTTCACCCTTAACGAGGGGACCAGCGCCGGCAACCAGATCGGTCCCGACCAGGCCGCGCCGAGAGAAGGTGGCCTGACCCAGCGGCTCCTCCACTACGCCGGCGGCGAGCCGGCCGCCCTCCAGGCCGGGTGGTGCGAAGATTACCACATCGTCTATCTCGGCTTCGGTCTGGAAGGCGTCAGCGCCCGCTCCTCGCGCCAGAACCTGGTCCAGCAGGCCATTGGCCACTTCAACGCCCCGCCCGTTCCCGCCGGCGTTTCCCTCTTGCCCGAGAGCGTCGACGACTACATCCGGCCGGGACACACCCTGACCTACACCCTGCGCGTGCGCAACCTGAGCGAAACGACCACGGACACCATCGGCATCGACCTCTCCGGCGGCCAGTGGCCGGCCACCGTCGTCACCCCCACCCTGACTATCGGCCCCTGTGCCGAAGGCACGACCCTGGTAACCGTCACTGCGCCGCCTGAAGTGCCGCGCGACACCCTTCACCACTTCCAGGTAACCGCCCACTCCGCCCTCCAGAGCGACCTCCAACAGAGCATCACCATCCGCCATAAGACGCCGGGCCACATGCTCCTCGTGCAGGACGACCGCTGGTACAGTCAGGCCGACGCCTACCAGACAGCCCTCGACGACGCCGGCCTCGCTTACGACGTATGGAACACCAGCCAGCGGGGCAGCCCGGCGGCCGACCTCCTCCCCGCCTACGACCTCATTTTCTGGTACACGGGATACGACTGGTTCCGGCCGGTCACAAACGAGGAGATCGCCTCGCTCACCCGCTACCTCCGGGAAGGCGGTCGCCTCTTCCTCAGCAGCCAGGACTATCTCTATTACCACCGCCGTGCTCTGCTCACCAGCCGCTACCTGGGCGTGCTCGACTACCAGGAATCGGTGACGCCCACCGTGGCTTACGCCGGCGACAACGCCCTGCTCGGCGACCCGGCCGGCCCCTTTCCCCTGGACTACCCCTTTCGCAACTGGAGCGATGGTGTCGTTCCCGCGCCCGGCAGCCAGGTCCATCTCTGGCACAATCGGGGCATGCCCGCCGGGATCGCCACCGCCGGAGAGGATTGGCGCACCATCTTCTGGAGCATCCCACTGGAAAGTATGGCGCCGGCCGACCGCGCATCCGCTTTCACGCGCATCGCCGGCTGGCTCGGCGACCTCGGCGATTCGACCTTCAGCGTCGACCGTCGCGTCGGGCGCGCCCCCACCCGCACCTACACCCTCACCCTGCGCAATCTGCCTTCGGCTGCCCATCAGGTCGCCGTGACCAATACCCTGCCGCCCGAACTCGCCCTCGCACCCGCCTCGCTTTCCGGCGGCGCCCGCTACGACGCCACCGCCCACGAGATCACGTGGCAAGGATCCCTGCCCCCCGGCGGCCAACACCGAATTGTCTACCAGGCTGCCCTCCCCGGCGACGCCCTCCCCGGCGCGCGCTTCGACAACGCCGTGACCATCTCTTACCCGAGCCACCAACTCCGCTGGCGCCAGACGGCGTCCACCTGGTTCGAGGCGCCCGATCTTGCGCCGTCCACCCTGCACGTCTCGCCCGCCGTCGTCATGCCCGGGCGCACCGTCACCTACACCGCCGCCATCCAGAACGGCTCCCTCATTCCGGCCGCCGGCGTCAGCGCCACCCTCCGCCTGCCCGAGCCCCTCATCCCCCTGACGCCCACCTTGCGCAGCAGCAGCGGCAGCACGAGCACCATCACCGGTGGCGTCCGCTGGCAGGGCGACGTCGGCTCGGGACAGCGCATCACGCTGACCCTCGCCGTCTCCACCACAGACGAAATTCGCTCCCGATGGCTCCCGGCGACCCTGGTCGTCGACGACGGCGTCACGACTCCCCTGGTGCGCGACGCCCTCCTGCACCTGTCACCCTTTCACCAGCACCTGCCCGTCGTTGCGCGCGAGTGAGGGAAAGGGTAAGATCGCGACCGCTTAAACAATCTAACAAGTTGAGGAAGAGCGACCTTTATGGAACAAGAAATCACCGTTGCCTACGTCGAAGACGAGCCGAGCATCGCGCAACTTCTATCCAGCGGCCTCGGGCTATTCGGTATCGAAGTCTACCCCGTTTACATGAGCGCCGAAGAACTGCTGGCCAACGTCGACAACAAGGAGTTCGCGACGGCCGACATTCTCCTCTTCGACATCCGCCTGCCCAAGATGACGGGACTTGAGTTAGCCGCCAAACTGCGCGAACAGGGAGAGGATCGCCCCCTCGTGCTCGTCAGCGCCTGGCCAAAGCCGTCCGACGAAGAGCTGGATGCTATCGACGCCGCCTTCCTACCCAAGCCGTTCGATTTCTCCGACGTCGTGCAGACGATTCGAGAGCTGGTCTGGGAATAAACGGCGTCTATCCGGCCACGTCCAGATAATCGGCCCCTGTAACCTTTGCCAGGCCCTCGACCGGCACTTCGATATTGATCCCCTTCTCGCCGGCGCTGATGCATATCGTCTCGTACTCCTGGGCCGACGTGTCCAGCACAATGTCGAACCCCCGGTTGATGAGGGCCAGCGCCGAAATCCCCCCGACTTCCAGCCCCGTCAGCTCCTCCGCCTCCGCGTGGCTGGCCATGGACACCTTCTTCTCGCCCACCCCCTTGGCCATCTTCTTCAGATCCAACTCGCGGTCGGCCGGCACCATCACCAGGAACGGCTTCCCCACTTGCCGCTGAACGACCAGCGTCTTGAACACCTGGCCGGCCGGGATCCCGATTTCCTCCGCGACCACCGTGGCGTCCCGCTCGTCTGCCGGATAGCTGAACGCTTCATACGGCACATTCTTGCCTTCTAGCAGGCGCATCGCCAACGTTTTCTTCATCTGATTACTCCTTGAATACTGCCGGCAGGAACGTGTCTCTGAGCGCCACCTGCGTCAACAGACTCGCCCTGTGCGCGACGGCCCCATTCATCTGCGACGTCGCAGTGATGGTTGCCGCGTCGGTGTCACCTTCCGCAGCAGTCGCCGGGATCGCCACCTCCACCGTTACCGCCGTCCCTTCCCCGGGTCCAAGCGTGACCGAGGTTTGCACCGATGTCGGCCAGCTATTCCCGCTCGCTACCAGCGCGAAGGTGTCGGTAACGGTTCCGGTGTTAGTGACCATCACCGTGTAGGCCACGGTCTCGCCGGGCGCGCCGGTCATAGCGTCTTTCACCGGGAACAGCACGACGCCCTGGGTCGCCTCAAGGACCGTCATCGTCACCGAGACCTCGAAGCGGTTCGCCGGCGGATCGTTGGTCTGCACCAGCAACCCGGCCGTGTACGTGCCCGGCGCCATGCCGTCGGCGTCCATGATCACGCCGACCGGCCCCGCCATGTCGGCGCCAATGGTACCGGCTGCCGGCACTTCGCTCAACCACGGGACGTCCTCATAGACGCTGTGGCACACCTCGTCGGTGCCCAGGAAGCGATTGTCGGTGAAGATGCTCACGCCGTCGGAACCACCCACAGACCGTAGCTCGGCCGAGAATAGCGAGCTTGTGCAGTAACCGGCGCTGTTCGCCGTGCGGACGGCAGGCAGCGGCTCGCCGATCTCCTCCCAGCCGCCGCCGGGCCATGCGGACAGGTCATAGCGCGTGACAGCGTCGGACGCGTCGAAGAAGCCCCCACCGTCCGCATCGCCGCCGATAGCGTACAGCGCATCCATCGTGGCTCCGAGCGCCAGGTCAGACCGGCCGTCGAACACCGGGCCGGTTTCAACCGTCCCCGACGCCATGTCCAGACGCTGTGTCAGCGTTACCGCCGTATCCGGCGCCAGTTCGCCCCAACCGCCAACCATGTACAGGTACTGTCCCGCCTGCACGTAGCCGGGGAACGTCGTCGGCACTGCCAGCGTGTCGAGCAGCCTGCTCCAGCTATCGGAGCTGATGTCATAGGTCCAGATCTCGTGATGGACGCCCGTCGACGGCGTGAAGTCCTCATCACCGCCGGCCAGATAGACGGTGCCGTTCCAGGCGGCTGCAGCGCCGCCGGCCGTACCCGCCGGCAACGATGCGCCCGTCATCCAGGTGTCGGTAGCGATGTCATAGATGTACAGGGCGTCGGGAGCCGAGCTGCCACCCATGACGTAGATCCGGCCGCGATAGCAGGTGGCCGTCGGACCTTCGGCGGCCGTCGGAATCGGCGCCAGTTCCGTCCACGAGTTCGTCTCCGCATCATAGCGCCACACCTGATCCGTCAGGGCGAAGGTGTCGTCCACGCCAGAGATGACGTAGAAGCTGTTGGGGAACTCGTAACACTGGGCGTGACCGTAGCGTACGACACCGACGGGAATGTCCACCCCCGCATACCAGCTGGAATTGAGCGCAGTCGGCGCCGGAACCGACCGTCCGCCCCGGCCGGCATCGGCCAGGATGGAGCTTGGGCCGGTAGCCATCAGAGTCGCGAACGTCCGCTCCGGTAGCGATCGCGGACCGTACGCCCGGTCACCCGACCACTCCATGATGTTGTAAACCAGATCGCCGGCCCCACTGTTGGTGATCGTCATCGGCACACTTTCCGCCGTACCCTCGTACACCGTCGCGCTCAGGGAATCCGGTGCCTGACTGGCGCACGGCACGTCGAGACGGAGGTCTACGTCCTGTGTTGTCGTTACACCCGCGCTGATAACAATGTCGCCAACTCTCTGGTCGGCATAGCCAGGAGCAGAGACGCTGATACTCACAGGCGTGCCTGCGGCCGCGTCCATCCACCAACCGTATTCGCCGTCGCCATCCGTCTCCACGGTGACCATCATTCTGTCGTTCGCCGCGATGATGACGGTAGCCCCTTCCAGCGGATCGCCCGGCGCGTCACACCGCTCAAGTCCCGTGACGACGCCTCCCAGCTTACCCCACGCTGCGGGCACGTTAACCGTCATCGTCACCGGAATGTTCACGTCGCCGTACGGCGTGTCATTTCTGTACTGCAACGTGGCGTAGTAATCGCCCGGCTGATTGACTTCGGCCACGCTGGCGTCAAGGGTGATTTCGACGGTACCGTAGTCGTCGATCGGAACGATCCCCGACTCGGGAGTGCTGCTCAGCCAGGGCACACCCCGCGCACAGGCGGAAGTCGTCTCGCCGGAGTCCACTTCGTAAACCATGCCGGTGTCCTGATCGGCGGCCCACAACTCACCGTCACAATCGATCTCGAGACCGGCGCCCGCGAAATCGCCGAAGCCCTCGGAGATGCTGAACTGGCCGATGATGTTGTAGTTGTCGGCGACGTCCAGGACGTAGACGGGGTTCGGGCTGGCGTTGACCATAGCAAAGAGGTGCATCGTGTCCGGGTTATAGGCCAGCCCGGAGGTCCCCAGGCCGATGTCGACGGAAGCCAGCATCGTTCCATCCGAGGCAAAGCGGTAGACCATTTCGTCGTTCCAACCACCGGCGAAGTACGTGTCCGTCGTTGGGTCGTATGCCAGGCCGCGCTGCGACGTTGAGAAGCCCGTGCCGCCCCCCGGACAAATGATGTTGCCCGTGTAGCCGTTGGCCGGATCGATCTCGTAGATGCAGTTGCTCGTGCCGGTGGCTACGTTCATCACCCAGATCGTGCCCGTGTTCCAGTTATAAGCGGCGTCGGCCGGGCCGACGCTCGGCGACCAGGGGAACGGCCAGGTAGCGCCAGTGAAAGCACCGGCGGGAGTGTATTCGTCAATGTGGTTGTCGCCCCAGCCTTCGCTCACCCAGACGCTGTCGGCGTTGGCATCGTGGACGACGCCCCAGGGATTGGCATTCTCGGAGGGCGCCCACGACCTGATTACGTCGCCCGCATCGTACGGCGGCGCCGGTGGCGGAGAGCCGAGATCCAGACGCCTCGTCGACGAGTAGCTCTGCTTGAACGACTTGACCACAATGTCCGGCTGCTCAAAGGGACCACGAATCACGCGATCCCCGTCCAGTTCCGTCACCTCCCACGACGTGTCCACGCCGCCGGTATTGAACAGCCGAACGTCCGCGGACGCGCTCTCGCCGAAGTCAAGGACAGCAGAGAAGCTATTCGGCACCGGGCTGAGCATGCCCGCCGGCAGATAGAAGTCGTGTGAAACGGTGTCACTCTGGACGACCGTTACGTTGCCCTCGTCCACGCCGTAATTGCCGTTCTCCACCGTCCCGGTGAAGGTTCGAGAACCGGCCGGGCTGAAGACCGTATAGAAGCCATCGCCGACGTTGTCGTCATTCGGCGTAGACCACGTCATCGCTTCATAACCGGCGTCATTGCTTACCGTTGCATCGTTTAGAGCGTCTAGCGTGTTCTCGTCATAGACGGTGCCCACGACCAGCCCGCCTTCTTGCGGGCTGCAGATCGTCTCCGGGTCGCCGGGCGATTCGCGTACGACGACGTCGTCTACGTGCCAGTACCAGGCGGAACCACTCGTCGCGCTATACCAGAACCGCAGTTGAACCGTCTCGCCTGCCCAGGCCGAGATATCCTCTACCTCAGACGTGCCGCCCGAAGGATCGTCGTCACTCTGGTAACGAAGCTCCGTCCACGTCGCCCCGCCGTCGCCGCTGATGTGCAGCCAGATCTCGCCGTTACCGGCGAAATCCTGGAAGTTGCTGTTGTATGTCAGTTCCGGCGAACTCATGCCTGATAGGTCAACCGGCGGCGTCGTCAGCGTCGTGTCTTCCGCACCGGCATCGTAATCGCCCTGGGCCGCCGCCGAGAAGCCGCTGCCCGGTGTCTCGTTCGGTTCGCCGAAGACGTCGTTCCGATCCCACACGTTGCCCGTGCCGGCCAGATCTGCGGCCGTCCACCCGGCCGGCGGGAAGGGGCCTTCAAAATCCTCATCCATCACCGGTGGTGCTGGCGGATCCGACGCCAGGGCGATAATACCTACGTCGTCGATGTACCAGCCGTCCGGACCCGGGTTGGCGCAGCAGACGTCGAGGATGAACTCGACGTCGACCGTGATGCCCGCCCAGGGCCGGAGGTCGACCGTGTGTTGCATCCAGAACTGCTGATCTGTGCCGCCATCGTCATCCCAGACCGGGGCCCCGTCGACGTAGAGCTGGCGCTCGTCAGACGCTTCATCCCCAAACCAATCCCACCAAGTCAGGAGACCGCCGTTGGCCGGGATGGTCAGCGTCGCCGTCAGGATATGCTGCGCGCCGGGTAAGTCGTCCGCCGCATAGTCGTCCAGGTCCGTACCCCAGACGTTGGCGCCGCTGTACGCCGTCAGACCGGCCGGGTAAGTGGGTGCACCCCACTCCCATTCGCCAACGGCGTTAGCCGTGTAGCCGCCGTCGCCGGCTTCAAAGTCCTCGAAGTATGCGTATTCATAGCCATAGCCCGGCGCCGCACACAACTCGCCGTCCACGTCCAGGGCGAAATCCTCCGTCACGTCACCCGTCAGCGGCCCAACCTCACGGCTTGCCGGCAGATAACCGCCGGCCCACGCCACCACGTCAAACGTGTACGTAATGCCCTCGGCCATCACGATACTGTAGGTGCCGGTCTCCGGATCCGTCCAGACAGGATCGTCGGGATAGCCATCAATCTCGATGGCGGCATAAAGTGGCCAGCCAGTATTGCCATCCGTCACCGTCCCGTCAACAGTATAAAGGCGGCTATGATCCAGGGTAATGTTCTGCGTCGCCACCGTTCCCGACACGACCTCCACATCCGTGATGACCTCGGTCACATAACGGTATTTCGAAGCCGTCACCGTATAGGTACCTGTGGGCAACGCCAATTCATAGGTGCCGTCGCTTTCCGTCGCCGTGCCATAGGTCTGCGTCACGCTCAGGTCGGCTTGAATCTGCACCTCGGCGAGTGGGACCGTCCCGTCGTCCACCGTTCCTTGAAGCGTGCCCGTTGGCCCAACCGTACAATTGGGGTACTTGAACGAAGCGATGCGCGTCTGCCACGGTGCCGTTCCAATCGTCTCGTAATACTCAGACGTATACCAGAAGGTACAGCCGTCGACGGGGTCCACGCCCATCATACTGTAGTCGCCCCAGCGGCCGCTGCTATGTTCCTGGTAGCCGCTGCCGGCGATAATCTCCTCTTCTGCCTGCGCCAGGGTCCCCAGAGGGTCATCCGCGAGGCGGCCGGCATAGCGAATCGACGGAAACGTACTCTCGCTCGACACGCTATAACCCAGTGCGATGTTCCCCGCATGGTCCATGGCGATGCTGCCCATCCAGCGATGCTCGCTATCAGGAGCGTAGACGCCTTCCTGGTAAAGGCTCCAATCCCCGGCGCTCTCGCGCATCTCCAGCCAGTGGATGCCCGCATGATCGGTGCCGTCGGCGTCAACCGTGTGGTTGGCCAGCAGCATGCCGCCGTCCTGATGATAACGATAGACAAGCCGGTGCATCAACCGGTCGCTGATCGCGTCCACGTCCGTGCCGCCGGGCTGTGGAACACAGTTCCGCGCGTAATTACACATGTTGGGATCCACGTCGGCCGTCGCGAACGAGTCGTTCGGCAAGCCGGAGAGACCGAAGGTAGAGTTCGCCGGCGTGTCAAAGTCCACGTGGAACTCCCAAATACGTATCGTGTCGGCCGGATCACCCAGCCACGCACTGTCATCCCACTCTGCAAAGTAGCCGGGCGTTCCCGCAGGCGGCGGATCGCCGTCGAGGTCGGCCGGCAGTACGCCGCCAAACTCTGAGTTGACGCCAAACAGGTCGAAGTACACAAACGTAGCCGGAGCGCCGTCCATCATCGCCGCCTTCTCAAAAGCCCCCACTCCGGCGCCACCCCAGGTGAGAGACCCGGCGTTAAACTGGTTGGCCGTAATGTAATACGCGTCCGGCCAGACGCCAAACTTAGGATAATCATTCATCTTATCAACCGGCCACTGGAACTCATAACGATGCCACGAGCCAATCGGAGCTGCACTCTCTGAAACCGCAATACATTGGTAGAAGGGGCCATTGGGGAAGTTCGGTAAGGCAAACTGGCTGGCCATCCAGCGATTCTCCACGTGGTCGAAAAGAACGATGGGATCGCCGTCGTTGGTCGTTTCGCACACCCCGCCGAAATCGTCGAAAAGAGCGTTACCGTCAACCGGCCCCCACTCCAGCGTGGCGTTGGCCGGATCGGTCACGTCCCACACCGCCAGAGAGAGGTTGTTCCACTGCATATAGTACTTTGTGCCCGTGCTGGGATCGTATCCGATGTCACCCTGGGTATCTGGAGGCAGAACGCCATTCCGGTTGCCAACCCCCTCAAAGTTAAGGATAGGTAAGGGCATGTCCGGCGCCAAGCCCGGCCGGTTCTGCACAACGGCCGGATCGGATCCATCTGAGACCCCGTCTATCGCCCCGGCGCCCACTTTCGGCGGCCGTAAGAGGGGGCGCTCTTGAATCCCATCCTCCCCTTCACGGTCTTCCCCACGGTCTTCCTGCACCTCCTCTCGGACCTGTACTTCGGCAGCGATTTCACGGAGTGGCCTTGACGTATCATTCCTGTTAGACGTCAATACGACCGGCTCCAATGCTCCCGGCTGCTGACCGGTTGCCGCCAGGGCTCCCACCAACTGCACAAAGCCGACCATTGTGGCGACAACGGCCAATGACAGCAGAAGGCGTCTCCAGATACCCATCACCTCGCTCCTTTGTATCTACCTACAGACAAACCTCGTCCAGAACTGCTGTAGGCCTGGCACAGTTCAACGCCATACACTACTCCTGTCCCGATGCAGCAATCAGGCGGACAGTTCAGGCGTCGAAAAGCAGAATAGCGCGCCAAACTGGCGCTTCGCACTCAAATTCGATGGTAGCCCTGATGTAGTAACTGCCAGTGGAAAGCAATGAACATTCTGGAAAAGTTAAAGATAGGCCGAATCAAGGTAGCGCAAACACCCTCTGCTAAAAAAAAGTCAAATTGCGCCGGGGAATAAGGCCGCGGGGGCTTCGGAATGACTTTCACGAAGGAACAATTAAGGCTATCTTGAACTGGCACTCATCTTCCGCCAATTCTAATCCAAAAGGGGTGAAGCGCCCACTCTCGTTCTCCCTTATCGTGTCGCTCGCTCGCACAATCAGATAGCGCACGATTCACGACTCTCAGCTATAATATGGACTCTCCACTCTCACCATCGCACACGAAGGAGGAGGTGCTTACATGGAAATCGCGACGCCAGAATGGGTAAAAGACGCCGTTTTTTACCAGATATTTCCCGACCGCTTCGCTATGAGCGACCGGGTTTCCAAACCAACCAACCTGCAAGCGTGGGAGGCGTCACCCACGTATCACGGCTTCAAGGGGGGCGATCTCCTCGGCGTCCTCGAAAAGCTGGATTACCTGGAAGATCTGGGAATAAACGCCATCTACTTCAACCCCATCTTCGCGTCGGCCGCCAACCACCGTTATCATGCCCACGACTATTACCGGGTCGACCCCATTCTGGGTGGCAACGACGCCTTCTTCGAACTCCTGGAAGCCGCCCACCAGCGTAACATCCGCATCATCCTCGACGGCGTCTTCAACCATGCCAGCCGCGGCTTCTTCCAGTTCCATCACCTGCTGGAAAACGGAGAGGAATCTCCCTACGTCGACTGGTTCCACGTCCACGACTGGCCCATCAACGCCTATCACGAGCACGAGCGACCCAATTACGCTGCTTGGTGGGGACTGCACGCCCTGCCCAAATTCAACACCGACCACCCGCCCGTGCGCGAATATCTATGGGACGTCGCCACCTACTGGCTTGAACAGGGGATCGACGGTTGGCGGCTCGACGTCCCGGCCGAAATCGACGACGACGACTTCTGGCGCGAATTCCGCCGCCGCTGTAAGGCCGTTAAACCCGACGCCTATCTCGTCGGAGAACTATGGGGAGAGGCTCACCGCTGGCTCCAGGGAGACCAGTTTGACGCCCAGATGAACTATCCCTTCACGCGCGCCGCCTTCGGCTTCTTCGGCGGCCACAACCTCAACCAGAGCGGCACCGTCCACACTGGTCTCGGCTACATCGAGCCTCTGACGGGACAACAATTCGCCGACTGCCTCGACGAACTGCACCACGCCCACGATCCAGAGATCGTCCTGGCGCAGATGAACGTCCTCAGCACCCACGACACGCCTCGCCTCTACACCATCGTCAACCAGGACGTCGACACGATGCGCCTCATCTTCCTCTGCCAGATGACCATCGCCGGTGCTCCCAACATCTACTATGGCGACGAGATCGGGCTTCCCGGCGGCCGCGATCCCGACTGCCGCCGTGGTTTTCCCTGGGACAAGAAGGAGAGCTGGAAAACCGCGTTGCGGGAGGACGTGCGCCGCTACATCTCCCTCCGCCACGCCGCCCCCGAGCTCCGCCGGGGCACCTTCCAGATTCTGCACGCCAGCGAGCACGCCGTGGCCTACTGCCGCCAGCACAAAGAGCAACTGGCCGTCGTCGCCTTCAACACCGACGACGAAGAGATCACCCTGAACCTCGATCCGCCAGGCGAGGACCCTCTGCCGAGCGCCGTAGATGAGAGTGAGGCGCTGCGCCCGGGCCGGCCGGTTACCCTCGCCGCCCGTTCCGGCCGGGTATGGCTACGCCCCGAGCACGGATGAGATCGCGGAACGAGACCGAAAGTCAACCTCACCTCGGGAAGCAAAAGAGGAAGAATCGGCTATTGAACCATCGTCGCCGCTTGGTAAAATAATGCGCGTGGGGCGATTTAAGATGAGAAGATTGTACCGCTTGAGGGTGGGATGCCAGCCGTGCGCGGCGCCCCCTCCGGTTTGATGATAAGATTCCATGCCTGACGGAACAAGCGTTCTCTATATCGAAGACGACATCGGCAGCCAGCGCCTGGTGCAACGCGTATTGGAGCGGCACGGATACGACGTGGCCATCGCCGGAGAGGGGATGGAAGGGATCGATCTGGCCCGGCAGACACAGCCACAGATCATTCTCATGGACATCAACCTGCCCGGCATGAACGGCCGCGAGATCACCACCCGTCTCCGCAGCCTTCCCAACTTCCGCCAGGTGCCCATCATTGCCCTTACCGCAAACACCAGTCCGGGCCACCGGGAACGAGCGCTGGCCGCCGGGTGTGACGGGTACATCACCAAGCCCATCAACGTCGTCCAGTTCCCGCAAGAAGTCGAAACCTTTCTCCAGGGGCACCGGGAGCGCCTGGAAGAGCAGGAAAAGATCCAACATCTGGAGCTTCACGCTCAACAACTAGTCTCCCGCCTGGAAGATAAAATTCGCGAGCTGGAAGAAGCCAACGAAGAGCTGCGAGAGCTGGACCGCATGAAGAGCAGCTTCATCGTCCTCGTCTCCCACGAACTGCGCACCCCCCTCACCCTCCTGGAAGGATACGCCCACCTGCTGGAAGAGCACGCCAACACCGGCAACGCAGACGATTATCCCCCCGGTTTGCTCGACCTGGTCAACGGCCTCGACACGGGCGTCAAACGCATCAGCCAGGTGATCAGCGAAATCATCAACGTCTCCCGCATCGCCTCCGGCCGCTTAGAAATCTCC
The DNA here is from genome assembly GCA_033722615.1 of Promineifilaceae bacterium (SeqCode). GTDB lineage: Bacteria > Chloroflexota > Anaerolineae > Promineifilales > Promineifilaceae > JAAYYY01. The sequence continues at coordinate 15,461 of JAWVYQ010000049.1, forward strand.
GTCGGTCCCGTCCGTCTGGCCAGCATCGTCGACGAAATTCTCGACTCCCACGCCGAAACCACCGAGCAACGGGATCTCAGGGTACAGGTCGACGACCTCTCGGACCTCCCACTGATTCAAGGCGACGGCGGGCAGCTGGCCATCGCCATCGGCAACGTCCTCGAGAACGCCATCAAGTACACGCCCGACGGCGGCCGCATCGCCATCAGCGGTCGGGCCGTGGGCGACGCTGTCGACCTCGTCATAAGCGACACGGGCATCGGCATCCCCCACAAAGAACAGCGCCGCATCTTCGACCACTTCCATATACTGGAATCGATACAACACCACTCCACCAGCAAGTCGGCTTATAAGGGGGGCGGCCTCGGGCTGGGATTGGCCATCGCCAGGGGCATCATCGACGCCCATAACGGCCGCATCTGGGTCGAAAGCAAGGGGCGCGACACCGACACGAATCCCGGCAGCACCTTCCACTTGCTCCTGCCCGTTAAGCAAGAGGAAGCGCCCGATCTCCCCCTCTCCGTTTAGAACAGCCCGCTACTGGTCGTACGCCCCATAGAGAAGGATTTTGGAAATGGCACAAAGTGCGTCAGCCATTCTCCTTTAGCGCTGCCTCCACGAGCCCCGGCACCGCGCTTAGCGCCTCAGGCAGCTTCTCCGCATCCCGGCCGCCGGCCTGCGCCAGATTCGGCCGCCCACCCCCGCCCCCACCGACCATCTTCGCCACGTCCCGCACCAGGTCGCCGGCTCGCACACCGCGCTGAATTGTGCTCTCCGTCACCGTTGCCACCATCACCGGCCGCTCGTCCTTCACCGTCGCGAAGACGGCCACGCCGTCGTCCACCCGATCCCGGAACCAGTCAGCCATCTCGCGCAGCGTGTCGACGTCGGCCACGTCCACCGTCGCCGTCAGTACTTGCACGCCTTCAACCGCTTGCACCTGCTCCAGCAACTCCTCAAACTGGCTGCGAGCCACCCGTCGCTGCAACCGCTCAACCTGCTTCTGCAACGACCGGTTTTCCGCCAGCAGCGCATCCACCCGCTCCGTTAGATCGTCCGGCGTCACGTTCAGCTTACCGGCCACCTCTTCCAACAGGTCCAGCCGCCGCGCGATGAACTCCTGCGCGCCCCGGCCGGTCACAGCCTCCACACGGCGCGTTCCCGCCGCCACCGCTTCCTCTCGGGTAAAGCGAAAGGCGCCGATCTCGCCCGTCTCGTTCACGTGCAGGCCGCCGCACAATTCAAAGCTGTACGGATCCTCGCTGTCGCCAATCTTGATCGTGCGCACGATGTCGCCGTACTTTTCGCCGAATAAAGCCATCGCGCCGGTCTCGATAGCCTTCTTCTGCTCCATATACTCCGCCTGCACCGGCTTGTTGCTGAAAATCACCTCGTTCACCGACGCCTCGATCTCGTCCAGCGTTTCCTGATCCACCGACTCGCCGTGGGTAAAGTCAAAGCGCAAACGGTCCGGCGCCACCAGCGAACCGGCCTGAGTCACGTGCGTTCCCAGGTGCCGGCGCAATTCCTCATGCAAAACGTGCGTCGCCGTATGGTTGCGGCGGATGTCCCAGCGGCGGGCCTCGTCAACCAGCATCTCGGCCGTCTCCCCCACCTCAATGATCCCCTCGACGACGCGGGCCACGTGCGTGATGAGGCCCGGCGCCGGCTCGCGGACGTCGACCACCTCCGCCTTGCCGCCGGTTGCTTCGACCACAATATAACCCGTGTCGCTCACTTCACCGCCGGCCTCCACGTAAAAAGGCGTGGCGTCGGTCACGATCTCCACCTCTTCCCCATTCCAGCCGCCTTCCTGGCCCACGGCCTCTGCCCGGCCGACGCGCTCACCATCGCGCAAAATGGCCACGACCTCGCTGGTCATCGTCGGCGCCGAATAAGGATCATACTCCACGCCGCTTTCCATCAGGCGGCCGGCGTCCGTCAGCTCCGCCAGAACGTCGGCGTAAACCGAGCCCTTCGTCTCATATTCGCCAAACGCGCCCCGGCCGCTGGCCGCCGCGTGCGCCGCGCGGGCCACGCGAAAACCTTCCTCATCCACCACAAAACCCCGCTCCTGAGCCACGTCGCGCGTAATCTCCAGCGGCAGCCCGTAAGTCGCGTGCAGGTCAAAGGCCACGTCACCCGGAATTTCCTTTTCACCCGCTTCTTCCAGCTCGGCCAGCACCTCGTCCAGCCGCGCCAGCGAGCCATCCAGCGTGCGCGCGAAGCGCTCTTCCTCGTTGGTCAACGTGCGCAACACGTGCTCGCGCCGCGTCCGCAGCTCCGGGTAGACCTCGGCCATCTTCTCAATATAAACGTCGGCAATCTCCGCCAGGAAGGGATCGACGAAGCCGATCTTGCGCCCAAAGCGCACGGCGCGGCGAATGATCATCCGCAACACGTAACTGCCACCCTCGCTGCCGGGGCGCACGCCGTCGGCGATGAGAAAAGTCGCCGCCCGCGCGTGGTCGGCAATGACCCGGTACCCCGTTTCATGTTCCTTCCGCTGCTCGTCCGTATCCTCCAACAACACCTGAATGCGCTCCATCGCCGGCGCAAAGAGGTCCGTCTCATAATTCACCGGCGTCTGCTGCTGCACCGTCGTGATGCGCTCCAACCCCATGCCCGTATCGACGCCAGGATTAGGCAAGAACGTGCGCACCCCGGCCTCATCCTGGTCGAATTGCATGAACACCAGATTCCAGATCTCCAGCCAGCGGTTGCAGTCGTTGTCCAGCGCCACGCTGCAATCCTCTTCGCCACAATCGCATGCCTCCGGCCCCCAGTCGTAATGGATCTCACTCGTCGGCCCGCACGGCCCCACCTCGCCCATCATCCAGAAATTCGTCTCGTCGCCCATGTGCAGCACGCGCTCGGCCGGCACGCCGATCTCATCCACCCAAATCTCGAACGCCTCGTCGTCGCTCTCGTGCACCGTATACCACAACTTCTCCTCGGGAATCTCGCACACCTTCGTCAGAAAGTCGTACGCGTAACGAATGGCCCCCGACTTGAAATAATCGCCGAAGGAAAAATTGCCCAGCATTTCGAAGAACGTATGGTGGCGCGGCGACGGGCCGACGTTTTCCAGATCGTTATGCTTCCCCTGGATGCGCATACACTTCTGGGAAGAGACGGCCCGCTGATACGGCCGCTTCTCCCGCCCCAAAAAAGTATCCACAAACTGGTTCATCCCCGCGTTGGTGAAAAAGAGGGTCGGATTGTCCCGTACAGGCAGGGGAGAACTGGGCACCACCGTGTGCCCCATCTCTTCAAAATAATCTAAGAACGCCTGCCGGATCTCCTCGCTACTTACTGGTTTCATGCACTCTCCAACTGACTGAATATCAATTTCACGATTTTCCCGGAAACGGCTGATACCGGTCGACAAGGGCACCCATCTGAGTTTCCGGGAAAATGCAAGCCGTTACGCTCGTTGCGCGCGCTCTGCTCCATCTGTAGCAGCGATTTTACGAGAGCGCCATAGCGATGTCAATGAGAGCGCGTCCCCTTCTAACGCGTCGCTTTCAGACGTCCACCGCCTACTCCGGCCGCTCCACCACCTCAAACGCCCAGCTTATCTCCTCCCCGTCCACGAAGATGGTCGCCGTGTATGCCCCCAGCTCCAATCGTCGGAACGGAATGAGGACGATGGCGTCGCGCACGGCCAGCGCATTACGCCCGCTCCGCTCTTCCGCCGGGACCGGGTTCGTGTAATTGCTCTCCGTCAGCGCGCAATGCGCCACCTCCTGCCCCTGGTACGTCAGGCGGCTCCCCTGGAACAGCGGAATATTCCGGCCGGTCCCCACCTGGGCAATGATCGGCGCCCCGACCGGATACTCATATCCGGGACACGCCGTCAACGGGCGCGGCCACTCAAAGAGCGAACTGCTCCGTAACCACGTCTGCCCCCCATCCCGCGGGAACAGGACGGGATAGATCGACTCGTCCGGCGCTTCCTGCACGATACCGTCCAGGATCTGCATCGTGCCCGCAGCCACGATCCCCTCGCTCTCCTCCAGGTGGAAACCGAACCCGACCGACTCCAGTTGCGGGTCGAGAATGGGTAGCGCGTGGAACGGCGCCGTCATCCAGTAATCGATGGCCCACTGCGCCGTCGCCTCATTCCACACGGTCGCCGCGATGTTGCCGTTGACGGCCGCCTGGTACCCCTCCTCCGAATACCACCCGCTAGCCACACGTTCGCTGTGGGCGATGTCGTCCGTCTTCACCATATAGATGCTGTGCAACAGGCTGCCGGCCGACCACGTCCCGTTCTCCAAAAGCGGCGGCAGGTTCGCCTGCTCGCGGAAGCGGTTCAGATAGCTCAGCCACTCCGGCTGCGGGATGGGCGTCGCCGTCGGCGGCGGCGTGATCGTCGGCGTTGGCAAAGGCAATGGCGTCGGCGATGGACTCGGGAGAGGGCTGGGCGTGGCCGTCGGCAACGGGCTGGGAGATGCCGTCGGCTCCTGTGCCGCCGTCGCAGACGGTGCTACCGTCGCCGTTGCAGAAGGTGCCGCCGCCACTTCTGTGGCTGCCTCAACCTCAGCGAGCGGCGTCGATGCAGCTACCCCTTCGCGTTCCTCGGCGTCCGCCCCGGCCGGCCCCGCCTCCGGCCGCAACATCGTCGCGCTCAGCCAGAGAAAGAGCAGCACCACGTTCAAAGCCAACGATGCAACCAACACGATCCGTTGTCTATCCATCCAGACTCCTACTCAGCCTCTTTCCCGGCAAACGGTCTCAAGAGAGCCGCTCCACGCCCTCAACACAGCTTCGCCCAGAGCGCTTCCTAGCAAATTGGCAACAATACTTTCCGACCGGCGACGAGAGATAATGGAACCCCATTATGAATAATCAGAGGCCGGATGTCAATCATCCCCCGGATCGTAAAAAGGCCGCCCTCGGCGAGAGCGACCTTTTTATCAAGCAACGCCGTGCTTTTTTTTGCTTTATCTAAGGACCACCGCGCCCCCCTCCGGACCCATGGTCCGGTGGGCCGGCCTCGCCAGGCGGCCCCGCATCGGCCGGAGGGTCTGCATCGTCAGATGGTCCGGCATCATCCGGGGGGTCGGCGTCATCGGGCGGCCCGGCGTGATCGGGTGGCCCCGCGTGGTCAGGCGGACCCGCGTGGTCTGGTGGCTCGTCGCCGTCCGGCGGCTCGTCGCCATCGGGCGGCCCGGCGTGGTCCGGTGGCCCGGCATGGTCCGGCGGTCCCGCGTGGTCCGGCGGTCCATCACCGTCCGCCGCTTCGTCGCCGTCGGGCGGTCCGGCGTGAGCCGGCGGCCCGGCCCATTCGGGTGGGCCGGCGTCCTCAGGACTGCCTATCAGGCCCTGCTCCTGCCAGATCTGGCCCCAACCTTCACCCGCCATCCGCCGATCTAGCAATTCCTGGGCATCGGGGCTGTCGTCACCCTCGGTGATCAGGTCCGTCTGCAGCGCCAGCATAATCTGGCCGAAACCAAAGCCGCTGCAGAACCAATCCATCACCATCTGATACTCAAGTTCATGTGTGTCGCTGAATTCGTACGTCGCGGCGATGGAGTCGGCAACCGGGTGGGTCAGTTCAGATTCCTCACCACAGAACGGATTATCCTCCGGCTCCTCAAAGTCGTCCTCGGGGCCGTCGGCCGGTTCTTCTTCGGGTGTTTCCCCCTCATCTTGAACGGCGACCGAATAGCCATCGGATGCAAATGCCACCGCCGGCCCGAACGCGGCCAATAACATAGCCAACAGAATGACGGCGACAACCGATGAATAGACGCTACGCTTTCTTCTCATGGCTCACTACCTCCTCGAGATGAGTTCGACTAGACTGTGTCAATATAACTTGCGTCAACAGAACCTCCTCTTCACTGTCACTTACAGACACTGGTAACGGGCAGCGAAAGGCCGTCTCGGCCGGGCCAACGCAACCCGTCGCGCATGTTGATCACGGCCCAACGATGCCCAGCTCGGTCCAAATCTGGTCCCAGGATTTACTCTGGCGCATGGCCAACAGCTCCTCGGCCGACCGGTCGCTCATCCCGCTCGTCTGCAACGCAACCAAGATCTCGTCAAACGTGTGACCGCTGCAGAACCACGTCATAACCCTCTCGTAGCTCACCTCGAATTTCTCTGCGATGCTTTGTCCAACGGGATGAGGGTTAACTTCGGTGCACTGTGTCAGGCTCTCGCCGGCGCTTACTTCGGCTCCCGGATCGCTCTCCGCCTCCCATTCAATCGCGCTCTCAGCCGCCGTCGGCGCCAGCGTCGGCCCTTCGTTCGGGTCAACCGTGGAAGCGCCGCAAGCCGTCAATAAGACAGCCAGAAGCATCAAGAGGGTCCCATGTTTCATGCGTTGCTAATCCCATATTCAGATGGATGAACACCGGAGTGATCATCGCTTCAAACTTCTATCTATAGAAACGGGAACGAGCGCAGAATGTTACAAAGTGATAGGAATTTAGCCCCTAAGTACTATTCCCCCGTTCGCGCCGCCAGCAGGCACTCATACGAGCGGCCGCCCGCCACTCCCTACCCCCGGTGCGAATTACCGGTCACGATTTGCCACACAGTCCGGATCAGGATCTTGACGTCCAGCAAGATCGACCAGTGCTCCGTGTACCACAAATCGTACTTGGTGCGTTCCGTAATCGACGTGTCGCCCCGCAGGCCGTTGACCTGTGCCCAACCCGTCATGCCCGCCTTCTCCCGGTGGCGCTCCATATAACGCGGCACCGTCTTACGGAACTCTTCCACGTAATACGGCTGTTCCGGCCGCGGCCCGACCAGGCTCATCTCCCCCAGGAAAACGTTGATCAGATTGGGCAACTCGTCAATGTCGATGCGGCGCAGCCAGCGACCCAGCCGCGTCTGCCGGGGGTCGTCGCTCACCGTCCAGCCCGGCCCCCTGGCCTCCGCGTCGTTGCGCATCGAGCGGAACTTGATCAGCTTAAACGGCCGTCCGTCTAATCCCATCCGATCCTGCACGAAGAACACGGGCCCCGGCGACTCCAACTTGATCGCCACGGCCACCAACAACATCAGGGGGGAGAGTGCCACCAACCCGATGGCCGCCCCGACCACGTCCATCAGCCGTTTGACAATCAGCATGTAGCCGCGCATGGCGTAATTGCGCACCGTCAGCAACGGCAATCCGCCCAGGTCGTCAATTCCGGCGTCCGTCGTCACAAACTGGAAAATGTCGGGGAAGACCTTGATCGAGACCCGGCCGCGTTCGCAATACGAAATAACGCGTACCACCTCCCGGTGCCCCTCCTCCGGCGTGGCAATAATCACCTCGTCCACGTCCTGCGCTTCAATGAGCACCGCCCACCGCGCAGGCGTCTCCTGGAGATAGACATGGATCTGGTAACTCGGGTTCTCGAAG
>JAWVYQ010000050.1:0-22158 GCA_033722615.1 Promineifilaceae bacterium (SeqCode)
CGCAACTGCTCCATGTCCATAAGGGTGACGGCCGCGCCGCTGGCAAATTCGCCCTCGGCCACGTGGACGGCGCTGACGACGCCGGCGAAGCGGGCGCGCACGGTTGCGTCGGCGAGCGACGCCCGGGCATCGTCCAGCGCCAATCGCGCCTGCTCGACCTGGGCCTCGGCGCTGCGCAACTGTTCTTCTGTCGGCCCGGATTGGAGCGCCTCTAACGAAGCCTGGGCCTGGGACAACGTGGCCTCGGCCGAGGCAATCTGGGAGTCCGATGGGCCGCTGAGGAGCAGGTCGAGGTCGGCCTGGCGGGCGTCTCGTTGGGCAGCGGCGGCCGCCACGTTGGCCTGGGCAGCGCCGACGGCGTCGGAATTGGGGCCGGCCAGGAGGGCGTCCAGTTCGGCCTTGGCGATTTCCAGCGCCTCTTCGGCATCGACCATGGCCTGGTGGGTGGTGGCATTGGCGAAGGCCTCATTGGCGTCCCGGGCCCGGATCAGTTCTAGCTCCGCGGCGGCGACGTTGGCGCGGGCAGTGGCAATCCGGGAGGCTGACGCCCCTTCCTGGGCCTGGTCTAACTCCTCGGACGCCGACCAGACGCCGGCTTCAGCAGCGCGGACGTTGGCCTCGGCGGCCGCGATCTCTTCTTCGCGGGGGCCGGCAAGCAAGTTGTCTAACTGGGCCTGGGCGCTGGCAACGGCGGCCTCAGCGGCGGCAATTTCTTCGGGCAAGGGGGGCGTTTGCAGGTCCAGGAGGTTGGCTTCCTGGACGGCCAAATCTTGCTCGGCGGACGCCACTGCAAAGGCGAGGTCGGCCGTTTCTAACTGGACGAGGACGTCTCCAGCAGCGACGCTGTCGCCAACGTCAACGTTGACGGCGGCGACGCGGCCGGGGGTTTCCAGAGAGAGGGTGGCCATCCGTTGGGGAAGGACCTGACCGCTGGCCGTGGCGCTGGACGCCAGATCGCCGACGAAGGCGGTGACGACTTCCTGCGCGCCGGCGTCGGGCTCCTGGCGCGGACCGCAACCGACGCCGAGGAGAACGGTGAGCAGGGCGGCGACCAACGCGAGGGGCACCCACACTCGCTTTCTCAATTTTGCCTGCATACGTTGTTCTCCCAATGAGACGCGAATGACATTATCGCGCCTATTTTAACGGACAATTGTGGAAAAGTTATGGAGATAGTGTGAAGCCTGTGTAGAAGGGGATTCGTGTGGCGTCAGGACGTTAACGGCTGAAGCTGTCACCGGAAAGAAGGGGAGGGATCAGCCGGCCGGCAGTTGGTCTATCGCTGTTCTGGCGGTGTCGATGGCGGCCGGAACGTTGAGGGCGCGCCCTTCGTCGTAGGCGGCAGCGAAGGCGTCATCGTCGAGGTGGGCACGAAGGCGGCCGAGCGCACGGTCGAACTCGACCCGGTCGGCGGGCCACATGCCAGCCTGGAGGGCGGTAAAGCGGGCCTCGGCAGCGGAGAGGGTGCGGACGGCGGGGACGGCCGTGGCGGCTTCGCCCTCGCTCTGCGCCGCGAGAACGGCTCCCAGCCCGGCCAGACATTCGACCACACCGCGTTCGATGCCCAGTTGCCGGTGAAGGCTCAACCCCTCTTCGAAAAGGGCGCGCGCCTCGGAGGTCTTTCCGCGGGAGAGGGCCACGTAGGCCAGGCTGTGAGCGGCGCGGGCAGCGTCTGCAGAAGAGTCCACGCTCTGGAAGAGATCTCGGCTTTCCAGATAATGTTCCTCGGCCCGATCATAGGCACCCTGATAGCGGGCGATTTCGCCAAAATTGTTGATGGCGGAGGCGGCGATCCAACGGCTGCCGATGTAGGTGCTCAGGGTAAGGGCTTCGTCCATGCGAGCGGAGGCGGTCGGGACGTCGCCGCGGCCGAGGGCGACGTTGCCCAGGTGGAGGAGGGTCATGGCCAGGAACCACTCTTGTTCGGCCGCCTGGAGAAGGTCGCGGACCTCGTTCAACGTGGAAAGAGCCGTTTCGGCGTCGCCCTGGTTCACGGCGAGGACGCCGCGGGTGAAGAGGGCGGTCACAAGCTGGTGCGGATCGCCAACGTCGCGCAGGACGGCCAGCCCCTGGTCCATGAGACGGGCAGCGGCCGGGTAGTCGCTCTGCCACATGGCGATGACGCCGGCGTGAACCAGCAGGTTGGCGCGCAAGGGATCGCGGCCAATGGGGGCCGCTGCCTCGAGCGCCTGTTCGTAGCGTTGGCGGGCCTCGTTGAGATAGCCGCGGCGGTACCAGAGCCAGTTGAGGTCGATGATGACCTGCCAGCCGGCTTCTACTTCCTGTGGGCGGTCCCAGAACCAGTCCAGGGCAGCCCGGAAATTATGATAGTCGGCTTCCAACCGGTCGAGCCACGTCTCGCTCTCGCCAGAATAGATCTTCTCGCCGGCCCGAGCGGCGACGTCTGCAAAGTAGAGGGCGTGCCGCCGGCGCAGTTCCTTTTCCTCGCCGGGCGCATCTTCCTGAGCCAATCGCTCCAGGGCGTACTCGCGGCTGACCTGCAACATGCCGAAGCGCGGCGGCTGATTTGGGGGAACGGGCTCCCGGCGCAGGAGGCTGTTGTCTAACAGGGTTTCGATGCCAGAGATGATATCCAGGACGCCATCGGGATTGCACACGGCCTCGGCGGTCTGAAGCGTAAAATCGCCGGCAAAGACGCCCAGCCGAGAGAAAAGGGTTTGCATCTGGGGATCGAGCAGGCTATAGGACCAGTCAATGGCGCTGCGAATGGTTTGCTGGCGCGCGGGGAGGTCACGGGCACCGCCGGACAGCAGCTTGAGGCTCAGGCGTTCGAGGAGAGCACGGGGCGGGAGTAGTTTGACGCGGGCGGCTGCCAGCTCGATAGCCAGAGGGAGGCCGTCAAGGCGACGGACGATTTCGCTCACCTCGCGGGCGTTGTCGACTGTGAGGGTGAAGGAGGGCATGGCGGCCTGCGCGCGCTCGACGAAGAGGCGGACGGCCGCGTTTTGCAGGAGGCGGCCGGCAGGACGATCGGGAAGGGGAAGGGGCAGTGGCAGCGGCGGGACGGGGAACTCATGCTCGCCGCGCAGGCGGAGGGGAGCGCGACTGGTGACGAGCACGGTGAGAGCCGGGGCCGTTGCCAGGAGGTCGGCGATGAGGGGGGCGGCCGGCAACACCTGCTCGAAGTTGTCCAGGAGCAACAGCAACTCTCTGTCGCGCAGGAATTCTTTCAGGCTTTGCAGAAGGGGCACGCGGCCGCGCTCGCGCACGTCGAGGGCGCGGGCGATGGCCGAGAGCACGAGGTCAGGAGTGCGGAGGTCGGCCAGCGGCACCCAGAAGACGCCGTCGTCGAATTGGTCCAGCAGCCCGGCGGCCATTTCTAGCGCCAGGTGGGTTTTGCCCACGCCGCCCGGCCCGGTGAGGGTGACGAGGCGGACGTCGGACCGGGCCAACAGCCGGCGCAGGTCCTGCAATTCGGCTTCGCGACCAACGAGGGAGGCGGGCAAGCGGGGGAGCGGCGGCCGTCGAGCGCCCGCCGGCGGGGCGGCCCTCTGGCGGCGCAGGAGGGTTTGCTCGAAACGCTCGGTGAGGAGCAGGGCGAGGTCGTTTTCGACCAGGTCACGCAATTCGGCCGGGTCGGAGAAGTATTTGTAGGAGACGGCGTCGTCGCTCTTGATGGTGCGCAACAGCTCGGCCAGGGCCGGCTCGCGCTCGGGGGCGGGGGACTTGATGTAGATGAGCTTGGGAAGATCGGTCGCCAGCCGATATTCGTCTTCGAGACCGGAGATCTCCATCTCCGGCGCGACCCAACCGTAGCGCTGCCAGTAAATGCCGATGAAGATGTGGCTCTGAGCGAGATAAGCGCGGTAGAGGGCGCGGGCGGGATGGGGGCGGGCTCCCAGTTCGAAGAGGACGGGATTTAAGCGCAGATGGGTGATGGCCTGGTGCACGGCTTCCCGTTCATCGGCAAGCTCTTGAATGGTGGAGCTGACGAAGACGCGCAGGCGCTGGTCGGGTGTGCGGATGATGGGGGAAGTCTCATCCCCGGCCGATGGCTTTTCCATTTTTTCCTTCCTCCACGTCCAGCGGTTGTCTACCCACGGAGGGTGATTCGCAGATAATCATACTGGGAAAGAAGGGGGTTGTCATCCCCAGAAAGGGGGAAGAGAGGGAGGAGGAGCAGAGACGGGCGCTCTTCTTGAGCAAACGGCCTCGGCACCGGTATAATCGGTGCCGGCAAATCCAGTTTGGCATTTCCCGCAGGCGAGCCACACACGCCCCGTGCCCTCCACTCGCCTGGGGCATTCTTTTTTTGAGACAGGAAGGTACCATGCAAGGGCAGGCAGAAGAACGTACCGGGCAACGCCTGTTACCGCAGATGCTAACTCCCTTTGTCGGCCGGCGGGAAGAGATTACGGATCTGAGGCGTCTCCTTTCGCAGGAGGCGTGTCGTCTCCTGACGTTGGTCGGGGCCGGGGGTATCGGGAAGACGCGGCTGGCCATCGAGGCTGCGAACCGGTGGCAGGAGGAAGGGGGCGCCGCGGCGTTTGTGGATTTGCAGCCTGTCCAATCGGCCGACCTGCTTATCCCGGCCATGGTCGAAGCACTGGGCCTCACCCAGAGCGGGCAGGACGAGCCGAAGCGGCAACTGCTGCGGCATCTGGCGAATAAGGAGATCCTGCTGGTTCTGGATAATTTTGAACACGTGGTGGGCGGCGCAGCGGTGTTGAGCGACATACTAAAGGCGGCGCCGGGCGTGACGTTGCTGGTCACTTCGCGGACGGTGCTCAACCTGCAGGAGGAGTGGCTGTTTCCGGCCGAGGGCTTGCGGTATCCAATGCGGGAGGGCGCAGCGGCCGAGGAGGTGGGGGATTACGACGCGGTGCAGTTTTTTGTGGCGTGCGCGCAGCGGGTGCGGCCGGATTTTCAGTTGGAGGAGGAGGTTGAAGGGGTAGCGCGGCTGTGCCGGCTGGTAGAGGGAATGCCGCTGGCGATTGAGCTGGCGGCCGCGTGGACGAAGCTGCTGCGGCCGGGGGCCATCGCGGACGAGATAGAGAAGGATCTGGCGTTCCTCGCGACGGAGCGGCGCAACGCGCCAGCGAAACACCGGAATATGCGCGTGGTGTTCGAGCGTTCGTGGGATTTGCTAAACGACGAGGAACGACGGGTGTTTCAGCGCCTGTCGCTATTCCAGGGCGGCTTCGAGCGAGAGGCGGCCGTACAGGTTGCCGGCGCGTCGCTCCCGGTGCTGGCGGCGCTGGTGGACAAGTCGTTGCTGCGCTGGCGGGCGGACGGCCGGTACCAGATCCACGAGCTTTTGCGCCAATTCGCCGGGGATCGGCTGGCGCAGGCGCCTGATGAATCGTGGAAGGCGCATGTTGCGTTCGGCAATTATTATGCCGGATTCCTCCAGGAAAGGGAGGCGGTGTTGGCCGGCGGCCGGCAACGAGAGGGGCTGGAGGAGATTGACGCGGAGTTGGACAACGTGCGCGCGGCCTGGCGCTGGGCCGTGCGAGAAAAGCAATTGGGGACGATACAGACAATGGGCCCGACGCTGGGCATCACCTTCCGCTACCGGTGCCGTTTTCAGGAGGGGTTGCAGGCGTTCGAAGACGTCGTCAAGGTCCTCGAGGAGGAACCGGCCGAGGCGGAGCGCGACCTGACGCTGCTTCTGGCTACGATCTACGTCGGATGGTATTCGACGCACCTGGGCCGTATGGAGGACGCTCTCAAGGCGTGGCGGCGGTGTGGCGAGCTGTACGAAAAGCTGGACATCCGACCGCTGGCGGGTGCCGCAACAGACCCGTTGCTGGGTTTCAGCTATATTGCGTGGACGGAAGGGGATTATGAAGGCGCCTTAGCCCATGGGGAGAAGGCGCTGGCACAAGGAAGGGCGGACGACCATCGCTGGAACCAGCACACGGCCCATAACTTTCTGGCGCGGCTTTACCTGGGGCGGGGTGAAGTAGAGGCGGCCGAACAACATGCGCGGGCGGGGGTGGCGCTGGCGAACAGGATGGGCAACCGCTGGTTGCTGGCGCATTCGTTCAGCGACCTGGGCAACGTTCTCTCGGCGACGGGCGAGTATGAGGCGGCAGAGGAGGTTTATAAGAAGAGTTACGCCATCTGGGAAGAGTTTGGCGACTATGGGAGCATGGCAACAGCACTGAGCAACCTGGGCAGGGTGGCGCTCAAGCGGCAGGCATATGAAGAAGCGGTAACGTGGTTTGTGCACGGTCTGGAGATGGGGGAGAAGATCAGCAGTACATTTTATACGATCCTGGCACGCACCGGCCTGGGCGAGGCGTTTCTGGCTCTCGACCGGCCGCACAAGGCGGCAGCGACATATCGCCAGGCCCTGGAGACGATGACGGAAATCCGATACGTGCCTCACTTACTGGTCGCCCTGGCGGGGATCGGCAAATTATTTTTACAGGAGGGACGGGAAGAGCGCGGACTGGCTTTGCTGGCGCTGGTGCACGGCCATCCGCTGGCCGACGCGGCCGTCCGGGAGAAAGTGGAGCAGCAAATTGCAGCTGTTGACCCGACTCGCCTGGAAGCAAGGGGGGAGGAAACGGCAGCGGCGCCCGGCCTGGAGGCGACAGTGGACGACCTGCTGGTGGAACTGGACGCGCTGGCGGCACCGGCCGAAGGGGTTGAAATGGAGGAAGGCGGTGGACCGGATGCTCAATCGCTGCCGGAACCGCTGAGCGAACGGGAGCTGGAAGTGTTGCAGTTGATCGCGGCCGGCCTGAAGAACCGGGAGATCGCGGAGGAGTTGTACATCGCTCTGAGCACGGTGAAGAGCCACATCAAGAACATTTACGGCAAGATGGGCGTTTCGAACCGGGTCCAGGCGACCAGCCGCGCCCGCGAGCTGCACCTCATCGAATAAGCAGCCCTAGACAGAAATAGAGGGCGTTGGGAGCAAGCGATAACGGACGGCCGGCATCCCGCGGCGCGTCCACGGATGAGCATCCGTTCGCACGATCCCCCTGCTCCTCCCCCTTTCGGAGGATGACACTCCCCCCACCTGACGGTTAAGCTGATTTCCAGACGGTTAACGGACCAGTCTGGGAGGTGCAAATGGCAAATAGCTGGAATAAACAGTGAGCGCAACTTACTTTTCACGAACAATTTTAAGGAGAAAGTGATGATTACCGTAGATTTGAATAACCTGGAACTGACCGAATTGTGGGGCAAGAACCAGCCTAACGTACACAACCGCTCGACCTTTCCACTGGGCGGCCCGCTGGGGACGGATAACTCGGCGATGGTTTACTTCGAGCTGGATCCGGGCGACTCGTTGGGTCGGCACACGGACAGCGTCGAGGAAGTGCTCTTGATCCTCGAGGGCACCGTAGAAGTGTCCGTCGGCGACGAAAAGGGAGTGCTTTCCCGGCAACAGATTGCGGTGGTGCCGACGATGGTCCCGCACGACCTGCGCAACGTGGGCGAGGAGACGGCGCGGGTGATTGGCTTCTTCGGCGCGCCGAGCTGGGTGGCTACCTTTGACGTGACCTTTGAGCCGGGCGGCTTTAACGTCGCCGACATCGGCGAGATCCTGTCGCAAGCGGTCGCCGAGATGGCGGAGACCGAAAAAGCCATCGAGCCGGCATAGGTCTGGCGGGAGAAAGGCCGGGCCGATCTCGGGATGGGTGCTTGCCCGGCCTTCATTCCCTTCTCAACAGAAGATGGATCGTTTAGTCAGTCGTCAAGGCAGGTTGAGAAGATGCCGTCAGGAAAGCGCCGACGTGATGAGAAGGCCTCCGCGCAACAGCTAGAGGCGTTGGCCGCCGTGGTCGAGGGGCAGGTTATCCGGCCGGACGGGGGCGCAGAGGTTGGAACGGAGGGGCCGACCCTTGTCGTGCGCTGTGCGGGGGCGGCAGACGTGGCGGCCGGCGTGCGTTTCGCCAAGGAGAACGGCCTTCCGCTCAACGTGAAGGATGGGCCGGGCGTTGTGGTCGATCTCTCGGGCATGAAGCAGGTGGAGGTGGCGGCCGAGGCGCGCCGGGTCTGGGTGCAGGCGGGAGCGACTGTGGCCGACGTCGACCGGGCGACGCAGCGGTACGGCCTGGCGACGCCGACGGGCCTGCCGTCCACGGCGAACGTCGTGGGTCTGACGCTGAGCGGCGGCGGCGGTTGGCTGCGCCGGCTGTACGGGGCAAGCCTGGACAACGTGCTGGGGCTGGAGGTGGTGACGGCCAACGGGCGCGCAGAGGTCGGCGAAGCCGGGGCGAAGACTCTGTTGCGGAACCCGGACGCAGGCATCGTGACGGCCGTCTCTTTCCGGCTGTACCCGCTCGGACCGGAGGTGGTTCTGCTGACGGCCGTCTATGCCCTTCCGCTGGCGCGGGCGGCCCTGTACACGTGGCGCGATTGGACGCGAACGGCTCCCCGGGCAGCGAGCACGGACTTCTTTTTCTGGGACATTCCGGCCGCGGCGCCGTTTCCCCGCTCACTCCACAACAAGCCTGTGGTCGTCGTCGCCGGCCTGTTTGTGGGCGAGGTGCGCCAGGGGCTGAACACGTTCCAGCCGCTGCGCGAATTGAGCAAGCCGCTCATCGACCTGACGGGACCGACGCCCTACGTGGCTGCCCAAAGCGCATTCGACCCGTTTCTGCCGCCGGGCACTCAGTTCGACACCCGGCAACGGCGTCTGCCCGCGCTCGACGACGAGAGGGTGGAAGGCATTCTGACGGCGATAGTGAAGGGGCGTCCCCGGCAGACGTTGCTGGCGATCCGCCATCTCGCGAGTACCGGCGACGGGGCGCGGGACGCCTATTTGCTGAGCGCCACGCCGGCCGGCGGGGAGGACGAGGGGTTACGCCCGTTGTGGGATGAGCTGGCGGCCGTGTAGGGACAGATGGCGTGGTCTCGGCCGACGATCAGGCCAGGGCGCTTTCCTCGCCAGAGTCGCGCACGAAGATGCAGGAGCCGTCTACCATTTCTACGATGCGCTGAGAAAAGGCGAGATCGGGCTGCCGGGGCAGACCAAAACAGCTCAGATCGCCACGCGGCGCCTGTTGCAGGGCGTCTTCAAAGGGGACGTCGTAGACGAAGGAGCCGGTGTTGCCGGGAAGACGGGCCAGGGTGATCAGATCTTCCAGATAGCTCTGCGCCCGGGGGCGGTCTTCGGAGGAGGCGGCCATGCAAAGATTAATCTGCCCGTTCCAGTTCTGTTGCAGCTTGTAGGCAAGGAGGATGGCGAGATCTTGATTGCTGCGACGCAGGTCGATCTCCCACTCCGGCCCCTGCTGAGGGGACAGCCAGACGTTGATCATGTGCTCGCGTCCAAGCTCGATGACGGGGTGGCGGGCGAGCATGACGATGCCCATGCGGTAGGCGGCCGTGCGGTCTACCAGCTCCTGCAATTGATGCAGATCGCTATCGGGATAGAGGCGCAAGAAGAGGATGTTGGGGCGGAAGAAGGTGCTGCGCAACACCTGGGTCGACGTGCGCACGCCTTCGGTAAACTCGTCTGCTTCGAGGAAGGTCATGCGGGCGTTGATACCGTCATCGCGAAATGCCTGGACGACAAGATCGAGATCTTTTAATTCGTCCGCCTGGTCAGCGGCAGGGAGTCCGAGAACGTGGACGGCGCCCTGAGGGGCGGTCATGGCACAGAGGAAGCGATAGCTGCCGACGAGGGCGCCGGTGGATTCTACCGGTACAAGGACGGAGGGTTTCCACGTTCTTTCCGGGGCGGCCGGCACGTTGTAGATACGGTTCACGGCCCACTCAGCGACGGACATGAAGAGGCCGCTGCGCACGTCGCTGTGGGTGGCGATGAGGTTCCGGCGCGCCAGGTAGCCGTAGAGCAAAAGAACGAGCACGAGGGCGACGAGACCGAAGGCGGGGCCAACGAGGAACATGACAAAGATGCAAAAGACCATACCCAGCAAGGGAATGGACCAGTGGATGGCAAAGGTCGGACGGAAGCTGACCATGTTCAGCGACTTTTCGACGAGGACGACGAGGTTCAACATGCTGTAGGTGAGGAGGAAGAACATGGTGATGACGGGGGCGATGGCGTCAAGGCCGCCGGCCACCATGGCGAAAACGAGACCGGCAAAGGCGATGACGGCCGTGGCGACCATGGCGGGGCGCGGCTCTCCCTGATCCGTCTCCCGGGCAAAGGTGCGACTGATGCCGAAAGGCAAAATGCGGTGTACGGCCAGGGCCTGCATGACGCGCGGGGCCGCCACCAGGGAGCCAAGGGCGGAGGAGAAGGTGGCAGCGAGCATGCCGGCGAGCACGGCCCACCCGAAAAGGGCTTTGTCAACCAGGACGCGGTTTTCGGGATCGACCAGTTCTTCCGGCGTAGCGGCAGCAGCCAGCCAGTAAGAGAGGACGACGTAGACGACGAGGCCGGTGACGATGGCGGCAAGCGTACCGACGGGTATGCTGCGCCGAGGATCGCGCAAGGTTCCACTGAGACTGATGCCGGTCATGATGCCGGTGACGGCGGGAAAGAAAATGGTGAAGGTTTCCCAAAAGCCCCAGCGGGGAAACGTGCCCCACATCTGAGGCGTCTCGGTGAGGCCGGTGTGGGCGGCGATGGGAAAGGAGCCCAGGAAGACGGAGATAAGGGAAAAGATAACGACGGCTAAAATAACGAACTGAATGCGGAAGGCGAACGCGGTGCTGACAAAGGCGATGGCAACGACCAGAAGGAAGGTAATGATGGCGACGAGTTGCCAGGGGTGGGTGGGGAAGATGATTTGCCACGCCTCGCTGAAACCGGCCACGTAGAGGGCGACGGAAACGGCCTGGGCAACGAAGAGGGGAACGCCAACGCTGCCGCCCACTTCTACGCCCAGGGATTGGGAGATGATGGCGAACGCGCCGCCGGCGCCGACGCGAGTGTTGGTGGCGACGGAGGAGACGGCAAGACCGGTGGTGATGGTAATGATGTGCGCGAGCAATATGACGACGATGGCTCCCAGAAAGCCGGCGTTGCCCACGACCTGCCCAGTTCGCAGGTACATGATGACGCCCAGGATGGTGAGAATGGTCGGCGTATAGACGCCGGCGAAGGCGCCGAATTTCTGCTCGCCTTCCGCTTCTGTGGATTCACCGGAACTGGTCAGTTGCTGTTGCACTTTATCGAGCATGCCATTCTCTCCTCTCTATCGTGGCGCCGGGACGGCCCGACTCCTCCCACACATCGTGTAGGTCTCATTTTGACCGAGTTCAGGCGTAAAGGCAAATATTTGAAATGTGGCGAGGGCATTATCAGATCGTGTCTTCGGCGTTCAGAACGGGGGTGAGCACGGTTTCGCGCAACATGGAGGTGATGACGCCGCTCCGCCGCTTGACCATGAGGACGGGACAATGCGCCTGCTCCACCACCTGTTGGGAGACGTTGCCAGCGAGCAAGTTGCGGAAGAGCGGCTCGCGCGTGGCTCCCATGACGATCATGTCGCATCCGGACGCCGCTTCCAAGATTCCCTCTACCGGGTCCGGCGCTGTGACAATGAGGGGCTGTAAGGGATAGTCGACCCGCTCGGAGAGGCGGCGGAAGGTGTTCTGTGCTCGCGCTTGGGCGACGTTGGGGTTTGCCCCCTCACGGATCACGTGCAGCAGGGTGAGTTCGGTCTCTTCAGGCGTATTTCGGGCCAGGGCGACGGCAATGCCGACGGCCAGACGGCTGTTTGGACCGCCGGCAACGGGCACCAGAATACGCCGGAGTGCGTCGTACGGACGGTGGCGCACGATGACGACGTCAGCCGGGGGATTGGCGACGATGCGGTCGATGACGGAGCCGAAGAGTTGATCGCTTCTGCCGGAGACGCCGGGCCAGCCAAAGAGGATGAGGTCGCTGGCGTTTTCGACGGCCGTCTTGAGGATGGCCTCGGAAACGGTGCGCCCCAGGCGAAGCATGGTGTGGACGGGAACTTCGTGCCGGCGCGCCTGCTCGATGACGGCTTCCAGGAGCGGGCGCCCCTCTTTGAGGAAAAGCCGGCCATCGGAGAGTTGCAGTTGGGGCGGCACTTTGATCACGTGCAGGGCCAGCACTTCGCCGCCGTGCTCCCGGGCTAAAAGGCTGCCCAGGAAGCCTAAGCGACCAGCCTGCTCCTGCGTGGCCACGGGTACGAGCACTGAGTAATCGACAGAGACCAGGGCTTCCTGATGGAGCACTTCTTTGGGGCGCTCCATGGCCTCTTTGCCACGAAAGTAGCCGAGATAGAGGAGAATGCCGCCGACGAGCCAAGCGGCAGTGACAAGGCCCACGCGGCCGGTCTCGAAGGCGAGGAAGCCGGCCAGGGCCACGTTGGTGAGGATGCCGACGACGGGAAGCCAGGGAAAGAGGGGCACGAAGAAACCGCGATCGAGGTCCGGCCGGCGGCGACGCAAGGTCATGACGGTGATATTTACCTGAGCAAACATGAAGAGGAACATGACGTCGGCCGCCTTAGCCACCTCGTCGATCGGGAGGGAGAGGGCCATGAGAACGATGAGGACGGCCGAGAGGGCAACGGCCCAATGTGGCGTGTGTAGACGGCGGTGGACGCGGCCGAAGAGGGCGGGCAGATTGCTGTCGCGCCCCATGGCGAAGGAGACGCGGGAAGAGGAGTAGATGGTGGCATTGAGGGCGGACATGGTGGACGCCAGCCCGCTGATGAGAATGAGGAGGCCGCCCCAGCGCCCCATTAATTGCTCGGCGGCGCGCACGATGGCCACTTCGCGGGCGCCCGCGAGATAGTCCCAGATGGGCACGTCACCGGCCGAGGCGGGCACGCGCACGGCGCCAATGGCGACGAAGGCCACCAACACGTAGAAGATGACGACGACGGCGATGGAGATAAAGATCGCGCGGGGAATGTTGCGGCGGGGATTTTTCACTTCCTCGCCGCTTTGGGCGATGATTTCGTACCCTTCGAAGGCGATGAAGGTAAGGCCCATGGCGACGAAGACGCCGCCGAGGCCGTGGGGCAGGAAGTTGTCGGTGAAAACGTTCAGCTCGGGTTGACGGATGACGGCCGCCAGGCCGAAGGCGATGAAAACGCCCAGGATAATGACCTTGGCAATGGTGACGACGTTGCCGATGAGGCCGGTCTCGCTGGCGCCCCGGTAGTTGACGTAAGCAAAGAGGACGACGATGAGGGCCATAAAGAGCAGGGTGAGGGTCTGTTCGTAGGCGAAGACCTGGGGATAGACGAGGGAGATGATTTCAACGGCGAAGCGGCCGAAGCCGAGGCCGTAGAGGGAGCAGGCGACGGCGTGGGCAAACCAGCTCATCCAGCCGGCGAGGAATCCCTGCGTTCCCCCCATTCCCTCTTTGACCCAGAGATAACCGCCCCCGGCCTCGGGGAACGCGGATCCTAACTCGGCGTAACTGAGGGCGGTGAAGGTGGTGATGATGCCGTTGAGAAGGAAGGCCAACACCAGAGCGGGCCCGGCCTCACCGGCGGCGATGCCGGTTAGGACAAAGATCCCGGCCCCGATCATGGCCCCTACCCCAATCATGGTGATGTCGAGCAAGCCCAACGTACGGCTTAGCGCAATTTCCTGTTCTGGAAATACCCCTGTCCCCATTGTGCAATCCTTGCGTTGGCGATGAAGTAGATGCTAATCAGGGTATTGGCCAACGGCGATTATTGTATCATAACGGGCGCGAGCAGGGAATGGATGCTGGCCCACTTTTCCAGGGACGTCTATTATAGCGACGGGTTACACGACGTGAGAAAGAGGAGGTTTTCGATGCAAGACGGCGTCCAACGATTGTTTCCGCACCCCGTTCAGGATAGACCGCTGGAGAACGTGTATCTCGACCACGATCTGCGCCGACAGCGGGGGGCGGCCGAGGGAGCATACGTCTATGCGAACTTTGTCGCCAGCCTAGACGGACGCATCGCCATCCCCCACCCTTCCCGGCCGGGGATGAAGGTGCCGGAAGCCGTGGCGAACGAGCGCGATTGGCGCCTTTTCCAGGAGCTGGCAGCGCAGGCGGATATGATTATCAGCACGGGGCGCTACCTGCGGGATTGGGCCGACGGACGGGCACAGGAGATTTTGCAGGTGGACGATCCGCGCTTCGCCGATTTACGCGCCTGGCGCGAAGAGCAAGGGTTGCCGCCCCAGCCGGACATGGCCATCGTCAGCGGCAGCCTGCGCTTTCCCATCCCCGACGTGTTGACGGCCGGCGGGCGCAACGTCGTCGTGTACACGACGGCGGAACCGGATCCGGAGCGGGTAGAGGAGATCGAGGCTCAGGCAGGAGAAGTGGTTGTGGCGGGAGACGAGGAGGGGGTGGACGGCGCCCGCATGGTGCAGGATATGACGGCGCGCGGCTACCGGACGATCTACTCCTCGGCCGGGCCGAAGATCTTGCACATGCTGGTGAGCGGCGGGGTGCTGGACCGCCTGTATCTGACGCTGGCCCCGCGCCTGCTGGGTGGTGACCCGTATTCGACGCTGATCGAGGGGGAGTTGTTTTCGCCGGCCGTGGACATGGAGCTGTTTTCGCTCTACCAGGATACACACGCGCTGGAGAGCCTGGGCCAGCTTTTCCTCGCTTATGACCGTCTGAGGTCTTAGGGAACAACCTCCGGGAGGCCTGAGCATCTCCTTTCGCCCAAGAGAGCGGCGCGCTGAGCCTCCCGGCGGGTTAGCGGGCGGCGTCGCGGGCGATGACGGCCACGGTATCCCCCACTTCGACGAAGCCCGGCCCGCGGCGGCCGATGAGTACGCCGGAACGCTGGGCGACGACGGGGGCCGGCGGCCGGGACGGGTATTGCACGAAGTGGACGTGACCAAGAGGCTGGCCGGCTTCTACCGTATCGCCTACTTTGAAGAAGCTCTCATAAATGCCGTCGTCCATGACGGCGTGGTAGTTCTCGGGGTCGGGCACTTCCATTAGCCTGGTGGCAGGTAATCCCCGCGCCTCACAACTCTCGATCTCGCCCTCGACGATGCCGAAGTGGCGGAGAACGTTCCACGCACCTACTTCGGCGATATTCAGGGTGTCGGCGGAGAGGCGGCCGGCGCCACCCAGTTCGGCACAAAGGAAAACCTTGCCCATACGCTCCACGGCGTAGTCGAGCAATCCCTCACCGCTGAACTCTTCCATGATCAGGGCGTAAGGGGCCTGAAAGGCCTCGAGCGCCGCCCGCGTCTGGGCCATCTGTTCCTCATCGTCCAGGTAGTGCATGCTGATGTAGGGAGCAAGTTCGAGGGAGTAGCCGCCGGCGTGCAGGTCGACGACGGCGTCGCAGAGGGGGAGGATGGCTTCGTGGACGTAGTGGGCGATGATTTCGGTGACGGTGCCGTTGTAGCGGCCGGGGAAGACGCGGTTCATGTCTTTGCCGTCGATGGGAGAGAGGCGCTGGCCGCTGAGCACGGCCGGCAGGTTGAGGGCCGGCAGGAGGATGACGCGCCCACGGACCTGTTCGGGGGTGAGGCCCTGCGCCATTTTGGTCAGACAGACGGGGCCTTCGTATTCACCGCCGTGAGTGCCACCCACGAGCATGACGGTCGGCCCGCGGCCGTTCTTGACGACGACGATGGGGAGCATGACGGCGCCCCACGCCGACGAATTGCGCGAGTAGGGGACGCGCAGGTAGGTGACCTGCCGGCCGTCGGCTTCAAAATCAGCGTCGGTGGTGACAGGTGATTGAGCAAGTGTCATCCCGGTCTCCCTTATCGGACGAACAACGCCCGATCAAAGTGCGTCAACAGTTCGCAGCCGTCTTCGGTGACACGTATCGTCTCGGAGAAGCTGATGCCGCCTTCGCCGGGAACCTGGACCCAGGGCAACATGTGGAAGGTCATGTTGGCCTGTAGCGGCCGTTGTTCGCCGGGCTGCATGCTCAGGATGTGCCCTTCTCCCCAGTCGGGCGGTAGCCCGATGCCCACGGAGTAGGCGGAGCGGGAGCCCTGCTCGCCGCCAAAATTGGAGCCGGCGATGACCTGGCGGCCGGCGGCATCGGCTTCGGCGGCTGTGACGCCCGGCCGGATGGTTTCGACCATGGCCTGAAATGCTTCCTGGATGATGCCTTCGGCTTCGCGCACCTGGGCGCTCGGTTCGCCGACGAATCCGGTGCGCATCAGGGGCGCATGGTACCGTTTGAGGCAACCGGCCAATTCGAGCATGACGATGTCCCCTGGTTCAATGGTGCGGCCGGCCCAGGTGGCGTGACCGATGGCGCCACGATAGCCGGAAGCGACGAAGGGAACGATGGCCGGCCATTCGCTGCCGGCCTTGATCATGGCGAAGTGCATGGCGGCGGCGACGTCGTTTTCGGTGGCGCCGGCGCCGACGGCTTCGATACCGGCCTGCATGCCGGCCTCGGTGGCTCTGGCGGCCTGGCGCATGAGTTCGACCTCGTGATCGGATTTGATGACGCGCCCCTGCTCGACGATGCCGGAACAATCGACGAAGGTGGCGTCGGGACAGATATTAAAGAGCTGCTCCTGCTGCAAAGCGGTGAAAAACCAGCAGCTACGCTCTACGCCAATGCGCTTATTTTCCCAGCCAAATTCGGCCAGCGTCTCGGCGACCCTGACGATGGGATCTTCGTGATCTTCGTACGGCCGGCTGTGCTCCAGCCAGGTCAGGGCCTGGACGCCGCTGTCTTCCAGGCGGCGGGGCACCATCACCGGTTCGTCTTCGCGGGGCACCAACAGCGCCTGGAAATAGTAGTGGCCGGGGCTTTCAAATCCGGTCAGGTAACAAACGTTTTCGGGCGTCGTGGTGATAAAGAGTTCGACGCCACGGTCGTCCATCCGCCGGCGCAGGGCCTGAAGCCGCCGCTCGTACTCCTCCATGGGAAAGACGAGGTCATCTCGTTGACGCATCTGATTGCTCCTTTTCCTGGCACACCCTTCTCTAAGTGGTATTTTCGAGAAGTCCGTAAACCTCCGGGAGGCTCGGCGAGCGTTTCCAAAGGGCGAGAGGCGATTCGCACGCCTCCCGGAGGTTGGTTCATACACACCACTCAGTGACCTGAGAAGGTTTGACAAAGGGGATAAGAAATGTTAGATTGTTATCAACAACATGTATACAAGTTGTATACGACTTGTATTGTAGACGATCGTCTACCGTTTTTCAATAGATCCAGTAATGTCCACTTTCGAAAAGATATACAAAGAGATCCGCGAGCGGATCTGCCTGCTCGACTATGAACCAGGCACGTCGCTCAGTGAAGGGGCGTTGGCCCAGGAGTTTGGGGTCAGCCGAACGCCGGTTCGTCGCGCCTTGCAGCGACTGGAGTTTGAGGATCTGGTCGTCATCAGCCGCGGATCGGGAACGATCGTTACAACCGTCGACCTCAAATCCCTGAAGGAAGTTTACGCCTTGCGGCTCAAACTAACTGAGTTGATTGGCGAGCTTTCACCGGGGCGCATCACCGAGGAACAGATCCAGGAGTTGGAGACGCTGCGCGAGAAGTGCCAGGCCATGTACGACGAATACGATCCCCGAAAATTGGCCAAACTCTACTATCGATTCCACGAGATCATGCTTAGCGTCATCGGCAACCGGGCGCTCCGACAATTCTCCGATCAATTGTACCACCAGACCGTCCGGGTATGGCTCCAGATCCTGCCGGACCTGGATTGGGAGGAAGAGGTTCAGATGATCGTCGACGAGATGGGCGACGTGATTGAAGCAGTAAGGGAAAACGACATGAAGCGGGTTTCCCAGATCCGACGCAACCATATGTCGATGCTATTGGGCCGGCTCAACGACTATCTCGGCAGCGCTCTTATTGGTTAGAGAAAACGGCCATACGTCACGCTTTCCCACAATGGAGGCGTGATTGGTAGAACCGGGAAGACGTTGACAGGTTGTTCAACATTTTCGAAGGAGGTGATGCTCCCGGCAAGAACTGCTTTCTGTTCTGAAGTGCGCAACGCCCCCGGCGGACGGCGAATTTCCGGCGGGTAGCCGTCTCCATAACCACTCGCAACAAAGATTTCCCGCCTAGTTACAGTCAAAAGTCAGAGAGGAGAAGGATTATGAAAGCACGTAAGGCAACCATTTTCTTGCTCATGTTCGTGATGATCATGGGTTTGGTCGTGGCCTGCCAGTCTGGCACGGCCGACGTGGCGGAAGAGGCAGCCCAAGAAGTGGACGAAGCCGCCGAAGAGGTAGAAGAGGCGGCAGAAGAAATGGAAGCGAGCACGTTAGAAAGGGCGCGGGAAGAGGGCGTCATTCGCGTCGGTTTCGCCAACGAGAATCCCTATGCGTTTGCCCAGCCTGACGGCACGCTGTCCGGCGAGGCTGTGGAAGTGGCTCGCGCCGTCTTCCAGGAGTTGGGCATTCCGGAGATGGAAGGCGTTCTCACGCAGTTCGGGTCGCTGATTCCGGGTCTGCAAGCGGGACGTTTTGACGTCATCACGGCCGGCATGTACATCACGCCCACCCGTTGCGAACAGGTCCTCTTTGCCGACCCTGAATACCAGGTGGGCGAGGCGCTGATCGTCGAGGAGGGCAACCCCCATAACCTGCACAGCTACGAGGATATCGCGAACAACCCAGACGTCACCGTGGGCACCGGTTCCGGTTACCTGGAGTATGATTACATGCTGGAAGCGGGCGTTCCCGAGGACCGCATTACAACGTTCCCCGACGATCCTTCTGGCGTTGCCGGCTTACAGGCAGGCCAGATCGACGCCTGGACGGGCACCCGCCCCACCCTGCTGCAGGTGTTGGAGACGACGGACGATCCCAGCCTTCAACTGGCCGACCCCTTTGAGCAGCCTACGGTCGACGGCGAACCGGTCGTTTCCTACGGCGGCGCCGCCTTCCGCTATGAGGATCAGGAATTCCGCCAGGCGTTCAATGAAGAGCTGCAAGCGCTGAAGGATTCCGGCGAATTGCTGGACCTGATCGGGCAGTTCACGGGCTTCGACGAAGCTGCCCTGCCCGGCGACGTGCACGCGGAGGACATCTGCCCTGACGCTTACAGCGACATTCCGTAGACGGGTAAGTGAGTAAAGAAAGTGGCCTGAGTGACGCCCGGGACCCGGGCGTCACTCAGCCCCGTCTGGCTGAGACCGGACGCTTAACAATGAAGATGGAGTGGAGTGTGATATGAGCAACCCTGACGAGCAACCGCGCATCGGCACCCGGGCGGTATGGGCAGGAGAGGAAGCAAAGGATCTGTGGCAACGGTCGACACAGGTGCCGGTGGCGCACAGTGTTTCTTTCGGTTACGGGGACGTGGATCAGTGGCAGGACGTGGCATTGGGCAAGGAGCCGGGCCATATTTACGGGCGGAACACCAACCCCACGGTCGCGGTCTTTGAAGAGAAGGTTCGGCTACTGGAAGACGCGGAGGCAGCGACGAGCTTTGCCACGGGCATGGCGGCGATTAGCAATACCCTCTATACCTTTCTCTCCCCCGGCGACCGGGTGGTGTCGGTGAAAGACACCTACGGCGGCACGAACAAGATCTTTCTGGAATTTTTGCCCCGGATGGAGGTGGACGTGGCCCTATGCAACACGACGGACCACGAGGCGATCGAGGCGGAAGTGGCCAAAGGGTGCAAGATTCTCTATCTGGAAAGCCCGACCAACCCGACGCTGAAGGTGGTCGACCTGGAGCGGCTGGCCCGCGCCGGACACGAGGCGGGGGCGATGGTGGTTGTGGACAACACGTTTGCCACGCCGATCAATTCGAACCCGCTGGCGCTGGGCGCCGACCTGGTGCTGCACAGCGCGACGAAGTTTCTGGGCGGGCACGCGGACGCCCTGGGCGGCGTCATTTGCGGCCCGAAGGAGTTGATCGAACAGATTTATCATTACCGGGAGATCAACGGCGCGACGCTGCACCCGATGGCGGCTTATCTGATCCTGCGCGGGATGAAGACGCTGCACCTGCGCGTGCGCCAGCAGAATGAGAGCGCGTTGCGCATCGCCCACTTCCTGGCGGATCATCCATTTGTGGAGAAGGTCTTTTATCCCGGCCTGCCCTCCCACGAGAACCACGAGATTGCGGCGCGCCAGATGCGGGGCTTTGGCGGCGTGCTGAGCTTCATGCTTCAGGGCGGTTTCGAGGCAGTGCGCGCCTTGCTCCCCCGGCTACAGTTCGCCCACGCGGCCGCCAATCTGGGAGCGGTGGAGACGGTGGTCGGGCCGCCGCGCACGACGAGCCACGTGGAATCGTCGGCCGAGGAGCGGGAGGCGATGGGCATCCCCGAAAGCCTTATCCGTTACTCGGTGGGAATTGAAGAGACGGAGGATCTTATCGCGGATCTGGAACGAGCGCTGGACGCCGCGGCCGGCAAGGGAACGAACCGAGCCACGGCCGGCGCGCCGGCCGGTTAGGAAGGAGGCGGCATGCAAACGTATCGCCTGAGCATGATCGGTTTTGGTAACGTGGGGCAGGGACTGGCCCAGATCTTGCGCGACCGAGGGGAGGCGCTGGCCGAGCAGTACGGCGCGCGCTTTCAGATCGTGGCCATCAGCGACCTGATGAAAGGCAGCGTCTATCATCCCGAGGGGCTGGACCCCGGCGCTCTCCTCAACGCCGTGCAGACGGAGGGGACATTGACGCCGGTGGACGCCCCGCACCGGGGCTGGGACTCTCTGCAAAGTATCAAAGAGAGTAACGCGGAGATTATCCTGGAGATGAGCTTCACGGATCTGGAGACGGGCGAACCGGCGCTGACGCACATCCGCGAGGCGCTAGCAGCGGGGAAGCACGTCGTGACCACGAACAAAGGCCCAACAGCCCTGTACTTTCCGGAGTTGAAGCGGCTGGCGGCCGAGAACGGCGTAGAGATCGGGGTAGAAGGGACGGTGATGAGCGGGACGCCGGCCTTAAGATTGGGCCAGGAGTTGTTGGCGGGAGCCGGCGTGAACAAGGTGGAGGGCATTCTCAACGGGACCACGAATTACATTCTGACGCAGATGGAGGCGGGCGCCACGTATGGTGAGGCGCTGGCGGAGGCCCAGGAGAAAGGTTATGCGGAGGCCGATCCGGCCGGGGACGTGGAAGGGCACGACGCGGCGGGCAAGGTCGTGATCCTGGCGAATCTGCTCATGGACCTTCCGCTGACGATGGCGGACGTGGATTGTGAGGGGATTACGGGCCTGACGCCGGAGGATATTGCCGTCGCCCGCGAGAATGAGCAACGGTGGAAGCTGATCGGTAAGGTGGAGAAGCTGGGCGACGAGTATACGGCCAGCGTACGGCCGACGCGCATCTCGCTCTCCCACCCGTTGGCCTCGGTGAGCGGGGCGACGAACGCCGTCACGTACTCGACGGATCTGCTGGGCGAGGTGACGCTGGTTGGTCCGGGCGCCGGCCGGGTGGAAACGGGCTACGCCTTGCTGGGCGACATGCTGGCCATTCACCGGAGGCAAGGCGGATAGAAATAGCGACATCTCCGGGAGGCAGCGTGCGAGCCTCCCGGAGGTGCACGGATTTGGAACAAAGGAACAACGACTATGAAGATGTTGCTCAACGGAGAATGGGTGGACCGCCCACAGAAAATTGAAGTTTGCAACCCTCAAGATGGCAGCCTGATCGATACGGTCCCACTGGCGAGTGTGGACGACATGGAAGCAGCGATCGTGGCGGCCGAGGCGGGATACCAGGAGGCGCGACAGATGCCGGCCCACCGGCGCATGGCGATCCTGGAGCAGGCGGCGCAGACGATGGAGGCGGAGCATGAGGCGTTCGCCCGGACCATCGCCCAGGAGGGGATCAAGACGATCCGCGAGGCGCGCAAGGAGGTGACGCGCTGCATCCAGACGATGCGTATCAGCGCAGAAGAGGCGCGCCGCCTGAACGGAGAGACGATCTCTTTTGACCAGATGCCGGGCAGCGAGAACCGTCGCGGCTTTTACCGGCGAGATCCGATCGGCATCATTGGAGCGATTACGCCGTTCAACGATCCGCTGAACCTGGTGGCGCACAAGGTGGGCCCGGCGCTGGCGGCGGGGAACGCGATCATCGTCAAACCGGATTCGAAGACGCCGCTGAGCGCGCTGAAACTGGCCAGGGCGGTTGACGAGGCGGGCCTGCCGCAGGGCATGTTACAGGTGATCACGGGCCACGGCAGCGAGGTGGGGAACGTGCTGGTTACGGACGATCGCGTGCGCATGATCTCGTTCACCGGCGGCCTGAGCACGGGGCGGGCGATTATGGACCAGATCGGCCTGAAGAAGGTGGGGATGGAACTGGGCAGCAACTGCCCCGTGATCGTGATGGCGGACGCGGATCTGGAGGAGGCGGTGGC
>JAWVYQ010000051.1:0-21884 GCA_033722615.1 Promineifilaceae bacterium (SeqCode)
CCTACCGACCGTCGCGGGGTTTGTTTCTCGCACGGGAAGAGTATAACATAATCAAAGAAAAATGGTGAAGTGAGGAACGTTATCACCGTTCAATTGCGGTCGAACAACGTCCCGAAGAGTGAAAGGAAAGGAGATGAATCGATGAGTGCCCTTGCCAGTGAGATGATCCGCTTCCCCTCTAACGAGCATGAAACGCCTGGCTTCCTGACCCGGCCGGACGACGATGGCCCGCATCCCGGCGTTGTCGTCATTCAGGAATGGTGGGGGCTGATGCCCCACATTAAGGATGTGGCCGAGCGCTTTGCCCGCGAGGGGTACGTGGCTCTGGCCCCCGACCTTTATCACGGTGAAAAGGCCGACGAGCCGGACGAGGCGCGCAAGCTGGCCATGGCCCTCGATCGCGACCGGGCAGTCGCCGAGATTCAGGCTGCCGTTGCCCATCTGCAGCAGATGGACGTCGTCTCGCCGAAACAGATAGGCGTCGTCGGCTGGTGCATGGGCGGTGGGTTGGCCCTCTCCACGGCCGCGGAAGATGGCGGTGTGGGCGCCGCCGTCGCCTTCTACGGTCAGCCTCTCAGCCCGGCCGATACGGCCCGCATTCAGGTTCCCATCCTCGGTCTTTATGCGGAAGAAGATCAGGGCATTCCCGTCGAAAAAGTGCGCCGCTTCCAGGAGGCGCTGGAGGAACACGGCGTCGCGCACGAAATCCACATCTACCCCGGCGTTCACCACGCCTTCTTCAACGACACGCGCGAGGTCTACGACGAAAAAGCCGCCGCCGACGCCTGGCAGCGCACCCTCGACTGGTTCGGCCGCTACCTGCGCTGATCAGGGTTTCCGCATCCACGGTTTCCTGGGACGAAGGTGGTTTTGCCCGTTTCCAGGAAGCTTCTTATTAGATGGACTATCCGTGCCCTATCGGTCGTCCGTTCCCTATACTTCGCCGAGAATCGCAATGTATGCGGGATAGATTCGCTGAATGCTGGCTGTAAGTGCCGCTATAATTTTTAAGGTGTGAGGGATTGACACGTAATTCTCGCCCGAATTATAATGTGGGAAAAGCTGCATAGCCCCGGATGAAAAGAAGGGCAGGTTGGCAAAGTAGGCGTAGCTGAGGTTCCCTCTGGTGCGCCCTCCCGCTTCCGAAGCAACTCAGGTGGAAGCCAACAAATGTCATTCGGCCGCCACGTGACCCGCTAGTAACCCAGCGCCGAAACGCCAGCCAACCCCGATGCCCCTTTTTCGTCCGGGTTTTTCTTTGTCTGCGCACCTCGACGTCCTGTTGCCAAGGAGGCATCAATGACCACGACCATCACCATCGACCGGTCCTATTTGGTGGAGACCGCCCGCCGGCTCGTGCAGATCGATTCCGTGAATCCCTCTCTGGTAGAGGGTGGCGCCGGAGAGGCCGAAATTTCTTCCTACGTTAGACACGCTCTGCATGAACTCGGCCTGGAAACCCGGCAGCACGAACCCCGTCCCGGCCGCGTCAGCGTCGTTGGCCGGCTGCCGGGGCAGGGGGACGGGCGCTCTCTCATGCTCAACGCTCACTATGACACCGTCGGCGTCGCCGAGATGGCCGACCCCTTTTCGGGAGCCGTCCGTGATGGCCGTCTCTACGGCCGCGGCGCCTACGACATGAAGGGCAGCCTCGCCGCCCAGCTTGCCGCCGCCAAAGCCTTGGTCGATGCCGGTCTTTCCCTCTCCGGCGACCTGCTCGTGGCCGCCGTCGCCGACGAGGAGTATGCTAGCATCGGTACGGCCGATCTGCTCGATCATTATCGCCCGGATGGCGCCATCGTTACCGAACCGACCGACCTCCGTGTCTGTCTGGCGCACAAAGGCTTCGTGTGGCTGGAAGTGGAGACCTTCGGCCGCGCCGCCCACGGTAGCCGCTTTGACCAGGGCGTTGACGCCAACATGCGTATGGGCCGCTTCCTCTCCGCCCTCGAAGAACTTGAACAGTCCCTGCGCGCCCGTCCGCCGCACCCCCTCGTCGGCCCTCCCTCCTTGCACGCTGCAACCCTACGTGGCGGCACCGAACTGAGCGTGTATGCTGCCCACTGCCGCCTCGGCGTCGAGCGGCGCACGGTACCCGGCGAGACACGTGCTCAGGTGGAGGCCGAGATTCGCGAAATCATTGAACGCCTGGCCGCAGCCGACGTCACCTTCCAGGCTGCGGTCAACACGTTGCTCGTGCGCGATCCCTTTGAAGTATCCGCCGACGCCGCCATCGTCCAGGCCGTTGACGAAGCGGCTGCCGTCGGCCTTGGCGAGCGCCGCCCCCACGTCGGTGACACGCCGTGGATGGATTCCGCCCTCCTCTCCGCGGCCGGGGTCGAAACCGTCGTCGTCGGTCCGTCTGGCGAGGGCGCCCATGCTGCTGAGGAGTGGGTAGACGTCGATTCCCTGGTCACCCTGGCTGAAATCCTGGCTAGTTCCGCCGTCCTTTACTGTGAGCAGGGATAAGCGTTGCCCATTACCAGATAGAACCCATCTGCCATACGTCCAGCCGTTCGACTCCGGCGGTGCCCCCCGTTGCGAACAACGCCAGACCCACGCTGTCCCGTCGCAGTGGGTAGATGCGAGTCGACGCTGCCTGGCGCTGGTTAATAAACAGTTCCAACACTGAGCCGTCGAGAAAAAGATGCAGGCGCACCTTCTCTCCCGGCGCAGGCTTATAAGGGACGAGGATGGCCTCCCGGTGCACGTCTGGGCTCAGGCTCGATTGCGCGCGCTGGATTAAGAAGCGCCCGGCCATCGGCTCAAAAACCAGCGTCGTACACTCTTCCCCGTCAGGGGAGCGACGCACGTGCAGGCCAAAGGCCGTTGCATCTCCCGGATCGAACGTCACGTCGATCTCCAGCGCCGTTCCGGTCACGTCGCGCAGCGGGTTCACCCGGCCGGGGCCGACCGTCAATCCCTCGGCGCGCCACCCCTCCGTTCGCAGCGTTCCCAGTTCCGGCGCCGGCCCGACCTCCAGCCGGCCGCCCTCCGTCAGCGAAAGCTGGCGCGGCAGCGACGCCACGCCAGCCCAGCCCGCTTCCTGTAACGCCATTCTTGTGCGCCCCTCCATAATCCATCCCCAGACCAGCCGGCGGCCGCTTTCGTCCAGCAGCGACTGCGGTGCGTAGAAATAGCCCCCATAGTCCAGAATACCCTGCCGCTCCGGCCGGAAACGTAATCCTTCGTGGCCGCCGACGAAATAGACCGGATAGAGCATTTGGTTCTTCACCACGTCATGGGCTGAGACGACCAAAATATGTCGCCCGTTCAGGGCAAAGAAGTCCGGGCATTCCCACATCGTCCCCGTCCATGCCGGCCCGCGCTGCGAGCCGTTGCCGCTGAAAAGCGGATGCACATACTCCCACTCGATCAGGTCGGTGGAACGATAGAGGAGGACGGTTGCCTTATCCCCCTCTCCAGACGCGCCCATCAACAGATACCAGTCGCCGTCCTCTTGAAACACACGCGGGTCGCGAAAATGCCACGTATCGCCCCTGGTAATGCCCGCCGGCGGTGCAGCAATGATCGGGTTGTCCTCATACTTTTCCCAGGTCAACATCTCGTCGCTGCTGGTCGCCAGGCAAACGACCTGTGGGTGGACGCCGGTATAGATAACGGTTGGCGTACCATTATGGTTGACGATGCACCCCGACCAACAACCGTCTTGATCCGGGCCGCCCTGCGTCGGCGCCAGGGCCACCGGCAAGTCTCGCCAGTGGACCAGGTCATCGCTGACGGCATGGCCCCAGTGGATCCTCCCGTGGAACGGCCCGGCCGGATTATACTGGTAGAAAAGGTGATACGCGCCCTGCCACTGAATAAGGCCGTTCGGGTCGTTCATCCAATTTCCCGGCGGCAGAAAATGGTAGCGGGGACGGTGTGGGTCGGCCGTAAATTGTGAGCGTAGCGTCACGCACCTCCTTTTGTGCTTACTGCTCCCCTGGTACTCCGATCAAACTTTCTCTCCCTCCATCATCTCGCGTAGCGTGGCGGCCGAGTCCTGTGTATTGCCCTGGCAGACCCATAATCCAAGTTGTTCAAAGCCCCCCGTCTCCTGCGTAAAGGGCAAAAACTCGACGTAAAGGCCGGCGCCGGGTCCATTGTGTACCGTCACGTTGAATGCCGTCTCTTTTCCAATCAGCGGCATGATCCGCAAAATGACGTCAATGGCATCGTGCCACGCGTCGGCCACGGCTTGCAGCTCCCCTTCACTCAACTCGCATAGATACTTCTTAGTTGGGTCCTTGAGCGCCAGGATCATATTGTACGGCCGGCGCATGAAGTAGGGAACGACGAGGGCGGCTTCCCCATAGTCACGGACGAGCAGTTCGTCCGGGTTCTCGTTCAGCAAGAACTCGGTGAACCGCTCTCCGCGGCGTTCCTCAAACTGCTTGTTCAGGAAAAAGCGCTGGGGCATTACGTTGCTAAAGGCGATCTGCTGGTGATCGTGGCTGAGCGATCCGCCGACCCGCGCTCCATAATTCTTGATGATCGAAACGTAGCCTCGCGCTTCCCCCTCCACGTTCACGTCCGTTTGCGGCATCAGCTCCCCTGCCTCAAAGAGGAGCTTGGCCTCCAGCGCTGCCAGTCGTTTCATGACGACGAGGCGATCTTCTCCCCCCATGTTGTGCCATCCTCGGTCATGATACGAAGACGTCCACTGCAAAAAGTGGAGCCCATGAGCCACCAGGCCTTGATGCGTTTCGGTTAACTCTTCCCCTGCATGCTCCGGGCCTACGCCGTCCAGGGCGTGAATGATCGGAAAGAGATTCTTGTTAATGAAGGTGAATCCCTCGCTCAGATCGGTCACGTCGATGACGCCCGTAGTTTGTCCTTCGCAGATCGGACAATCTCTCTCCTCGCCGGGCACTACCAGCGGCGCATGCTGGTCATGCGGCCGATGGGCGCGAGCCGAATTGTAGAGGATCATCGCCCCATCCCGGGGATCGATCTGGCACAAGGCGTCGGGACGGAAATGAGCCAGGTCTTCGTCTTCGCGGAAGAACCGGAAGATTTGCTCGACCGAAACCTCTTCCAGTGCGCGCGCTTCCAGAATCCTCTGGAGCGCGCTGCGTTCCATTCGTTGCCGGCCGTTCGCTTGTTCTCTCGTCAAATTGTTCATCCTCAATGCCCTTCTATGTCGGCAGCGTCTAAGAATCTCTCTGTCATTTCCTTCCACGTGAAGTAGGGGATTGTCATATCGTAAGCGCTTTCGCCCATTTGGCGTCGCAGGTCTTCATCTTCGATCAGCATCTTCAGCGCTTGGGCAAAACCCTCGACGTTGTCCGCCGGGACGACGATCGCCCCTTCTCCAACCAGGAGGGGATCCTCCTCTTCCGCCAGCGGCCTCTTCTCCACATCGTCTCCCAGGAGATACTCACGCACAAACGGGATGAGGTCGCTACCGACGACGGGCACCTTAGTGGCGGCCGCTTCCTGGACCGACATGCCGAATCCTTCCATTACCGAAGGGGAGCAATAGACAGACGTAATCGCGTACAGGTCGGGCAATTCGTCCCAGACGTAACCCACCACGGCGACGGAGGAAGCGATGTCCAGATCGTCGATCACTCCGCGCAAGTCGGCCGCCAGCTCCTCCTCGGTGTCGTCGATAGAAACGAGCAGCAACGTCTTCGGGTGTTGTTCATGGACCTGGGCAAAGGCCTTGATGAGCACGTCCTTACGCTTCGTCTCGTCCGTGCGGCTGATCTCCGTAACGATCTGGCGTTGCTGAACTTCGTCGGCCGATAGCGGGACGTGGTCGGCGACGAAGCCCCAGATGTCGTGATCTGAATCGATGTCGCGCGGATAAATGCGCTCCGTCTTCACACATGGAGGCAGGAAGAGGATCTCTTCCACGTCATAATCGTCTTGAAGAGATTGGCGAATCAACGACGAGGTCGCCGCTACGGCGTCCAGCTGGGGGACGATCGTCTTCTCCACGGCGATCCGTTCGTCGATGCGCAAATCTTCCCACGTTTCCGGCGGCATGTTCCGCTTCTTCACCGCGCCCAGCGAATGGGGGACCCATATGTGCTTCAATGTCTCATCCTGCATCTCGTTGTATAGCACGCCGACCTTGGCGCCATCCCAATAATGGCTGATGATTAGATCGGCCGATGTGCCTTCCTGCACCAGCGTTTGCTGCAGGAACTCGGCAAGCTGGGGCGTAT
The DNA here is from genome assembly GCA_033722615.1 of Promineifilaceae bacterium (SeqCode). GTDB lineage: Bacteria > Chloroflexota > Anaerolineae > Promineifilales > Promineifilaceae > JAAYYY01. Next base: position 6,180 of record JAWVYQ010000051.1, read on the forward strand.
GTTCGTTCATATCTTCTTTGCGCACAAAGGAGTCGACCTCGTCTTCAAGGTAGAGAATACGTTGCTGATCGTCCTTATAATCGATGCCCGTGCGCATCTCGTCCGTCAACGGGTGGGGATAGCCGCCCCGGTTGGCGATGGTGATCTTGAATCCTTGCTGGGCCAGCGTTTCCGTGAACTGGTTGACAAATACGTTCTGTCCACCCGTATCCGGCAGGCCGGGAATCACGTCCCATTGGTGGATTCCGTGGTTGGTAATCATCAAGATATGTTGGCGATCCGACGCTAGAAATGCCTCGTGGTGCTGGTTCGAATTGTTATTCGTCATCTCAATCTCAATCTCCTCTGAAATGCCAATGCTTGTGTCTGTCGTTTACTCAATCGGGAAAAATGCCAAAGTGGCGCAAGCCCTCTATGACTCCGGCCGCGTAATCTTCCCCGGCGCGGTAGTGGCTGTCCGCTTCGCTTTCCGGTAACGCTTTGAGTTCCGGCTGGGCGTTGGCCACGATAATTCCGTAATCAAATTCCTCAAACATCGTGCGATCGTTGCCGCTGTCTCCGGCGACGATGACCTGCCCTGACTCCAGGTCCAGAAAGCTGAGCAAGAAACGAATTGCTTTTCCTTTGCCTGCGGCCGCCGGTATGATGTCCAGGTCCCGGCCGCTCGACCAGATAACCTGGTAGACGTCTTCCTTGCCTGCCGTTCGCACCCGCCGCTCGATTTCGCGGGCCGCCGCTTCCGGCTCCGGAGCCTCGTCCAGGTAGCAACTGACCTTGAGCGGCGTATTATATTTATCCGGCTGCATCCTTAGCCCTTCAATCCCATCGAGGAATGATTCAGCCTCCTGGCGCGAGAATTCGGCCTCCAGTCGTTCCTTCCATGCTTGCAGAGGGGCCATGTCGGCCTCGAACGGCGGCAGATAAATTTCTGTGCCCACTTGAGAAATGATGGCGTCGCCCTCCGGAAGCCCTTCCTGCTCAAATCCGTCCAATACTTGCACCAGCCGGCGGCCGGTGGAGAGGATAAGAAAGAGTCGGCCCTCCTCGCGTAGGGTGCGCAGGCGCTGCGCCAATCGTTCCAGCGCCTGCTCGTCGCCGGTCAACGTATTGTCAATATCTGAAGCCAATATCCATTCGGGATGTGTTTCACTTAGGTTCATCTTGTCAGCGTCCAACTTCTAACGCTGTGCGACCGGGCCAACCGCAAAAAATGCGCCTGCTCCGTCGGTGCAGCGCTTCTATGACTTGGAATGTGCTCGGAGGTGGGCGTGTGCAACGACCCGTCCGGCGGCGGTAACCGTCGGTGCGCCCGGCCACTTGCCCGGTTCTCATCACTCCCCCACAATCCGCCCCTCCTTCTATTGAAACTAACACAGATAACGACATCGTCAAGTCTCATCGTTTCGCTCTGGCCCACCTCTCGTTGGACGGGCGACGACCGCCGTTAAGAGTGTGGTGAAAGTGTCTTTTCCAGCGTTACCCCTTGTGGTACGCTAAACACTGGAGAGACTTTTACAGATTGGTGTTGGCCACAACCGGCCGAAAATGTGGGACGCTCATTGGTCGAAGGTGCTTCATCGCATCGGGAGAGCGTGGCCTCGTAGGACGAATTGCCCAATTACCCGGATGATAGGAGATGCTATGGAATTGTTTCTGGCGACGAGAGACGGCCTCGTTATCGCTCAGGACGATGGCGCATCGCTTGACATAACCGATCGGCGCCTCGTCGGGCATCATGTGACGACAGTCATTGCCCGCGAAGGGGTCATTCTGGCCGGGACCAGGGATGGCATCTACCGTTCAGGTGACGGAGGCCACTCCTGGCGCGGAGCCAGCGACGGTCTGACGGTCCGCCACGTTCGCTGGCTCGCCCATCATCCCCAGATCTCCGACCGCGAATTGGCCGGCACAGAACCGGCCGCCATTTTCATCTCACAAGACGGCGCAAGTACCTGGCGCGAATGTGCCGAGGTCGCCGAGCTTCGGCGCGAGCACGGCTGGCGCCTGCCCTATTCCCCCGAGCCCGGCTGCATTCGCGGCTTCGCCTTTTACGGTCAGCGCGCCTACGCGGCCGCCGAAGACGGCGCCGTCCTCCGTTCCGACGATGGCGGCCAAACCTGGGATCTAGCGCCGGGCAGCGCCGGCCACCCCGACCACGGGCCACCGTCCGGCCGCGTTCACTCCGACGTCCACTCCGTGACAACCCATTCCGGCTCGCCTGATCGCGTGCTCGCTCCCACGGGGGGCGGGCTTTACCGTTCGGACGATGGCGGGCAGACGTGGGAGCGCCTCTATCGCTGCTACTGTCGTGCCGCCTGGTGGGATCCGACTGATCCCCAACACATTATCTTCGGCCCGGCCGATGGCGTTGACCGCTCTGGTCGCGTCGAAGAGAGTCGCGATGGCGGCCGCACCTGGCACGCGGCCGGCGATGGTCTGGATGCCCCCTGGCCGCGGCACATGGTCGAACGTCTGCATCACATCGGAGATAGGCTCTGGGCCGTCCTCTCCAACGGCGACCTCTTTGTCGCCTCTCTGGACGATCTTGCCTGGCGCCCTGCCCTGCCGGAGGCCGGATGGATACACGATCTTGCCGCCATGCGCTAATCGACCCAAAATGACGCCCTACGCGTCTGACGCAGTTCCTGCTGGGGGATTTTTGCCTTCCTTACTTGGCAATCTTCACCTTCCCTTCACCTCGGAACCTGCAATCGCTATGCTACTATATGTTACTATACCTTTATGTCCGGCAAACGACCCCTATTTAATCCCAAGACAGCCCCCAGAAAAAGTGTCAATCCTGGCCGCCTTGGCCATCTTGGCCACCTTGCTGCCCGGCCGCTACCTTCTGTCTGATGGAGAGAAATCGTGAAACGAAAAAAGCCCCACATCCTGCTGGTTGACGACGACGCCGAGCTTCTCAAGATGCTCGAGGCAGTCCTGCGTAAAGCTGACTTCGTCCCTCATCTTGCCGTAAACGGCGTTGAGGCCCTTTCGAAAGTCGAAGAACTTGAACCAGACCTCGTCGTCCTCGACGTCATGATGCCCCTCATGAACGGTAATGACATCTGCCGCCGCCTGCGCGAGCAGGAAGAAACGAAGGAATTGCCTATCATTATGCTCAGCGCCCTGGACAGCGTGGATGATAAGCTGGCCGGTTTCCAGGCCGGCGCTGATGATTACGTCCCTAAACCGGTCGATCCCAAAGAGCTTGTCGCCCGCATTGGCGCCTTGCTTAATCGTTCCCCCTACGGCCGGCAACAACGAGCCTATACTATTGCCGTGGTCGGAGCCAAGGGAGGCGTCGGCGTCACGTCCGTCGCCGTCAATCTTGCCGTGGTCCTTTCCCGGCGCGAATACGCCGTGACCCTGGCCGAACTACACCCTGGTGATGGCGCCGTTCGCTATCTCCTCAGCCAGTCAGACAAGAAGCATCTGGGCCCCTTGCTGGCCATGAACCCTGATGATGTTGGCCCTCCCCAGGTGCAGCGCCAGCTGATCGCCCACTCTTCCGGCATCAACCTGCTTCTCGCTCCACATACCTTTTCCGAACACCCCTTGACCGGCGGCCACGTCGAGCAGTTGCTGGCCGGTCTGGAGCAAGACGTTGATTTTCTCATCGTCGACGTCCCCCCTATCGGCGACGAGACCTTGCACATCGTTGCCGAATACGCTGATTACATTCTGCTCGTCACCGAGCCGGAGATCTTCTCTGTGACCTGCGCCCGCGGCCGTCTGCAGGCTTTTCGGGAGTGGAACGTTTTTGAGAAGGTGGACGTCGTGGCCGTTGCTCGCGTGCCCTCCGGTCTTGCCCTGACCCGTATGGAAGTTGAGAATGAGATGGGATTGGGGGGCGGCGAATCGGGAACCATGACCTATTGGGAAGCCCAGCGAATGGGTCTGAACGAGGACCAGGCCAGTATCGTCGGCGTCATTCCCCCGGCGCCTGAACTTTTCCAGGATGCCGTCAGCGCCGGCGTACCCGTCGTTAGCATGGAACCCTCTGCCCGGGCTGCTCGCGCCCTCTTCGATCTGGCCGAGCACGTCATCGAGACAGTGGGCATCGTCGAGCACGCCGAAGCCTAGTGGCTTTCAGGCAGACGCGCCTGAGTCGTGGCGAACGCCCAGGCGCTGGGAACCCGGCCTCCCGTTTGTGAACCTGGTATATCTTGCGCAACTTGTGCAGGTGGACGTTTGCGCTCTTACAGGTCCAGCGCCTCGATCGCTGTGTCCAGGTCCTTGTCCCCCCGGCCGCTCAAATTCACGAGGATAATCTGTTCCGGGTCCATCCCTGGCGCCTGCTTCATCGCTTCCGCCACAGCGTGCGCCGACTCCAGCGCAGGGATGATACCCTCCAACTGCGACAGCGTCTGGAACGCTTCCAACGCCTCCTCGTCTGTGGCGTACGTGTAACCTGCCCGCTCCTGATCCCGCAGCCAGGCGTGTTCTGGCCCCACACTGGGATAGTCCAGTCCGGCGCTGATGCTGTGTGTCTCCATGATTTGCCCGTCGGCCGTCTGCATCACGAAGCTCTTCGTCCCGTGTAGCACGCCCAGGCGCGCCACGTTCGGGTCCGCAAAGCGAGCAGCATGCCGCCCGCTGGCGATTCCCTCGCCGCCCGCTTCCACGCCCAACAAATCCACACTCTCGTCGTCGCGGAAGGCGTGGAAGATGCCCATCGCATTGCTTCCCCCGCCCACGCAGGCCACGATCAGGTCCGGCAGCCGGCCGGCCATTTCCACTATCTGCTCTCGCGCCTCCCGGCCGATGACGCTCTGGAAGTCGCGCACCATCAGCGGGTAGGGGTGCGGCCCCAACACTGAGCCCAGCAAGTAGTGAGTCGTCTCCACGTTCGTCACCCAGTCGCGAATTGCCTCGTTAATCGCGTCCTTTAGCGTCTTGCTCCCGCTGCTCACCGGCGCCACCTCCGCCCCCAGAAGCTTCATGCGGTGGACGTTCGGTTGCTGCCGGGCCATATCCACTGTGCCCATGTAGACGACGCACTCCAACCCCAACAGTGCGCACGCCGTCGCCGTGCCCACCCCATGCTGCCCTGCTCCCGTTTCCGCCACGATCCGCTCCTTGCCCATACGCCGCGCCAGCAGCGCTTGGCCCAGCGCATTGTTGATCTTGTGCGCGCCGCTGTGGTTCAGGTCCTCTCGCTTCAGGTAAATCTGAGCGCCGCCCAACTCCTCGCTCAACCGCCGGGCGTGCGTAATCGGGGAAGGGCGGCCGACGTACGTCTTGAACAGATGCTCCAGCTCAGTCGTGAACGCCGGATCCTCCCGCGCCTCCTCATATGCGGCGATCAGGGCTTCCAGTGCCGGCATCAACGTCTCCGGCACAAACTGCCCCCCATACGGGCCAAACTTCCCACGCTGGTCGGGACCGGCCGCCGCGCTCTCGTTTTCAGACATAAAAATCGCCTCCGTCGTCTCGTCAACGGCGCCCATTATAACACAGGCCGCTCCGGTCGCTTGAACCCCCCGCCCATCTGCGGCACAATATCTTCACAATGACACATTCCGTCCACCGCTATAGTAGATAGGACAACTGATGAGCGAACCCTTGAAGATCCTCTTTCTCAGCGCCGAAGTTGATCCCTTTGCCAAACGTGGCGGCCTGGGCGACGTCGCCGGCTCGTTGCCTAAGGCCCTCAGCGCCCTTGGCCACGACGTGCGCGTCGTCATGCCCGCCTACCGCGCCATCGAGCAGGGTTATGACGGCGTTTCCCCTATGGACCTCACCCTCGACGTCCCCGTTTATCCCGGCCCTGTACGCGCCGGCGTCTTTGAAGGACGCCTGCCGGGGAGCGACGTGCCCATCTACTTCATCGCCCAGCGGGACCTCTTCAACCGGCCGGACGTCTACGGCTACGGCGATGACGTTTATCGCTTCGCCTTCTTCAGCCGCGCCGCCCTCGACCTGACCTTCGGCGCCCTTGGCTGGCGGCCGGATCTCGTTCACGCCAACGACTGGCATACTGCCCCGGCCGTCACCTGGCTGGCTACTGCCGGCCAGGCCGACGTCCGCTACGCCGATACGCCTACCGTCTTTACCATTCACAACCTGGCCCACCAGGGCAAGGCCCCCTGGGCAATCTTTGACTACCTCGGTCTGGCCACCCACTCCCTGGCCGAAGAGGCCTACGGCGAAGTCAACTTCATGGCCCGCGCCATTTACCACGCCACGATGGTTAACACCGTCAGCCCCACCTACGCTCGCGAGATCATGTCGCCGGAAGGCGGCGCCGGCCTCGACGGCCTGTTACGCTACCGCAGCTTCGACCTGCACGGCATTCTCAATGGCATCGACGTCGACACCTGGGATCCGGCTACCGATTCCCGTCTCGCCCATCACTACGACGTCGAATCGTTGGAGAAACGCGCTCACAACCGCCGCGCCCTCCAGACGTACGCCGGATTACCCCAAAAAGAAGACGTTCCCCTGGTTGCCATGATCTCCCGCCTTGACTGGCAAAAAGGGCTGGACATCACCGGCCACGTCATCCACCAGTTGATGAATGGTGGTGCCGGCGACGCCCAATTTATCATCCTGGGCAGCGGCGAGCCCCATTACGAGGATATGTTCGCTCAACTTGCCGGCTACCACCGGGATAAAATGACGGCCGTGCTCGAATATAACGCCGGCCTCGCCCCCCTCATCTACGCCGGCAGCGACATCTTCCTCATGCCCTCCCTCTTCGAGCCCTGCGGCCTGGGCCAGATGCTGGCCATGCGCTACGGCAGCGTGCCCGTCGTGCGCGCCACCGGTGGCCTGGCCGACACCGTCGAGGACGGCATAACCGGCTTTACCTTCTACCAGCACACGGCCGCCGACTTCTGGCAGGCTCTCCAGCGGGCCATCTACGTTTACAACGTCGACAAAGGAGATTGGCGACGCATCCAGCGCAACGGTATGATGGCCAACTTTTCCTGGGAACGCTCCGCTCACAGCTACGAGCAGCTTTACGAGTGGGCCATTGCCCGCGTCCGAGGCTATTAGGCGTTCCTGGATATCCGCCTTTTTTCGTGCCGCTCAGAGGTCTATTCCGGGCTCGTTAACACCCCGCGTTCTCTGGCTACTCGTGCCCCCCGCACCCTAGCGTCCATTGACCTCCATTTTCCGCCAGCAATTCGCCGGCCATCCCCGGTCCCCAGCTTCCTCGTTCATACGTCCGCAACGACGGTGCATGCTCCGTTTTCCACCCCTCAATCACCGAGTCGATCAGCGCCCACGCCAGTTCGATCTCGTCTGCCCGCGTGAACAGCGCCGCATCTCCGTTGAGGGCATCCAGCAGCAGCCGCTCATAGGCCTCCGGAATTGCATCGCCGCCGAATGAATCGGCGTAGTGGAACTCCATGTCTACTGATTGCATCTGTGATGCCGTGTCCGGAACCTTGGCTTCAAAACGCAGGTGGATGCCTTCGTCTGGCTGGATACAAAGGGCGATGTAGTTCCGCTTCATCTCCCGCTCTGGTGGAAGATCGAACATCAGGTGCGGCGGGCATTTAAAGTGGACGATGATGTCTGTTCGCTTTTCCGCCAGCGCTTTCCCCGAGCGCAGATAGAAGGGCACACCCTGCCAGCGCCAGTTGTCAATGTACAGTTTCAGCGCTGCATACGTGGCCGTCGTCGAACCGGCCGTCACCCCTTCCGTCTCCGCGTAGTCCGCGTACTGGGCGCGTACACTTTGCTCTGCCAGTTGCTCCGGGCTCATCGGCCGAATTGCCGCCAGCACCTTCACCTTCTCGTTGCGCAGGGCTTCCGCCTCAAAAGAGGTCGGCGGTTCCATGGCGACCAGCGACAACAGTTGCATCAGATGGTTCTGGAACATGTCGCGCAATACGCCCACCTCGTCGTAATAACTCCCTCGGTGGCCCACGTCCACTGCCTCCGCCGCCGTAATCTGTACGTGGCTGATATAGTTGCGATTCCACACCGGCTCGAAGATAGCGTTGGCGAAGCGGAAGACCAGGATGTTCTGCACCGTTTCCTTGCCCAGATAATGGTCAATGCGGTAGATTTGCTCCTCGTCCAGTACGGCATGTATGTCGTCATTTAGCTCGCGCGCCGACGGTAGATCGTGACCAAAGGGTTTCTCGATGACCACCCGTCGCCAGCCTTGCGCTCCGTCCGCCATCCCCGCCGCTCCCAGGCACCGGACGATAGGCGCGTACAACTTTGGCGGCACCGAAAGATAATAGAGGCGGCCGGCCCCTTCCGGTTCCAACTCTCGCAACGCCTCCCCTAGCTGCTGCAAATCGTCGGGTTCGTCGTAACTGCCTTGCACGTAGTGCAAACGCTGGGCAAATGTCTCCCAGGCGGCTTCCTCGTAATTGGCAAATTTCTGTACCCCGTCGCGCAACCGCTTCCGAAATTCTTCCCTGCTAAATTCCGAGCGCGCAAAACCCATAATGCGGAATTCGCCGCTCAGCCGACCTTTACGAAAATTACTGAACAGGGCGGGTACCAATTTGCGCCAGGCCAGATCGCCCGACGCGCCGAAGATGACGATTGATGGCGAACTCATTTTTCCCCCGCCTTTTTAACGGCGTGCCCTCCGAACTGATGGCGCATGGCGGCCAGCACCTTGGCTGCGTAACTTTCTTCCTGCCGGCTCTTGAAGCGAGCCATCAGTGACAGGGCGATCGCCGGGGCCGGTATCGCCAGATCCACGGCTTCCTGCACTGTCCAGCGCCCCTCACCGCTGTCCGGAACGTAACCCGCGATCTCCGACAGTTCCGGGTCCTCCTCCAGCGCTCGGGCCGTCAAATCGAGCAGCCAGGAGCGGATGACGCTACCGAAGCGCCAGATCTCCGCCACCTGGTGCAGATCTAGCTCGAACTCTTCTTTGGCCCGCAGCAATTCAAACCCTTCTGCGTAGGCCTCCATAACGCCGTACTCAATGCCGTTATGCACCATCTTCACAAAGTGTCCGGCTCCGCTGGGGCCCACGTGTCCCCATCCCTTATCCGGGCCGGGAGCCAACGTTTCCAGCGCCGGCTGCAGGTGGCTCACCGCCTCTTCGTCGCCGCCCACCATCATGCTATACCCTCCCTCCAGCCCCCAGATTCCGCCGCTGGTTCCTACGTCTACGAAATGGATACCCTTCTCGCGTAGAGCGGCCGCCCGGCGCACGCTATCCTTGTAATTGCTGTTGCCTCCGTCGACCACGATATCCCCTTCGTCCAGAATCACTCCCAGATCGTCTACCACGCTCTCCGTAGGTCCGCCGGCCGGCACCATAGACCACGCTACCCGCGGACGGGCCTCCAGCATCGCGGCCGCCTCTTCCAGGCTGGAGGCCGGCGCCATGCCCGCCTCCTCCGCCAGCTCTCTCGTCGGCTCTTCGTTGCGGTCGTAGCCAACCACTCGGTGCCCATCGCGGCGCAGGCGACGCACCATGTTACCCCCCATCTTGCCCAGGCCGATGATTGCCAGTTCCATGTAGACGTCTCCTCTTATAAAGTTGAGGAGGGCGGGCTACGCAAACCCGCCCTCAGGCTTGCGAAGGAGCCCACCCTCCATTCGGTTTATTCAACTTTGCTTTCTGGTAACTCTCACTCGTATTCCAGGTCCGACAGCAGCGCCGGCACGTCGTCGCCCCAGAAATGGAGGCGAATCACCCGGCGGCCGGCGTCCTGTAAGGCCTGGGCATCACCCAGCGCCTGGGCCATCTTTAGCGTGCCAAAGGTCAACGAAGATTCTCTCGATCCTGCTTCGTCCGGAATCGGAAGATCCTGCAAGGGCTCCGTTGTAATTTGCACGAACAGGCCGTTGCCCCCATCTCCCTTATGCAGTTGGCCTGTCGAATGGAGGAAGCGCGGCCCGTAGCCGACAGTCACTGGCAGTCCCGACCGCTCCCGAAGGTAGAGGCGGAATTGAAGCAACGCCGCGTCATTAGCCTCTGTCGGTTCGATGTAAGCGTGCACGGCCACGTACCCACCCGACGACGCGTACTCTAGAAAGCGCTCCAGCGCCGCAGCCGGCGTGCTGGCCGGCGGTGCTGCGGCATGTACGGCGATATTTCCTGCCTTGACCGACGGTGGCGACTCCGGTAATGACCCCTGTTCCTTGTAGGCAGCCACCATCTCTTTCGCCCGGCGCTTTGCCGACTCGACGTTTGGCTGGTTAAAGGGGTGGATGCCCAGAATGTGCCCGGCCACGGCCGTGGCGATCTCCCATAGAAGGAACTGTTCCCCGATGTCGTACCGATCACGAACGTGCACGGTAACCACCGGGAAATCTGCGTCCTTGAGCGCTGCCGCTTCGTCGTCGAACAACGTGCCGTCGGCCAGCCGCATGTAAACGAAGACGCGATCATCACTGTAGGCGTCAGGATCGGCCGGCGGTTCGCCCACGATGGGCAGAATGCCCACGCCCTCCTTCCCCGTGCTCTCCGCCAGCAACTGCTCGGCCCAGTCGGCGAAGGCGGCAATTTCTGGCGAAATAAGGAACGTTGCCTTGTCCCGCCCCTGGCGGGCCATTGCCCCCAGCACGGTTCCCAGCCTGGCTGCCGTCTCCGCGTCCTCGGGTCCGGTGATGCGCTGGGCCCGCCTCAATAACTCTGGCACGTCGATGCCCAGCAGAGAGGCCGGCGCCAGCCCAAAGTGGGAGAGAGCAGAATAACGGCCGCCGACGTTCGGGTTGGCCGTGAGGACGGCGCGGAAATTGAGGCGCTCGCCTGTTTTCGCGAGTTGGCTGCCCGGATCCGTGATGGCCACAAAGTGCTCGCCGGCCGCCTCTTCGCCCAACCTGCTGACTGCCCAGTTGTAGAAGAACTTGAAGAACGAGAGCGTTTCCGCTGTCGTGCCCGACTTACTGGAGACCACAAAGAGCGTCGTCTCCGGGTCGAGCCGGCTGCGTTGCGCTGCCACGGCCGCCGGATCTGTGCTGTCCAACACCGACAGCGTCGGATAACCTGGTGCAGAGCCAAACGTGCGGGCGAACAACTCCGGCGCCAGGCTCGAGCCGCCCATCCCCATCAGGAGTACGTCTGTGTAACCGGCGTCCCGCACCGCCGTTGTCAGCATATTCAGGTCGTCGACGGCCGCTTCCATTGTTGTAGGCAAATCCAGCCATCCGAGCCGGTTCGTAATCTCCGTCGGATCCTCAGACCACACTGTGTGATCCTTTTCCCACAGGCGTGCCAGAACGTCGTTGGCCTCCACTTCTTCCAGTGCTTCCTCCACGGCCGCCTCAGCTTCCGCGTCGCCCAGTGCTACGTCTAACGTTCGCCCCTCTCCCAGGATGCGCGCCCGTTCATCGTCAATGCTCTCCATAAGACCGTTGAACGCTTTCGAAAACTTTGCCGCGCCTTCATCCAGCAACTCATCCGTCACGTCGTCCAGATCGACGCCAACCGCTTCCAGCCGCTCCAGGTGCGCCCGCGCCGCCCCCACGTCCCGGTCCACCGTTCGTTCTACTGTGCCGTGGTCCACGAACGCCTCGAGCGTCTCCAGGGGTACTGTGTTGACCGTGTCTGGACCGATCAAGTTGTCCACGTAGAGCGTGTCCGGGTAGGCAGGGTCTTTCGTGCTCGTGCTTCCCCATAACGGCCGTTGGACGCGCGCACCTTGCTCTGCCAGCTTCTCCCAACGCTCGGTGTCGAAAATTTCCTGAAACCGTTGGTAGGCCATCTTCGCATTGGCGATGCCGATCTTGCCCCGGATCTCCTCCACGCCCATCTCGTCCAGGCGAGCGTCTACCTTTGTGTCCACCCGGCTGACGAAGAAGGAAGCCACCGACGACACCTTGCTCAGGTCGCCGTCCTGCTCCGCCAGGCGTTCCAGGCCACGCAAATAGGCTTCCGCTACTTGCTCATAGACGCCGACGGCAAAGAGCAGCGTTACGTTAATGTTGATCCCTTCGCTGATGAGTTGCTCAATGGCCGGGATGCCTTCTGGGGTAGCCGGCACCTTGATGTAAACGTTCGGCCGGTCCACGGCCGCGAATAGGCGGCGCACTTCCTCCATCGTGGCTTCCGTATCGTACGCCAGGTTAGGGTCTGCCTCCAGGCTTACGTAACCATCTCGCCCCTCTGTTTGCAGGAAAAGGCTGTGGAATTCGTCGGCCGCTCGCTGGATGTCGGCAATGGCCAGCGCTTCGTAAATCTCCTTCGCCGATTTACCCTCCGCTGCCAGCAGGCGCAGGTCATCGTCGTAATCGTCGCTCTGCGCAATAGCCTTCTCAAAAATTGAGGGGTTAGAGGTTAACCCGCGCACGCCCATCTCACGGAGCTGGCTGAGTTCGCCGGAATCCAACATCTGCCGCCGAATGTAGTCCAGCCAGATCGATTGTCCCGCATCGGCCAAATCGTGCAGTTTACTCATCACATTCTCCTTAATGGCGTTAGCCGCGGCGCTCATAGAGAAGAGCCCTAATCATGGCACACATACCGTAGTGGCGGTTCGCAAACCGCCCCGGCGCATCGCGATGCGCCGCTACAAAGTGTACCATTTCTAATTGGTTTCCCTATCCGTTGCCGACGGCGTTAGCACATATAATCCTGCTTTGCTTGTAAGGTCTGGTTCAAAATTCGTCAACCAACTGTGTGGCTGCGGCCCGGTCGACCAGCCAGGACACCCGGCCGTCTTCCGGCCGGATCCGTTGGGCCGGCCATCGTCCCGGATCATACTCCCCGTCCAGAACGCCCGCCACTGCCTCCGCCTTCTCCTCACCCGTTACCAGAAAGAAGATCTGGCGGGCGCTGTTAAATACTGGTGGTGTCAGCGTCACACGGTCCGCCGGCCGGTCGCCGTACTCTGCGTGTACGGCGCGGGCGGGAACGCCTTCTTCTTCTCCCCCGGTCGATCCGGGAAAGAGGGACGCCGTATGACCGTCGCTGCCCAGGCCCAGCAAGACCAGGTCAAAGCGGGGCCACGATCGACCCGCTCTGGCCCATCGGGCAAGCGTCTCTCCATAGGCCAGTGCTGCCTCCTCCGGCTCAAGCTTTCCGGGAACTGGGTGTACTTGCTCCGGCGGAACCGGAACCTGTGAAAGTAAGGTTTCTCGCGCCTGACCGTAATTGCTCTCTGGGTCCTCTGGCGACGTCATGCGTTCGTCGCCCCAGAAGACGTGGGTTTGTGACCAGGGCACGTCTTCCCGGTACGGCGATTGGGCCATCCGGCGATAAAGTGGTTTCGGTGTGCTGCCGCCGGCAAGAACCAACAGAAAACGGCCGCGCACCTCCACTGCCTCCTGCGCCAGCCGGCGCCAATAAGCTGCAGCAACGTGGTGCAGCTCGGCCGCCGTTTCAAAAATCAAAAGTTGAGGAGGAAACATTGTCATCTGCCGGCCGGATTCTTATTCATCATCATCAGCCCGTCCTGCGCCGCGCCCAGAAGGGCCGTCTGACCCTCCTCGATGACAAAAACGGGAATATCCACCAGCAAGTTGCGGAAACGGCCCTTGGCTGCAAACACATCCATGAAGCGACTTTCTTGCAACTGCTGTAAAATTCGTGGGGGAATGCCTCCGCCGAGATAAATGCCGCCCGTCGCCAAAATCTTCAGCGCCAGATTGCCCGCCTCCCGGGCCAGAATGTCTATAAACAGCCCTAGAGTCGCCGTGCAAATCTCAGCCCGACCCTCCTGCGCGGCCCGGACGATGATGGGCGTCTGGTCGTTGGCCTCGGCCAGTTCGTCGCGCAGCCACGCCGGTTCCGAGTAGCGGTTCGTGTCGCGAAAAAAAGCGTACAGGTTGGGTATGCCCAACCCGGAGCATACCCGTTCGTAGCTCACGTGCTCCAGGCGCGGTGCCAGATACGCAAGCAAATCCCGCTGCACCTCGTCGGCCGGGGCAAAGTCGACGTGTCCGCCCTCAGATGGATGTGCCCGATAACCCCCGTCCGCCCATACTAAGAATGCCTCGCCCAGTCCTGTGCCCGGAGCGACCACGCCGATAGCTCCCCTTGGCGTAGCGTTTGCATCATTTAGTCGCGTGATCTCCTCCTCCGGCAAGATTGGCACGGCTGTAGCGATCGCCTCCAGGTCATTGAGGAGGTGGACCCATTCCAACTCAAATGTAGCCGCCAGCTGCTCCTCTTCCATTACCCAGGAGAGATTCGTAATGCGCGCTCGATCTTGAACAACAGGACCGGCTACGCCGAAAGCGCCGTGTGTGACCTGGTATGCACTATTCTTATTTAGGAACGTTTTGACGAGAGATTCAAAAGAGGAGTAAGCTTTGCTGGGAAAAGTCTCTTTGACCAGCGGCCGGTGTGGCCCCTGCTCCGGCGAGTAGAGGGCCAACACCGTCTTGGTGCCGCCGATGTCACCGGCGAGTAACATATTCACCATAGGGATGACGGTCGATCGTAGACGGCCAACTTCTCAATCCACTACCTGTACGCCCCGCCAGAACGCCACGTAGCCGCGGATCTTCATGGCGACCGGTTTCGGAGTTGAGTAGCTCCAGGCCGCGTCTCGATTGATCGTCCCGTTGACGATCACGTTATAGTAGGTGGCCTGACCCTTCCAGGGGCAGATTGTGCGAGTGTGGCTCTTCTCCAGATGGTCTTGGTTTAGCGTTTCTGGCGGGAAGTAATGGTCGCCGTCCACGACGACGGTCTCGTCGCTTTCGGCCAAAACCGCGCCGTTCCAGAATGCTTTTGGCATCTAGCCAGCTCCTCTCTTTGTGATGGGATGGTGCGCGCGCTCACTTTGACGCCGTTCGCTTACGCCCATTCTGTTTCTAAGCTATGTCATCGCTTTCTATGCTACGTTACCGCTGGGAACGTTGACTGTAAGACACCATACGGTCCTGGACGCTTGCGAACAGAGGAAAGCCTTTAAAAATCCATTATACTCAAATCGCACGTTCGTTGCAGCCGCCACCGTCTCCTGAGCGCGTCCCATCGTGGCCAGCATACGGTCGCTCCCCGAAAAACTACATCATCGACTTGACCTTCACCGGAAAACGGTATCCCTGCCCGCGGTCAGAAACGATGTAGTGAGGCTCTCCGGCGTCAGGTTCTACCTTGCGCCGCAGCCGATGAATGTGCACGTGCAGCCGGTCTTCCTGAGCATCCTCGTTGGGCCAAAGCCGTCGGAGGAGAAAGTCCGTCGTCACTGTACGCCCGGCATTCTTCATCAGAATGTAGAGAATCTTGCTTTCTGTAGGCGTGAGCGAGACGTCTTCTCCATTGACAGTGGCTTCCCGGTGGGGGAAGTCGACGACCAGGTTGCCGTCTACGTCGGCCTCGTTGGAGATTGTATAGTCGAAGCTGTCAACCCGGCGTAGCGCTCGTTGGACACGAGCTACCAGCTCCTTCGGGTTGAATGGTTTGACGATATAGTCGTCGGCAAACTCCTGTAGTCCGCGGATGATCTTCTCTGTCTCATCAACGGCCGACAACATGATCAGGGGGAGGTCACAATACTCGCGCAACGTCCGTCCAAATTCGAAGCCGTTCATTCCCGGCGGCATGCTGTAATCGACGATGGCCAGGTGCGGAAGCCCAAAACGCTCAATTAAGCGCAACGCCTCCTCTCCAGAGTGGGCAGTAACTACCTCAAAACACTCCTTTTCTAACGCGTGGCGCACCAATTGTAGCGCATTCGGATCGTCGTCGACTACCAGGATGCGCGGCCATTGCTCAGAGTCATTTAACATGTAATAAAAACCTCTCCAATGATCATGTGATGGCAGGGTTTGGAAGAATCATCGCAACATATGGGAACCAGATGCTTACATTCTAAC
>JAWVYQ010000052.1:0-21609 GCA_033722615.1 Promineifilaceae bacterium (SeqCode)
CCGGCCCACCGGCTCGGCCGGCCACCCCTCCGCCATCACGGCCACGAAAACGAACGCCAGCACGCCGACGTGCGCCGCCGCCAACGGCCGCTTCTGCGCCGCCAGCCAGCCGATCGAGCGCCGGCCGTCATCCAATTTGCCGGGGGCCATACCACCCTATCCGGAAAAGCTGCTCAGACATCTCTGTAGGATTTCATCGACTTTCATTGGCGCAATCAAGCGACTCGGCGCGACTTGAGGCGCCCCACTTTTGCAAGCACGACCGTTGCACCCATACCGACAAAATACAGATAGAAGGGAATGACCGGCAGCCGGAAGCGTGGCCGTCCGGCCGGCCCTGCCAGAGCGGTAAAGTAAAGGGCCAAAAGCACACAAAAGAGGAAGAACGGCCGGTTTCCCCGCTTCCATGCCGTCGGCAGAGCGATAACCATGAGAAGGTAAGATACGCCGATCTCCAGTAGAATGAACAGCCCCAGAATCTGTTGGGTTACGTTCCGGTGGCGAAACCACCTCACGGCCAGATCAAAGAGGTTGGCGGAGCCCATCGCATCGAATCCTGGGTCGTCGGCAATCTGGAGGATCCGTCCATAACTCCCTGTCCCGGGCGTCACAAAGTTCCGTAGAATCCCAGACACGTAATGTTTGATAAACGTCACCGGGTGCCGGCGAATCGTGCGTAACGCAACCCGGCGATAGTAGTGCGCACGCTCAAACTGGTTCAGCCTCTCAGGTGACGCGCCTTCGGCAAGTGTCAGCGCCCTCGCCTCAGATACTAGACCAGCCTGGACATCATCTATCGTTCTCTCTCTCGATATTTCGGCTTCGACTGGCGTCGCGTAGAGAAGGAGTAAATTGAGATCACCGGAGGTCGATAGCGCAAAATGCCCAAATCTCACTTCATTACGCACGAGCCAGGGAAGCAACACCAGCACAAAAACCAGACCGAATGCGAGGCCGAGCCTGACCGCGCGACGGAGGTTGTGCCGGAAGGAAATAGCCAGCACGGCGAAAACGGGCACGTACAAATATTGGGCGATCGGTCGCGTGAGTGTCGCCAATCCGAAAAACAACGCACCCGCAGAGACAGCAATCAGCGCTTGACGGCCGGAAACATCGACGAAGAGGCGCGAGAAGAAGAAGAACCCGGCAACCAACAAAAAGACAAATAGCGTGTCACTATACAGTGTGTTCGTAAATAGAATCAAAATGGGATCGATAGCGTAGAAGAGCGCCCCGAACGTGGCCACACGCTCTCCTGCCACACGGTCGAAAACACAGTATAAGAGAAAGCACGAGAGCGTATCAAGGATGCCCTGCATCAGGATGACAGGCCAGGGATGAGGACCAAAAAGCCCGTACCAGAAACTGACAAACAGTGGGTAAAGTGGCGTTCTCAGCGCCGTCAGCTCTCCGCCATCACGAAACGCCAGGCGATCGGTAGTAGAGAGCGTAACGGAAAGCTGATGGTAACCCTTCGCATCTGCGCGCAATACGGCTTCCTCTAATGCCTGCGCTTCCCATGGCCGCACCGCCACAAATAGAATGAGCCGTAATAGAATGCAGAGCGTTACAATATAAACGACCTTCCGGCTACGAGTCTTGCCCTTCATAGCTTCTGTCGATATATCAAAGCACGTCTCCATGTCCTGCTCAAGCGCCGGTACGCTAAACGTTTCCCGGAAACTCCCGCAGACAGGTCACCCCCGTTACCGTGAAAGGTTACATCAACCGGCACCGTTTCCGGGAAACTGCCCCGCCGCCACGGCCGCCCTACGCTCGCGGCCGGTACTGTAGCGCTTCCGCCAGATGCGCCGGCTGAATCGCCGTCTCTTCTGATAGATCCGCAATCGTCCGCCCCAGCTTCAAAATGCGATGAAACGCCCGCGCTGACAGCGACATCTGGCGCATCGCGCTGCGCATCAACTGCTTGCCCGTATCGTCCAGCACGCAAATCGCCTTCACCTCGCTCGGCCCCATATCCGCGTTGCAATGCATCAGGCTCTCCTCAAAACGCTCCGCCTGTCGCGCCCGCGCCGCCTCCACCCGCGCCCGCACCATCTCCGACGGCTCCCCTCGGTGCTCGGCCGTAAGCTTCTCAAAAGGCACCCGCGGCACGTCCACGTGAATGTCAATCCGGTCCATCAACGGCCCCGAGATCCGCTTCTGGTAGCGCGTCACCATGCTATTCGAGCACGTACACGTCTTCGTCTCGTCCCCGTAATAACCGCACGGACACGGATTCTGCGCCGCCACCAGCATAAAATTCGCCGGATACGTCACCGTCCCCGACGCGCGCGAAATCGAAACCTGCCGCGGCCGTCCCTCCAGCGGCTGCCGCAGCACCTCGATCAGGTTCTTCCCAAACTCCGGCAGCTCATCCAAAAAGAGCACGCCCCGGTGCGCCAGCGAAATCTCCCCCGGCCGGGGCCACGCGCCGCCCCCCACCAGCCCGGCATAACTGATAGTGTGGTGCGGAGAACGGAACGGCCGTGCCCGGATCAGCGGCGTGTCATTAGGCAACAGGCCGGCCACGCTGTAAATCTTCGTCACCTCCAGCGCCTCGTCAATCGTCATCTGCGGCAGAATGCCCGGCAGCGACTTGGCGATCAGCGTCTTGCCCGCCCCCGGCGGCCCCGTAAGCAGCACGTTATGCCCGCCGGCCGCCGCCACCTCCATCGCCCGCTTCACGTGCTCCTGCCCCATAATGTCCGCAAAATCGGCCGCGTACCCCGTCCCGTTGCTGCTCATCAACTCCGAGTCCTGCGCCAGCGGCGTAATCGCCGACAGCCCCGTCAGGTGGCCCACCAGTTGCGACAGATCCCGCACCGGCAACACTTCCACGTCCGGCAGCAGCGCCGCCTCCGCCGCGTCGTCGGCCGGCACAAAGACCCGCTCGAACCCCTCCTCCCGCGCCCGGGCCGCCAGCGGCAGGATGCCCTTCGTGTGGCGCGTCGTCCCGTCCAGCGACAGCTCGCCCACGAACAACGCGTTCTCCAACCCGTCCATCCACACCTGCTGCGACGCCGCCAGAATGCCCACGGCGATCGGCAGGTCGTACGCCGGCCCCTCCTTGCGCAGATCGGCCGGCGCCAGATTCACCGTAATGCGCCGGTTGCCGGGGAACTTCAGGCCGCTGTTCTTGATAGCGCTGTAAACGCGGTCGCGGCTTTCGCGCACGGCCGCGTCCGGCAACCCGACCATAGCAAACGCCGGGTACCCCTTCACCACGTCCACCTCAACTTCTACCAGCTCCGCCTCCAGCCCCACAATGGCACAGCTCATCACCTTGGCCAGCATCCTACGATCCCCAAACTGACGCTTTCAGAGAAGGTGCCCCTGATCCTCCTACAAGACCTTCTGTGAAACCCTCTCCGAAACCTTGTTCGAAACGATGGCTCCCATTATAGCAGCACTCCGCCCCAGGCCGAAATCACCGTTGCCGCTGCCGCCGGTCCGGCTATCATACGGTGTGAAGACGGCTACGACCCACATTACGAGGACGAATCAATGTCTGGTACAAAAGCCCTTCGCTGGAGCGGCCTGGCAAACGTCACGGCCGGCGCGCTCGTCGCCCTCTTTCTGCTCCTGCACCCAGACCGTCACACGGCCGGCGTCCTCGGCGGATCATACGAAATCCTGCACCTGGTCGGCGTCCTCTCCGTCATTCTGGCCCTCCTGGGCCTCGTCGGCCTCTACGCCGTGCACGTCGACCGCGGCGGCTATCTGGGTTTCGCCGGCTTCCTGTTGGCGTTCGCCGGCACCGCGCTCCGGGGAGCCGTCGCCTTCTTCGACGGCTTCGTCGTCCCCATCCTGGCCGTTCACGCTCCCGATCTGCTCAACGATCTACAGGCCGCCTTCCCCTGGCCGGCCATCGCCGTCTTTCCACTCACCAGCGCCTGCTTCATCCTCGGCTTCCTCCTCTTCGGCATCACGTTGCTCCGTGTGGCCCGCCTCCCCCGCGCAGGCGCCATCCTCCTCCTTCTGGGCGCCCCCCTTCTCGGCCTGGGCCCTCTTTCCCTACCCCTCATCCTGCCACAGGCGGGCTCCCTTCTCTTTGGCACCGGCCAGATCTGGTTAGGGGCCGCGCTCTGGAGAGAGCTTTCATAGATCCACCTCACTTGTGTTTACGTAAATAAAATGATACCATCATTCCTGTTCATGGTGGAAGCGTGAGGAAAAATGTATCAGGCCAGAGAGGACCAGCCGGAGAGCGCCGTGGCGGATTGGGTTGGCCGAAAAATCGGCGGTTATGCGATTGACTCGATCATCGGTCGAGGCGGCATGGCAACCGTTTTTCGCGCCCACCAGCCGCAGCTGGACCGCTGGGTAGCCATCAAAATCCTACAGGTCAAGGACGCCGACAACGAGCTGTTCCTGGCCAGTTTCCGCCGCGAGGCGAAGGCCATCGCCGCCCTCCGTCACCCCAACATCCTCACCGTTTACGACTACGGCGAGGAAGAGGGTACGGCCTACATCGTCATGGAGTACATCGCCGGGGGCACGCTGGAAGATGTCGCCAGCGAAGCGCCCATCTCCTGGTCCGACGCGGCCGACCTGATCATCCCCGTGGGCCACGCCCTCACCTACGCCCACTCCCAGGGCATCGTCCACTGCGACGTAAAACCTTCGAACATTCTGCTGGCACGGCCGGACTGGCCCCTGCTGGCCGATTTCGGCCTGCTACGCCTGCGCGATCAGGAAATGGGCAAACCGGGCATGATGTCCGGCACTCCCACCTACGCCTCCCCGGAACAGATCATGGGCCAGGAGGTGGGCCGGCGCAGCGACATCTACAGTCTGGCTCTCGTCCTCTACCAGTTGCTCACCGGCCAGCTCCCCTTCGAAGACGTCTCCCTGGGCAGCCCCATGCTCCAGCGACTTTTGGAATATCCGACGCCTCCTTCGACGTACGAGCCGGATATCGACTCTCGGCTGGAAGAGATCCTGATGAGGGCGTTATCGCGGGAGCCGGAGAAGCGCTTCCAAGACATGGAGGCGCTGGTCACAGCGCTCTCCGAATTACCGGAGGGCCAGCGCGTCTTCGTGGCCGAGCCAGAGCCGGCCGTGCTGGACCGTCCCAGCAGCACAAAAGCCCTCAGCGAGCACCCCGTCACCCAGGGCCCACACCTGGTGGTCACGGGGACGGGCACCGTTCTCTCGCTGCCGCAGCGAAAAGAAGTGATCCTCGGACGAGTCGGCCCCCAAAACGCGCAGCAACCGGACGTCGATCTCGGTCCGCACGGCGGGATCCAGGCCGGCGTATCGCGCCAGCACGCTCGCCTGCGCTACGCGGCCGAAGGGTGGCTGCTGGAAGATCTGGAAAGCACCAACGGCACTTCCCTCAACATGGCGCCCGTGGAGCCGGGGAAACTGTACCGCATCCGCAGCGGCGACGTCATCCGCTGCGGACGGCTGATGCTCGTTTTCTTCGAAAAGTAAGAGGGGCACCAAAGCTCGTTACGCCCTGCTCCCGTCCGCTCCCTCGATCTCAGGCACGCTGTTGCTATTGTCCCCGGCCGGCAGTTGCAGCGTAAACGTACTCCCCTTGTTCTGGTCGCTTTCCACCCACACCCAGCCGCCGTGGGCCTCGGCGATGGAGCGCACGAGGGTCAACCCCAACCCTGTACCCCCCTTAGAAGCCTTGTCCTGTCCGCGGTAAAACTTCTCGAAGATATGGGGGATGTCCTGCGCCGGAATCCCCTTGCCGTCGTCGCACACGCGGACCAGGACATTATCCTCCTGCATGCTGACGTTCACCTTCACCTCTTGCCCCGCCGCAGAATATTTGATGGCGTTATCGACCAAGTTGCTAACCGCCTGGCGAAGCTGGGTGGGATCCCCCAGGACGGGCTGAGGTTCGTCCTCCACGCTGAGGTTGAGGGCCACGTCCTTGGTCATAGCCTGCCCCTGCAAATCGGTCAGGACGTTGCGGATAATGTCCTCCAAATCACACGATTGGCGAACCTGCTCCAGGCGGGAATCGACCCGCGCCAGGTCCAGCAGCGCCGTAACCAGGTTGGTCATGCGCTGAGCCGAATCGGTGATCCGGCTGACGAACTCTTCCTGTTTCTCGGTCAGGGGCCCCATCTGTTCCAGCGCCGAGGCGAAGCCGATGATCGAGTTCAGCGGCGCCCGCAGATCGTGGGACACCGTCGCCACAAAGTTAGACTTGGCCGTATCCAGCTCTTTAAGGTATGTGATGTCCTGCAGAACGAGAATGTGACCATAATCGGGAATGGGGGCGATCGTCGCCAGCCAGAACTGGCCATCGTGCAGCTCCACTTCCCGACGTTGCAAACCTCTCCCTTCGCGCGGCGGGTGCTGCAACATGCTCATCAGCGGCGACCCTTCCAACATCTCGTTGGCCGGCCGGCCGACGGCTTCCTCGGTCAGAGAAAGTTCTTCACGAGCGCGCTGGTTTAACAACAGCAGGCGGCCGTCGTTGTCGGTGATAATCACCGGGTTGCCGTTGTACTCCAGCGTCGCCGCCAGCAATTGCTGCCGCGACGCCGCCTCTTCGAACAACTGAGCGTTGGTCACGGCAATGGCCACGGCCGTGCCGATGGAGGAAGCGCGTTCCACGTCCTCCGCGTCGAAAAAGCCATCCTGCTTGTTCAGCAGTTGCAACGCGCCGATGACCTTCTCGCGGAAGATTAGCGGCACACACAGAATGGACCGCGTCTTGAAGCCCGTCTGTTCGTCGATCTCGCGGTAGTGATACGGGTTATTGGGCACGTCATTGCTATAGAGCGGGCGGCCCGTCTCCACCACACGGCCGACGATGCCCTGTCCGAACTCGAGGCGGAAGCGAGAAAGAAGATCGGGGTCCGTGCCCACGTTAACCAATAGTCGAAGCAATTTCTGGTTCTCGTCCACCAGCCAGATAGAAGAAGCTTCAATGTTCCAGCTCGAGTGGACCTCCTTGATGGTCAGGCGGGCCACTTCGTCCAGATCGAGTGAGGAGGTGATTGTGCGCGTAATTCCCAGCAGCGTCTTCACCTCTTCCATGCGCGCTGCCAGCGCCTGATCCGTCGCCTGATAGGTGCGCGCGTTGTCGATGGCAATCGCCACGTAATCGGACAGAGCAGAAAGCAAAAGCTCGTCCCGCTCGCTGAAGGCCCGCGGCGCGTCATGGTTACTCACGCCAAAGACCCCCATCACCTCACCACGGACGGTGAGCGGCATGTAGAGAATGGCCCGCGCCGGCCGGTCGGCCTGAATATCAATACCACGACTCGAAAACTCGGCGCGGCGCACTATCTGCCCGTTGCGGTATACTTCCCCCACCCGTGACTCCTCGACGTGCACTTCAGAAACGACGTTCTCCTCGTCCCAGGCGGCCTTGGTATAAGCCTGTAAGATCCGCTCGCCATTATCAGGCAGCCAGATAGTACTGCGCTCAGCCCCGGTCAGATCCATTGCCCCTTGAAGGGCATGGTCCAGCACCTTCTCAATGCTCAGTAACGAGGTCAGGGACTTGCCCAGCGCAAAGAGTGAGCGCATCTCTCTTATCTGGCGCCTCATTTCGCCCTCAGCGCGGCCCAGTTTCTCGAGCAGTTGCTGTTTATCGTGCCGGAGCCGGGACTCTAACAGCGCCCGTTCGATCGTATCGCTGACTTCGTCGATGGTGAACGGTTTGACCAGATAATCCTTGATACCCAGGCGGAACGCTTCAATAGCGCTCTTCTCCGAGCCGTAGCCGGTCATCAGGATAACGGGCGTTTCGATGCTATCCTGCGTCAACGCCTGGAGCACGTCCAGGCCCGTCATCTCGGGCAAATTGAGGTCAAGCATCACCAGATCGGGCTTCTCCTGCCGAATCAGTTCAAGGCCTTCCCGGCCGTCGTAGGCGGCAATCGCCTTATGGCCCAACGTCGGCAGCAAATATTCGGTTAGATGCTTGACGATCTCTCGACTATCGTCGATTACAAGTATAAGCTCGCCGCTCATAATTGATTCAAAATGTATCTCACTGGAGTTCACAGAGTGCCATCACAATCGATTTTCGATTATAGCATATCTTGACACCGCTGCCCCCCTTACTATAATCCCACCAGGCGGAGAGCATGTGACGCCAAAACCACATTAATTGGGAGTCGATGACTATGTCTCGAACCGTTCACGCCCCCACCGGAACAAAATTGAACTGTAAAGGCTGGCTGCAGGAAGCCGCGTACCGCATGCTGCAAAACAACCTGGACCCCGAGGTAGCCGGCGACCCGGAAAATCTGATCGTCTACGGAGGGCGGGGCCGGGCTGCCCGCAACTGGGAAGCGTTCGACGCCATCCTGGACGCCCTCCGCAAACTGGAGGATGACGAGACCCTGCTGGTGCAAAGCGGTAAACCGGTGGCCGTGTTCCGCACTCACGCCGACGCCCCCCGCGTGCTCATCGCCAACTCGAACATTGTGCCCCATTGGGCCACGCAAGAGAATTTCGACCGCTGGGAAGCCGAGGGGCTCATCATGTACGGTCAGATGACGGCCGGGAGCTGGATCTATATCGGCACCCAGGGCATCTTACAGGGAACGTACGAAACCTTTGCCGCCGCCGCACGCCAGGCCGGCTGGCCCTCTCTCCGGGGCAAATGGGTGCTGACGGCCGGACTGGGAGAAATGGGCGGCGCACAACCCCTGGCCATCACCATGAACGGCGGCGTTGGCCTCATCGTCGAGATTGACGAATGGCGCGCACGGCGACGCCTGGAACACGAATACATCGACGAAGTCGCCGAAGAGATAGACGACGCCCTGGAAAGAGTCCGCCACTACACCGAGGCCGGAGAGCCCCGTTCCATCGGCCTGATCGGCAACGCTGCCGAGATTGTCCCCGAGATTCTGGAGCGGGGCCTGGTTCCCGACATCATCACCGACCAGACGCCAGCCCACGATCCCTTGGCCTACTTCCCGCACCATCTGGATTTCGAAGAAGCGCGCCGGCTGCGGGAGGAAGATGCGGAAGCCTTTGAAGAGATGGCAATGGCGTCCATGGCCCGCCACTGTGCCGCCATGGTCGAATTCCAGAAGCAGGGGGCCATCGTCTTCGACTACGGAAACAACCTGCGCCAGCGAGCCTACGACGCCGGTGTTGAAGAGGCGTTTACTTATCCCGGCTTCATCCCGGCCTACATTCGCCCCCTCTTCTGCGAGGGGAAAGGGCCTTTCCGCTGGGTGGCCCTCAGCGGCGACCCGGAAGACATTTACGCCACGGATCGCGCCATCCTCGAGCTATTCCCGGAGGATGAGCACCTGCACCGCTGGATCAAGATGGCCCAGGAACAGGTCCACTTTCAGGGATTACCGGCCCGCATCTGCTGGCTAGGATATGGAGAACGGGCGCGCGCCGGCCTGAAGTTCAACGAGATGGTAGCCAGCGGCGAAGTCAAAGCGCCCATCGTCATCGGCCGCGACCATCTGGACGCCGGTTCCGTGGCCAGCCCCAATCGCGAAACGGAAAGCATGAAGGACGGATCCGACGCCATCGCCGACTGGCCCATCCTCAACGCTCTGATCAACGCCGTCGGCGGCGCAACGTGGGTCAGCTTCCATCACGGGGGCGGCGTAGGCATCGGTTATAGCCTGCACGCCGGCCAGGTCATTGTCGCCGACGGAACGCCGGCGGCCGCCTCTCGTCTGGAGCGCGTGCTGACGACGGATCCCGGTCTGGGCGTGGCCCGCCACGTAGACGCCGGATATGAGCGGGCCATCGAGGTCGCTCGCGAGCATGAGATCAAGATTCCGATGATGCCGGACGCCGGTTGACGGCGGCGCCTGCACCCAAAAATATGGGCGCTTATGTAAAACTTTACTTTACGTAAATTAAATATTATGTTATATTAACCGGGAGACATAGGGGGAAGCAACGTGCAGCGTGTCATAAGGTAGGAGGTGCAGTGATGGTCTCGCGGCACAATATTCGCCGGCAACTGCCCCGGTTGCTCGCGTTATTTCTCATTCTCGGCTTGGTGCTGGTCGCCTGTGAGCGGCCGTTGCAAAACAACAACGCACCGGCGGCGGAAGAGGTAACCGAGGAAGATCTTGAGCAGGGGGGCGGCACGCCGGCCGAAACAGAGGAAGGCGAAGCAGTTGGCGAGGAGGAACAAGCCGAAGAGGCGACCGAGGCGGAACCGACGGAAGAAACCGAGGCGCCCGAAGAAACCGAAATGGCTGAAGAAGAAGCTGAGGCAGCGGAGGAAGCGGAGGAAGCGGAGGAAGCTGAAACCGAAGAGGAGGAAGCTTCGCCGCGGCCAGAGGAAGAGGCCGAAGCTGAAGAAGCGGCCGAGGCAGAGGAAACTGAAGAGGCGGAAGCCGAAGAAACCGAAGCAGAAGAAGCCGAGACGGAGGGCGCCGAAGAAACGGTGACTGAAGGCGCTGCCGAAGAGGAAACGGGTGAGCCGCGCACGCACGTGGTCCAGCCCGGTGAGAACCTCTACCGCATTGGCCTGCAATACGGCATTTCTTGGGTCGTCCTGGCGGAAGCGAATAACATCACCAACCCCAACCGCATTGTTGTGGGCCAGGAATTGACCATCCCATCCGAATCCGACGATGACGACGAGCCTTCCCCGACGCCAACGCCGGGCGAAGAAACGACCTACGTCGTCCAACCGGGTGACAACCTCTACCGTATCGGCCGGATGTTCAATATGAGCTGGGTGGAGATCGCCGAGGCCAACGGCATCGTCAATCCCAATCACATTTTAGTCGGTCAGGTATTGACGATTCCCGGAGAAGCGCCCCCGTCTGAGGTGACGCATACAGTCCAACCCGGCGAAACGCTCTTCCGTATTTCCCTAGAATACGGCGTGCCGTGGACGACGATTGCGACGGCCAACGACATCAATCCTCCCTACGTCATCTACCCTGGACAGGTATTGACGATTCCCGGCGGCTAACGCTCGGTGACGACGACGTGACCTGGCAAGGAGTCATCCGCGCCTACCGCGCCCATCTCCCACTTGCAGAAGATGTCCAGATCATCAGCCTGAATGAGGGCAATACCCCCCTCATTCAGGCTGATCGTTTGGCTGAATGGGTCGCACCGGGCGCCGGGTTACACCTCTACCTCAAGTACGAAGGGCTTAACCCGACCGGTTCCTTCAAGGATCGGGGAATGACGGTCGCTGTAACCCAGGCCATTCACGAGGGAGCCTATACCATCATCTGTGCCAGCACGGGGAACACGGCCGCCAGCGCGGCCGCCTACGCCGCCCGGGCCGGCGCGCGCTGCCTGGTACTGGTGCCCGAAGGAAAAATCGCGCTCGGCAAACTGGCAGCCTGCCTGGCGTACGGCGCGGAAGTGATCGGCGTGCATGGTTCGTTCGACGAAGCGCTGGACATTGTCCGCGAAATCGTCGAGCGACATCCCATTGCCCTGGTGAATTCTATCAATCCCTGGCGCCTGCAGGGACAGAAGACGGGGGCTTTCGAGATATGTGACCAGTTAGGGCGCGCGCCTGACTGGCACTGTCTGCCGGTGGGAAACGCGGGAAACATTACGGCTTACTGGATGGGATATCAGGAATACGAAAGGGGATTGCCGCGCCTGTTGGGCGGGCAGGCGGCCGGGGCCGCCCCCATCGTTAGCGGCCGCGTTGTCGAGAAGCCGGAAACGGTGGCGACGGCCATCCGCATCGGCAATCCGGCGCGCTGGCAGGAAGCGCTGACGGCGCTCGACGAGTCCGGCGGCCTGATCGCGGCCGTCAGCGACGACGAAATCCTCGAGAGTTGGAAGATGTTGGCTGCCCGCGAAGGAATCTTTGTGGAACCGGCGTCGGCCGCCGGCGTCGCGGCCTTAAGGCAGCAGATTGCTCAGGGGGAGCTGGATCCCGCCGGAAAGACGGCTGTCTGCGTGCTGACGGGCCACGGATTAAAAGACCCGGATACGGCCGTGGCCCAGGCGGAGCCTCCTCACTCCCTTCCGGCCACTGTCACCGCCCTAGAAGAATACCTAGCCTCTTCTTAATCATGCCCCGAACAAACTCTACCCATCTTCAGGCAGACCCGCTCCACCATCTCTATATAGAACCTACCCATTATCCGGATAGGAAAGATACTGCTCCTGAATCCAGCCCACTAACCCTTCCACCGTCATGATCTCCCGCCAGAGAACGCCCCCCTGATTGGCGTGGCGCGACAAGAGGATGAGCGTCGCGCCATCTTCGACGATGACCAGTTGTTGTCCCCCGGGCGATCGGAAAACCCAGATGCTGCTGCCGTCAGAGTCGACGGTGGCCGTCGGGGCATCGATAGGCGTCGGCGTAATGGTCGGCGTAGGGGAAGCGGTCGGCGAGGGCGTGGTCGTCGGCGTAGGGCTGGCGGTCGGCGTTGCAGAGGGAGTCTGGGTTGACGTTGGCGTAGGGCTGAGAACGCGGGTCGGCGTTCCCGTCGCCGCCTCGGCGCCCTCGACGGTGGGAGAAGGAATGGCTGGCACCGTAGCTGTCGTTTCAATGGTTCCGGTAATAGTAGAGGAGGGAAAACCGAAGAATGCACCGGAAGCAGGCGTTGCCGAGGTGGCAGCCGGCGTCGTCATGGTCGATACGGTTCCCGTCAGGACAGGTGAGGTAACCGTAACCGGCCGGCTGCTTTCCGCGGCGACCGGGGGCGTCATCTCGCCCGCCATCTCTTCTGCTTCCCCGGCCTCTGCGGCCGATTCCGCGCCCAACGGAACTCCCGCCAGAAAAAAGCCCACCATCAGCAACAGGAAGGCGAAAGCGTAGCCGGTCAGGGCGCGGACGCGTAAATCCAGCCGGTAGACGTCTAGCCCCAGGCGCCGCATCAGGCGAGGGGACTGTCCGATAAGGGCCAGGAGGAGGGCCAGGAGCGCGACGAGCGCCGACAGAGCCATCCCCCACAGGGTCCAAGATGGAAATCCTATCATCAAGGCGACATTATAACCGGATTGCACGGAAGGTGTTAATCCGGGCCGGCACTGTGCCCTAAAACTCTATTGACGCTATAATGATTAAGGCGTTTCGAATACACGAGAAGCAGTGAGTCCTCGGTCGTTACCGACGCGAAGGGCTGATTCCTAACCTTTTTTCACACGAGACAGAAAGAATAAGACGGAGAATTTCTATGGCAAAGCAATACGACGTCATTGTGTTGGGGGCGGGACCGGCCGGATACGTGGCAGCGATTCGCGCCGCTCAGCTCGGCCTGAAAACGGCCATCGTGGAGAAGGAATCCCTGGGTGGCGTTTGCCTGAACATCGGGTGTATTCCCTCAAAGGCTCTGCTCAAGAACGCGGAAGTCGCCCACACACTTAAACACCGGGGGAAGGAGTTCGGCTTCGACTTCGACAACTTGAGCCTGGATTACGAAACAGCTTTCAAACGCAGCCGCCAGGTCTCCAACCGGCTGGTCAAGGGAGTGGGCTTCCTGATGCGCAAGAATGACGTCGACGTTTATGAAGGCGTCGGCCGGCTGACCGGCCGCAACAGCCTACACGTGGACCTCAACGACGAAGGCGAGGAAGAGCTGACCTTCGAGGACGTCATATTGGCTACCGGCGCCCGGCCGCGCACGATTCCCGGCGTCGAAATCGACGGCGAGAAAGTTGTCACCTACATCGAAGCGATCATGGAAGAGAGCGTGCCTGAGCGGGCGCTGATTATCGGCGCCGGGCCTATCGGCGTGGAATTCGCCTACATTTGGGCTAACTACGGAACCGAAGTAACCCTCGTCGAGATGTTGCCCCACCTTTTGCCTAACGAAGATCCCGAAGTGAGCCAGGTCATCGAAAAAGCATACAGAAAGCTGGGCGTGAATTACCACACGGACACGACGGTAGAAGGGGTAGACGCCAGCGGGGACGCAGTGAAAGTGAAGATGAAAGAGGGCGAGACGGTGGAAGTGGACCAGGTGCTCGTCGCCGTCGGATTCCGCCCCAACGTCGACACGATTGGCTTGAACGGCGAGCTTGAATTGAAGGAGAATGATTGGGGCGGTATTGCCGTCGACGAGGGGATGCGCACGAACGTCCCCAACATCTACGCCGTCGGCGACCTCGTGGCGCCTGAGGGCCTTATGCTGGCTCACATTGGCTCGGCGATGGGCATTATCGCCGCCGAAACAATTGCCGACCACCCAACTATCTCTCTGGAGTATCGCATGCTGCCGCGCTGCACCTACTGTGAACCGCAGGTGGCCAGCTTTGGCTACACGGAAGAGCAGGCGAAAGAAGCCGGCTACGACGTGAACGTGGGCAAATTCCCCTTCCAGCCCAACGGTAAGGCGCTGGGCGTGGGCGAGCGAGATGGGTTCATTAAGATTGTGGCCGATGCGCGTTATGGCGAAATCCTGGGCGCGCACATGGTCGGGCCCGGCGTGACGGAGCTGCTACCGGAGCTGACGCTGGCCCGCATGAATGAGTTGACGGCCGAAGAGATTGCCCGTAACGTGCACGCACACCCCACATTGAGCGAGGTGATCATGGAAGCCGCCCACGGCGTGGAAGGGGATCCGATACACATCTAGCCGTCCTTGAGCTGAATGTCGACAGATTCGGCGGGACGCCGGTCCGAGCAAGGGCAGGGTCTCGCAGAGCCCGTCATTAAGCTGGCAATGCGCAGTAGGAAGCCGGGAATAAAAAAGCCGCTTTCGCGGCAAGGAGTGGGCGGTACAAGACTCGAACTTGTGACCTCTACGATGTCAACGTAGCGCTCTAACCAACTGAGCTAACCGCCCATAAATGGGGCTGACTCATTATACCAGTTATGGCCTGATAGTCAACGTTTGCTCTGATTGCTCGGACATGGCATTTTTCGAATGGGGCCGAGTGCTAATGCGGTCCCTATCGAGCGCGCGGGAGGAAAAATAGATCAGCCGGTCGCCGGCCGCTTCCATTACCTATTTGTCTAAAATCCGGTATGATTAACAGGAGTTGGTCTGCGTGACAGCAGAGTGTTACACTGTCGCGCCAGGCAGAATGACCAGGCCCATATTCGGGATGCAATCAATCGGAGGAGGAGATGGCCGAACACATTCTGGTAATCGGGGCGACGTTGTTGGACGTCAAGGGGATCCCAACCGATGGCCTCGAACCGGAAACGTCTAATCCGGCGGAAATTCGCTCCTCCCGCGGAGGTACAGCGCGCAACGTCGCGGAGAATCTGGCGCGGCTGGGCGCCGACGTGGTGCTCATTTCGGCTACCGGAGACGACGACATTGGCCGGCAGCTAACAGAACAGACGGCAGCAACCGGCGTCGACGTGGAAAACGTGCACGTGGCCCCGGACCGCAATACGGGTTCCTATATGGCCGTGCTCGATCCTGACGGCACGCTGTCCGTTGCCCTGGATGACACCCGGGCCATGGACACAATAACCAGCCAGTATTTGTACCGTCGCCGCCGGCTGTTCCGCGATGCCAGCACGATTATGTTTGACGGGAGCCTGCCCCCATCCAGCGTCGCCACGATCATCAAGCTCGCCCGGCAGTACGAAAACGTTCTGGTCGCCGACCCCTCCTCCACGCGTATGGCCTACAAGCTATCACCCTATCTGGACACCCTCTCCCTGGTAGTACCCAATGAGGTAGAAGCCGCTACGTTGTGTGGCACGGACTACTTTGGCTACGATACCGACGCCAGCCTGGAGGCGGCGCGCCAACTGCTCAACATGGGCGTAGGGATCGCCGTCGTGACGCTCTCCGACTTCGGACTGGCTTACGCGACCTCTGACGAAAGCGGCTACATCCCGCCACGGTACAGCGAAATGGCGGACAGCACGGGCACGGGAGACGCTATTACGGCCGCGATCATATTCGGCATGGTCAACGAGCTACCCACAACTGAATGCGTTCGCCTGGGAGCGGCTGCGGCCGGCCTAACGCTGCAGAGCCACCATACTGTCGTTCCCAATTTGAGTCTCGACCTTCTCTATGAACACCTATACTGAGCCTGCACCATTTTTGACAGCGGAGGGGGCGCTAAGCGCTCTATGAACAACTGGATAGGCTTTTTCATTTGTGTCATCTACGTGTTCACCGTCATTGGCCTCTCGGAAGGGCTCCGGCGTCGTTTTGGCTATGGGACAGCCTTCACGCGGAAGGTGATTCACATCGGTGTGGGGATGATGAGTTGGGCGCTTCCCTTTCTTTTCAGTACCCCATGGCCTTTCGTCGCCGCCGCTCTCATGTTCGCCGTCATCAATTTTATGGATTGGCGCTTCGGTTTTTTCGCCGCGATGGCCAGCAGCGACCGCTCGAACCTGGGGACCGTTTACTTTCCGCTGGCGGCTGCGGCCGTCACGCTAATCTTTTGGGAGCGGCCGCCGCTGATGGTAGCCGCCCTCATGCCCCTCACCTGGGGCGACGGTCTGGCGCCCGTCGTGGGCCAGACTTTTGGCAGACACGCTTACACCGTTTTCGGACATACGCGCACCCTACAAGGATCGGCCGGCTTTTTCGCGGCCGGCCTGCTTTTCACCTGGCTGGCACTATGGCTCATTCCGGGCCCGCCCACCATCGAGCCAACGACCGCCCTGCTCCCCGCAGTGGCGATTGTGGGAAGCACGACGGTCGTGGAAGCAGTCTCTGTCTGGGGCCTGGACAATCTGACGGTGACGGCGGCAGCCACCCTGATCTTGCTGGCGTGGCCGTTCTAGACTGCGCCTACCATATTGGAGAATGGAAAGCTTGAGCTTTTTCACCGCACACCTAGCAGAATTCGAAATCCTGGGGTCCGTGCTCGTGGCGCTGCTGCTGGGCGGGCTGATTGGCGTAGAAAGGGAAGTGGCAGACAAGCCAGCCGGCCTGCGTACGCACATGCTCGTGGCGGCCGCCAGCGCCCTGGTAGTCGATCTGGGCGACGTAGTGATCGCAAACCTGAGCGGGTCGACCGGTCAGACAGTGATCCAGGCTGATCCCCTACGTATTATCGAAGCCGTCACAGCGGGCATCAGTTTCCTGGGAGCGGGGACAATTCTCCGCCGGCGCGGAGAATCCCGCGTGGAGGGCCTGACGACGGCTGCATCCATCCTCTTCACGGCCGGCGTAGGCATCAGCGTGGCCCTTTCCCAATACATCGTAGCCGTCGGTTCGACAGTCCTGGCCCTTGTCACCCTCCGGCTGATCCGGTCGTTCGAAGGGCGTTTTCCGAACAATTACAATGAAGAAAAACAAGGAGAAGAACATGGCAAAAATGTTGAACGTGACACCTGGTCAGAAGCCGAAAAATGACGCCGGGTACCTGGAGATGATGACGAAGATGATTTTCATGGGTGGTTTGAATCGGGAGGTGGTCGAAGGGAAATGGGAGGGTTTTCTCGACGCCTTCCACAAGTTTGACCCCCAGACGGTCGCCGATTTTACAGAGGAAGATGTGGAACGGCTGTCGGAAAACGAGCGCATCATCCGCTACCAGGCAAAGATCCAGGCTGTAATCGACAACGCCGGCCGCATGGTGGAGATCGCGGCTGAGCACTGCAGCTTTGGGGAGTGGCTGCGCAACCAGGTGCAAGAAGAGGGTGTGGGCGCCACGGCAAAAAAGCTGGCCAAACAGTTTAAATACGTCAGCGAAGAGTCAGCGTCCCGCTACCTCTATGCCGTCGGCGAAGACGTCGGCGAAGTCAGCGCCGAAATCCGCGAAAAGTACGGGCCACGCTGAAGCCGGTAACGACCACCCTCTACAACACGCGGGCCAGGTAAGGGGGAAGCCGTGGATCGTCAAAACGGAAACCGAGTTCCCGGGCTTTGGCCGGCCGCACGTCCAGGCTATCTAGCAGGGTGGCGGCAAAGGCGCCCAACCCTAACCGCAGCGCCCAGGTCGGTAGCCGTCCCCACAAGCGTTTTCCCAGGCGGCGAGCCAGGGCACGCGTGAAAACGCCCTGGCTTACGGAACGGGGGGCTGTGACGTTGAGCGGTCCTTGGGGGACATCGTTTTCCAGGGCAAAGCGCACCATGCGCACGGCATCGCGGCGACTGACCCAGGAAAAGCAGGTCCGGGCCGGAGCAAGACCGACGACGGGGAGCCGGCGATAGAGGGCCAGCAGCGCGCCGAGATAACCACCGGCCGGGTGCAAAACGTTTCCCAGGCGCAGCGTTACGACGCGCACGCCGTAGCGCCCCGCAGCCCGCGCCTCGGCTTCCCAGGCGCGACAGACGCGCGCGCGAAAGGCCTGCGCCGGATCGGGGGACGAGGCCTCTGTTATGATTTCGCCCGGCCGGTGCCCGTAAATGCCCACAGCGGACATAGAGAGTAAGGTGCGCGGGCGAGGCGAAGCAGTGGCCATCCAGGCAACCAACCGGCGCGTAATTTGCAGGCGACTGTTCATGATCCGCCGCCGTTTATCCGGCGTCCACCAGCCGGCGATGGTTTCGCCGGCCAGGTTGATGACGGCGTCGGCAGCGGGCCAGACGTCGTCATAAGAGAGCATGTGCACGGTCGGGGGCAACCGCCGCGCCCCGGCGTTTGGCCGTCGGCTCAACACGACACAATCGTGGCCGGCAGTCAACAGGCGCGGCACCAACGCACGGCCCACGAACCCGGTTGCGCCTGTAAGCAGAATCTTCACGAGTGGCTCCGGTAGACGCGGCCGCGCTGCCATTGGTATTCAATGGGTGCCACTTCGTAGCAAATCTCATGCCGCACCTCCATGTCGGTAAAAAAGCCCCAGACGGCCGACTTGACTTGCAGCAGTTTCGTTTGCCAGGCGGTCTCGTCGCGGACGACGGGCACAACGTTAACCTCGCCGGCCGGACCGGCGCCAATGCCAAAGGGCTCGTACTCCAGAAACGCTTTAGCCTCGTCCGGCGAGGAAAAGGCGGAATGGGCGGGCAACGAGGCTGGAGGTCGGCGCGCCAATAACGCCCGGGCTGGCGCGTCGGGCGCTTGGATCGACAACTCGACCTGCTCCGCTCGCTCCTGACAACCGATGGGCGCGAAGGAAAAACGAAAATCGGTCAGCAGATTACCGGCCACACGCATCAGATGGCTATCACAGTCACTGCGGACGAAGTAGAGGCCATCCACGGGAGGACCAGCCGGCCGGTGAAAGCGCACATAGAGGCGGTAGGCCGCGTGCCAGTAACCCACGCCTATCCAGGCAGGTAACGGCCAGGGGCGCATCGCTTGTAGCCGGGTAATGACAACATTCCAAAAGGCGAAACCGTTGTGGGTAATGGGTTCCAAGACACCAGGGAGCAACTGTCGGGCAGCAGCCGGCGAAGTCTGGAACGTAAACAACCAGCACCGCTCCAGTCGCCCACACATCCTCAGTGGATTCTTTTGGATGATAGCCATCTCTTGTCACCGTCTCTCACTCTATAGAATCAAACCCGCGTTCGCCGGTCGCGCCTCCCGCCAGCCACCCCGTCCGGCGCTGGAGGGCAAAAAGGGCAAAGCCGCCCGCATCGTGCAGGGCGTGGACCAGAGCGACCGTCAAGATGGAGCCGCTCATCAGGTAAACGGTTCCCAGCAAAACGCCCTCCCACAACGCCCACAGGGCAAAGGGAGCGAGCGCCGGCCGAGTAATGAGGTGCAAAAGGGCAAAGGCCAACGCCGTAAGAACGAGAGCGCTCACAACATGCCACCCCAGTTGGCCGATGGCTCCTTGTAAGAGGACGCCGCGAAAAAAGAGTTCCTCTCCGGCCGCCAAGAAGCCACTGGCCACGATTTCTGTGCTGCCCTGAGGAGAAAAGTAACGGGCCAGGGATCGGTAGCGTCGCAGGTAGCGCCGGCCGAAGAACAGGGCCAACGCCCCGTGGAGCAGGCCATCGCTGATCGCCACGAGGGCCAGCCCGGCAATTAACCATCGCGGACGTAAGGACCACGCCCACTGAAGGTCCAGCAGCCGGAGCGCGGCGAGAGAAAGGGCTGTGAAGAGAACGAACAGGAGCAACGCGGACGGCAGACAGCGTTTGCTGGAAAACAACATGAACAGATTGTAGTCAATGGCCAGCGTATCACAAAAAGGCCCGGCCGCTCCTTTTCCGCGAACGGCCGGGCCTCTCTTTCAGGTCAAGATATGTCTCGTTAGCGAATGGCGAACGTAACCTGCACTTCCACACCGACGCTTAGCTCGCCGGGAGAGATGCCGGGGCCAGCCGCCCCTTCGACCATGGCGCCGCCGCCCATACCGCGGTCGCCGTAGGGCACGACGCCGGACTGGCCGATAACTTCACTGATGACAGTCACGTCTCCTAGTTCCAGTCCGCTGAGTTCCGCCAGCGATTCGGCGCGCTCGCGAGCGTTGGCGATAGCCTCGGCGCGGGCCTCCGCCTCCAAAGCGGCCGGATCGGCCACGCTGAAGGAAACGCCATGAACGTTGTTGGCGCCAGCGCCGGTCACAGCCGCAATAACATCGCCCACCTGCTCGATGTCGCGAATGGTGACCCGCACCTGATTGCTGACGCGGTAGCCGGCGATGCCTTCAGGGCCGCGGTCGCCATAGACCTGCTCTGCCCACAGGCTGTAGTTGCTGGTCTGAATGTCCTCACGGGCAATCCCCTCGGCCTCCAACGCAGCCATGATGGACTCAACGGTCGCCTGATTCTGGCTGGATGCTTCCTCCACCGTCTCGGCGAAGGTTTCGACGCCGACGTTTACCTCGGCTCTATCGGGCGCGCCAAACGCTTCACCACGGCCGATGACGGTAATACCGCCGCTCTCCGCCGCGGTCTGCGCTGCACCTGGTGCAGACGTGGTCGGCTGGCAGGCAGCTAACAGCGCCACCAACAACAACCCTACGACAATCATAAAACGCTTTTCCTTTTGGCCAAACATGATGGACCTCCTTGTCCTAAATATGCTGATGCTGTCAGCGTTCTTTCAGAACGGTTCAAACGCTACTCCCCGACGATGGGGTCGTTTATGCTACCCATGCGCTTCGTATGCACACTTGCATCATAGACCCTTTCTTCCTGCTTTAAATCGGTCAATAGTCGGATGAACCATTGTCCTTTCTGATGATATAGACGCTCTCCAGGCCTTCCTGGTTCCGATCGTCTCCAAATTGGTTTGGTCAGGGATAAAGTCAGTTATAATGGGCAAGAGTTGGTGCCATCTGCCTCAAGAAGGGCAGCAGCCGGGCCAGAGACAACGTTTCGCCGAAAAACGGTTCGGGCAGGATGAAGGAGAAGCAGAAGAAGGACGATGACGGTAATGAGCGTGGTGTTGACCGGATTTATGGGGACGGGGAAGACGACGATCGGGCGGTTGTTGGCAGCGCGTACCGGGCGGGCGTTCGTGGACACGGACGAGGTGATCGAGCAGCGTGCCGGTAAAAGTATTGCCCGCATCTTTGACGAGGACGGCGCCAGGGCCTTCCGCCAAATGGAGGCGGAGATTGCAGAGGAATTGGGCGGGCGCGAGGGGCTGGTAATCGGCACCGGCGGCCGGTTGATGATCGACCCGGAGAACGAAGCCACCCTGCGTCCGGAGAACGCCGTCATCTGTCTCGCGGCGCAACCGGAGGAGATTTTGAAACGACTTGACAATGACGCCGTGCGCCGGCCGTTGCTAGAGGTGGAGGATCCGCTAAGACGGGTAGAAGCGCTGCTGGCAGAGCGGGCCGAAAAATATGGCCGTTTTCCCCAAGTGAGCACCGCTGGCCGGACGCCAGAAGAAGTTGCCGACGAAATCCTCGATCGCTTTCCGGAAGTAGCGTAC
>JAWVYQ010000053.1:0-21562 GCA_033722615.1 Promineifilaceae bacterium (SeqCode)
CCCCCACTCTTTTTCGCTGAACGTGCCATCGCCCAGAATCGTTTCCGGAAAACTTCATAGCGACGAGTTTTTTTGCGAATTAGTATCGTAAAAATACGATGAAGGAGAACGTGGAATGACCGAACAGCTACTGACCATCCTGCAATTCATGGCCGACGCCTTCCTCAAGCTCTGGCCCTATCTACTTGTTACCATTCCCATCGCCGTGGCCGTGAACCTCTCTGGCGCATCCCGCCATATCAACCGCGTGTTCCAGGCCCGGCCGCTCGTGGCCATCTTCCTGGCGGCGGCCGTCGGTGCCTTCAGCCCCTTCTGCTCCTGCAGCGTCATCCCCGTCGTTGCCTCGCTGCTCATCGGCGGGGTCCCCCTGGCGCCCGTTATGACCTTCTGGATCGCTTCTCCGTCCATGGACCCCGAGACGTTCTTCCTCAGCGTGGCCATGCTCGGCTGGCCCCTGGCCGTGTGGCGTCTGGCGGCGACTCTCGTCCTCAGCCTGGCCGCCGGTTTTGTCACTCACCTGCTGGTCGAGCAAGGTTGGTTGGGCGCTTCGATACTCCGCGCCGATCACGCAGGTGGGACAGGCAACACCGAGGTGCGCGGTACCGTCGAACTCCTGGCCGATGGCTGGCGCCGGTTGCGCCAGCGCCTGGTCCCGTCGCCGGCCGGGCAGGGGGTGGCATCGGCTGCCGGCGTCGTTTCCATGGATAGTATCGGTGTGTCCCCGGCCGGCGGAGGGGGCGGCGGCAGCGGGTGCGGCGGGGGAGAAGGCGCCGCCTGCTCCCTGCAACCCCCTTCCTTCCGCCGTCGCCTCTTAAAGGAGACGTGGGCGGCCACCGCCATGGTCGCCAAATTCATGGCGCTGGCCTTCTTCCTGGAGGCCCTGATTACCCTTTACGTGCCCGAAGCGTGGATCGCCGGCCTTCTGGGGCGCAACAATCCGCTGGCCATCGTCACGGCCGCCTTGCTGGGCGTCCCGGTCTATACCAGCAACCTGACGGCGTTGCCCATGATCGGCGGTCTGCTCTCCCAGGGAATGGCTCCGGCCGCGGCGCTGGCTTTTCTCGTTGCCGGTCCCACGACGACGCTACCCGCCATGGCCGCCGTGCGGGGCCTGGTTCGGCGTCGCGTCTTCGTCCTTTACGTGGTGCTTTCCCTTCTGGGGGCCGTGGCCGCCGGTTACGCCTTTCAGGTTATCGGCGCTCTCTCCTGACCGATAGAAGGTCGTTCTTGCCGTTCGCTCAAGGACAGTGAATGACGCCCTGTGCCCAGAGGCAACCCCCGCAGGATGGAAAGCCGTTGCCCAGACAATCTTCCTCATTCGCTTCGGACAGCTCGCAGCCGCCACAAAAGGTGCAGGGCGCAAAGGCAAAGCTCTGCACCCGCTGGCGGTAGGCCACGTACTCTGGATCTCGCCATATCTTCATCAAACCCTGTTCGCGTACGTTGCCCAGTACGTGGCGCCGATTGATGCGCTCCTTGCCGTGCAGGTAGCTGACGTGTGTGTGTAGCAGAGGCAGACACGGGGCCACCCGGCCGTCCCAGCCGATGCTGATGGTGCCGCTCTGGATGAAGGTGCAGACGTCGCTGGCCCCGCCCAGGCTATTGCCGGCAAAGGTGACGTTGTAGTCGCTGTCAAACGCGCGCAGCAGCGCATCGTGCGTGCGCTCGTCGAAATCCATGCGCGGCAGCTTAAGCTTGGCGTGCCAGGGCGAGGACATGTAGGTCACGCTGCGCAGCGTGTCGTCATAGAGTGTCTCTTCCAGCATCTCCTCGCTGTAGGGCAGAACGTTGCTCACCATGAAACGCTTGGCCCCCAGGCTGCGGGCCAGATGTAGCACGTTGGGCAGTTCGTGGACGTTGCGCCGCATGGCGACGAAGACCACGCCGATCTCCGGCCGGGGGTGGTGACCGCCCGGCCGTATCTTGCGAAAATGGCGCACGTTCTCCACGATCCGCGGCAACTCCGCGCCCAGGCGCACGTCGGCGTAGCTTTCCGGCGTGGCCCCGTCGATGGAGACCCAGATGACGTCGAGCCCGGCGTCGATCAACTGCCGGCCGCGTCGCTCCGTGAGCATCGTGCCGTTGGTGATCAGTTCCACGCTGGCGCCCACTTCTTTGAGCGCGCGAATCCAGGCCGCGATTTGGCGGTGGATCAGAGGCTCGCCTAAACCGCCGAAGAAGACGTCCGGCGTCGCCAGCAGGCGGCTCACGTCGTCCAGAATGGCGGCGAAGGTCTCCTCGCTCATATCGCCCCCGTCTTCCGCCCACGTGTTGCGCACGCAGGTGCGGCAGGCGAGATTGCAGCGCAGCGACGGCTCGACGTAGATCTTGTTTAGATGGCTCACCGGGCGGTGCACGCGGATGTTCCCATTCTCCTCGTCCAGCCGCACCTGCGCTCCCGGTTGCAGGCCATAGCGTTGCGCCACTTCGGCTGGCAGGATCAGCCGCCCTTCTTCGTCTACCTCTGCCCAGATCGTCGGTTTTCCAACCATTCTGCCAGCCTCGCTAGCCTTTACATAAATTCATCATTGCCATGTGAACCTCCGGGAGGCCTCGCGAGCGGTTTCCGGAGATCGAGAGGCGATTCGCGGGCCTCCCGGAGGCTGGTTCGACACTATACATAATCATTCTGTTGGCATTAAGTTCGGATTCCCTTGAACTCTACGCCGCACCTCCCGGCTCTCATAGTAACGTTTGTCATCCCAGGTAACGACAAAGCTCGTCCTTCAACAGAAACCGGAGAAAAGCGGCCTATTTCGAGGCAAAAAGAAAAACCCGAAAGACCGCTTTGGCCTTTCGGGTTTCTATTGCTGGAAATAGCGCTGCAAAAGGTCCCGCAAGTCGCGGCGCGACTCGCGCCGCGTCTAGCCGGAGAGGAACGCCTCCATGTTCGCCCGGCTAATGCGATACGCGTTGCCGATCTTGCGCGCTTTCAGGTCGCCCGCTTCGATGGCGGCGATAACGTCTTCCGGCGAGACCTGTAGAAATTCGGCCGCCTGTTGCGGCGTCATTACCGCCGGCATTTCGCCGCCGCCCGCCGCCTGCTGCTGCTGTTGGGGCTGTTGCGCCTGCTGGGGCTGCTGCGTTTGCCCCTGTTGCCCTTGCTGTTGCTGTTTCTGCTGCTGCATCTGCTGCATGGCGCTCATGCCCATCATGCCAAAGCCGATTTCGCCCAGATTGCCGCCGGCCGGGTTTTCGGCCGCGGAGACGGCCGCGTCGGCCAGTTGCTTGTCGGTGTAGCTGGTGCCGTAGCCCATGTTGGTGACCACTTCCAGCGATTTGGGATGGAGACCCATGCGAATGTTGAAGTCAACCATCGTCATGCCGATGGAGTCAAACTCCGTTTGCAGAAGGCCCACCAGCAATTCGTTGAGATCCTGGGAGAATGACTGCAGTTGCGCCGGGCCCAGATTGCGGGCGATGGCCAGCTCGCTCAGCTTGTCTTGCATCATCACGGCCAGCATCGGATCCAGACGATCCTTGATCTGCGGCTGGCGCACGCTGTCGCGGAAGGCGTCCATGGCGTTGAGGAAGCGCCACGGATCTTTGACCCGAGCCACATATGTGCCGTGGCCGACGATGGCGCTGGCGCCCGGCGGCCGGTTCAGGTGTTCCACGACGATCGGCTGCGACGTTCCCCACTTCAGCGTCATCTCCGTGCTCTTGACGAAGAACACGTCGGCCGTGAAGATATCTTTGCCGCCGAAGAGGCCGCGCTCAATGAAATCCCCGAGAATGGGAATGCTGTTTGTGCTCACGACGTGGGTGCCGGAGTCAAACGTGGCCAACGATTCACCCTGGCGCACAAAGACAGCCTTCTCTCCCGGCTGCACGATGACGACGGAGCCCATCTTAATCTGGCCTGGGCCACCTCGCGGCACTTTCTGCACGATTTCGTCTCGCAGCCACGGCTCGGCCGCGATTCTGTCTAATATCTGAGGCATGTCACTTACTCCTTTTCCTGCCACTCACGTCACGAAGCGTCACCATCACCATCAGGAGAATCCTTTGAGAAGCTCCTGGCGTGTGCTGAATACCTGGTTGGCATCCTGGATGGAAGCGTCGAGGGCGCGGATCTTCTCGCCCACTTTTCCGTCTTCGGCCACCGCCTGCTGCAAGGCAGCCACGTCGGCTTTAATTTCCTCGGCGTAGGCCAGCATCTGCTCGTCAAATTTGTAGAGGCGGGCCAGATCTTCTTCGTCCACCTTGACCGCGTCGAAGAAGGGGGCGTACCCTTGTGGCGCATCCCGGATCTTGCCGATTAGGCCCATCAGACGGCTGTCGGC
Organism: Promineifilaceae bacterium (SeqCode); assembly: GCA_033722615.1. GTDB lineage: Bacteria > Chloroflexota > Anaerolineae > Promineifilales > Promineifilaceae > JAAYYY01. Next base: position 4,287 of record JAWVYQ010000053.1, read on the forward strand.
CCGGCCGAGCGGTTCGGCGTGATCGATCGCCTTGCTGATATCCCGGCTCAACTCCTGGTGAACGTTGGCCAGTTGCAGGCGCGTCTCATCCAGCCGCGAGGCAACCGTGTCGCGCAAAACCTGGTCCGCCTGCCGCCGCCGGCTGCGCTCCATGTAGCCGCCGAAGCCGGGAATCTTGCTTGCCAGCCGGCCGAGCAGCGTCGACTCGTCCTCGATCTTCTCGTACATGTCGGAGGTGGAAGCGTCCTTTAACGGGTCTTTTTTCAAAGAATCTTGCATCGTCTGCTCCTTCACTACTTCTATTCCAGGAAGTATTCAGTGCCACAATATGGACAGCGGATAACTCCCTGGCCGGCCAGTTCTAGCTGGCCGCCACACACTTCACAGGTGTTGCGCTCCCGCAAATCACTGGCCTGTCGTGAGTATAACATACCTTCATCCCAGTTCACATAGCCAGAAAATAACCCTTTGCCCACCAGATCGTAAAGCAATTGCTGCACCCGATCTCGCGAGACGTCCAGCTCGATGGCCAGGTCGCTGATAGCCACTTGCCCTTGTGTCTTGACGATGTTGAGCACCTGTCGCTGTTGTTGCGCCTGTCCGGCCGCTGCTTCTTCCTGTCTCCCTTTCCAGAGAAGGAAGACGCCCGCCCCTAACGGGAGCAGCAGGATGATCGCGCCAAGAGAAAAACCGAAGACGGCCGTCGAGACTGCTAGTTGATCGTCGACGACGTAACTGCCCATCAGAGCCGTCAGGATAAAACAGCCCACCAGGGAAACGGCGATAAGAATGATGCCGATCGTGCGTCCCATACGCCTCCTTAAAAAATAACCTTATCCAAATCCACCGCTGCCGCCGCCGCTGCTGCCGCCGCTGAAGCCGCCGCTAAAGCTGCCGCCGCCGCTGCTGCCGCTGGAAGAGCGCGTGCTTTGCAGCACGGTTTGCGTGTTGGTCAACATCCGCGTCAGCCCGCCCGACATCGAGGTCAGGCCGCCGGTCAGGCTGCCCGACATCCCCTCCAACGACGGCCGTCCGCCGGAACCGGAGGCCGGTGTTCCCCCGCGGACCGGCTCTGTGCCCCCGTGCCGGTGCGCGCCCCGGCCGCTGCGATACACAGGGTAAGGCACGTACCAGGGGGGGATCGGCGTGTTGGGTACGGTCGAGAACTTGCGAATCCAGCTACGCTCCAGGCCAAAGGCCACGGCATACGGCAGATATTTCTCGAAGATCTCTGTTGCTTCCTCCAGATTGGTGTAGCGCTCAATTTCCTGGAGATATTTCTTGAAGGCCATCCATTGCGCCGCAGCCTCCGCCCCCTTCGCCGTCTTCGCCGGCATATAGCGGCTGACGACGAACATGATCACGGCCGTGACGCCCAGAGCCAGCGAGGGACAGATGATGGTCGAGACACCGTTGCCGAAGATGCCCGGTAGAGAGAAGAAGGAGAGAAAGGCAATGCCGCCGATGCCAAAGGAAAGGCACCCATAACTGCCGCGCACCCCTTCGGGCGAACGGCGCACATAGCCCCGTTCTTTTAATTCTTTGTACAGTTCGTTGCGGATTTGCGTCAGGCGGGAGGCGAACTTGTAACGCAGATCCTCCAGGTCGCGCTTCTCCCGGCCGCTGAAAATGCCCTCGATCATCTTACGCTCGAACGGGCGCAAGTCTTCCAGCGGCTTGTCCGTGCGCTGGAACTCGTAATCCTTCCCCCGGCCTGTCTCCGTCATCGTCAGGTAGCCCCGCCGCGCCAGATCGACCAGCGTCGACATGATGTCGTGAAGGTGGGCCGTTTCGTCCACCAGGGTGCCGACCACGGCTGGCGGCGTCTCGTCCGGCGGCTCCGTCAGGTAATCGGGCGTCGGCCCGACCTCCGGATCACGGCCGAAGAGGTACCAGAGCATGAGGGCGGCGAGTGGGCCGCCTACGGCGATTAGCAGGCTGGCCACGAGCACAAACAGAGAAATGGCGTCGTTTATCTGCTCGCGCCGCTGCCATGCCGGCGTCTCCAGTTCGAGCTGGCCGCTGGGGAAACGCACGCCTACTTCCACCGCGGTCCCAGCGGGGCGTGGCTGGGTGAGCTGGAACGTGACGCGGCGGCCGTCCTCGCTGACCGACGTCGTCATATTTTCCCCTTCCCGGCCGCCGAAAAGGGCCGTGCTCGTTCGCGCTTCGATCCCTTCCGGTAGCGTGATGCTGATCGTGCTGTTTTCAACGCGCGCTCCCAGGTCGCCCGGCAGGGCGTTCCAGAAGACCTGGTCGCCCGAAGGCTCGGTGCGAATGGCGTTTTGCGCCGTGTAAGCGATCGTGTATGAATGGCGACCCGTTGTCTGCGGGAAGTACCAGTTGATGGCCACTGCGTCGCCCTCGTCTTCCACGGTAAAGGTGTGCTGGCCGCCGGATGACGCCTGGTAAACGATGTCTCCCTCGCGAACAGAGACGTCGGTAATGCCGTCCATGTTTGCCGTCGTTATCTTGCGGAAGCCATAGGAAAACGGCGCGCCAGCAAAGACCAGCGTCTGCCGTTCCGTCACGCGCAGGTCTCCATTTGTCTGCACCTGGACGTCGACGTTGAACGATTCCCAGTAATAGGTTTTCGCCTGCGCTTCGCCCGGCCGGGGCGCAAGCAGCAGGAGCAGAAGGAAAAGAGGGATCAGAGAAAGGCGTTTGCCGTTTAGGAAGGTTTTCATGGGGATTCAGCCTGTATTCCTCGTGTCGTCGTGCTGACTGGCCTGGAAACCTGCACCATTATACTGAACGGCCCCGGGCTGTCCATGCATCGCAAGTCCCATGCATTAGGAGCCCCCGATACGCGTTCCCAGCCAGCGACGGATCATCCTGTCCAGCCGGCCGCTCTCTTGCAGCCGATCCAGACTCTCGTTTAACTTTTCCAGGAGCAGTTCATCTTCTATACGTACGACCATGGCGTAAGGTTCCACCGTCACCGGGTCGCCGGCCACCTGCACGCCGTCGTTTGCCCCTAGATATAGGCGGGCACTGATGCCGTCGACGATGGCTGCCTCCGCCCGGCCGGCGGCCACCGCGTCCAGCGCGGCGTCCGGCGTATCATAGCGGTTGACTGTCAGGTCGGGCACGCGCCGCTGCCACTGGTTGGCCGCCATATGCCCCGGGCTGCCCAGCTCCACCGCCACCGTTCGCCCGCGCAGGTCGCGCATCTCCTCAATTTCTGTCTCGCCGGCCGGCGTCAGCAGCAACTGGCCCGCGTTGAAATAGGGATCGCTGTACGCAAAATCCTTCATGCGGTGCGGTGCCACCACCATCGCCGAAATCAACACGTCCACCTGCTCCGTGGCCAGGGCGTCGTAGAGGCCGTCAAAGCCAAAATAAGTGAACTGCGCTTCCAGCCCCAGATCGGCCGCCACCGCCCGCGCCAGGTCCGCGTCCAGGCCGCGCACGTCCCCTCCTTCTGCCACGGCAAACGGCGGATACGTCGGGTCTACCCCCACCCGCAGCACGCCGCTCTCCTCGATGCGCTGCCACGTGGCCCCTTGCGGCTCGCGGCAGCCGCTGGCCAGAAGAAAGAGCAGTGAGAGAAAGGCGCCCAAGATCAGCGGAATGCGACGCATTGGCTCAATTCCCCGTGAACGTTTTTAGCTCTTCGTAAATCGGTTTCGGAATAAATTCCGGCGTGACCAGCGTGTAGTAATCGGCCGGCTTATGGGTCGGAGCCGGATAGCGGAACGCCCAGATGGCCATCATCTCCACGTACGGCCATGTCGCTTCCGCGTAGCGAATGGCGTCCAGCGTGTAGCGAATGCGCTCGGCCGGGCTCACGGCGTACGTCCAGCGCGGGTGGTCATTCCAACCCGTCTCGGTGATGTACATCTGCGTATCTTCGTCGCCGTGTTCTACCATTACCTCGCGCATCAGCTCCACCCGGCGGAAATTCAGGCGGTCGGCGGCCGGCGGCTCCTCCGGCGGCCGGGTAAGTCCGTAAATGTGGACCGCCAGGCCGTCGAAGTAGTCGGCCGCTCCTGCCTCGTACATCGCTTCCAGATAGGCCAGATCGTTGGTCGCCCACGGGGATTCGGGCGGTTCCAGATTGGGGGCCAGCGCGCCGGCCAGCACGACCATCTCCGGGTTCGCCTCTTTAACGGCCGGGTAGACCTCTCGCAGCAGCGCCACGTAGTCGGCGGCCGTCGTCTGCCGGTAACCCCATTCAAAGCTCAGGTTCGGCTCGTTGCCCACGATGAGGGCGTCCACCTGGCCCCGGTACCGTTCGGCAAATGCCGCGGCAAACGTCGCAAAGTCATCGTAGGCGCTGGCGTCCAGATAGGTAGGGGGCGTGTCCTCCGGCCGCGCCCAGCCCGGCGTCCAGCCAATGCGGGCGATCACCTTCAACCCCTGGGCGTGAGCGTGCTTCACGACCATATCCGGGTGAGACCAGGCGATGCCGCCATCCTCCGCGTGATAATAGGCCCACGGGAAGAACTCTACGATCCACGGCGCGCCCATTTCGCGCACCATCTCCAACGTACGCTGGACCTTCCACTCCTCCACCTCGTCCGTCAGGCGCGTGTGCACGCCGAGAATCGGGTGGCTCGTCTCAACTGTTTGTTGTGGGCCCGGCGTAATCAGCAGTGGCGGCGGTTGCAGGAGGTTGGCAAAGAGGAGCAGAAAGAAGATGTGCAGACCCGGCCGCAGGGAAAAGGACGGCCACTCCCGGTCCGTCTGCGGTGAGCTATCGCTCAGGCGCAAGATATTCATGGTCCGTCTATGGTGCTCGCAGGCGGTTGCCGGCCGGCGTTTCTCTCATCCCCTGCACGTAATGGTCGGCCCACCAGCCCAGGTGGCCGAGAATGGCCTTGACCCGGGTGCCGACCGGCGCGTCCCGGCCGGGCAGCGGCTCCGGCGGCTCGGCCGGCTCAAAATCGTGCAGCCGGTGCAATAACTCGTGTTGCAGGCGCATATTAAGCAAGCGGTTCTGGTAATCATGAACCACCCGGTGGCGCGCTTCGTCGTCACCCGCTGTCAGGTATGCACCGGGCACCTCCTCGATCAGCAGGGCCGAGGGAGTGCGCGCTGCGTGCCGCCAGATGGCGCGCATGGGAATCGTTATCCCCTCAAGCACGTCCCGGCCGTGGAGATGCTGATAGCGTTCTAGCGCCACGTCCAGCGGCCTTTCCAGTAGCAACGACAGCCGCAATTGCTCCGCCGTCGACACGCGCAGGGCCATCCCCGGTTTTTCCAGGCGCCCATCCACCTCCGCCCACGCCATCTCGCCCAACGCTTCGGCCGCCAGCACCGGCGTTACCACTACCACGCGGTCCGTTTCTTCATAGATTGCCGACACCCGTTCGCTCCCGGCCGTTGCAGCCCTGGCTGGACGGGCGCCCGGCAAGGCTTCAAGCAGCTCCTGCACGCTGTCCTGCACGCGGGCAAAGCATTCGGCCGTCGTTCCATCCTCCGTTCCCGAAAGATAGGCTGCCAGCCGTCGCAGACGTTCCTCGGCCGCTTCCGCCCTTACCGGGGGCAACGCAGCCGGCGCCAGCGCTGCCGATGCTTCCATCGCCTGGGCGGCCAGGTACGCTGCTCGTTCGGCCAAGTGGGCTTCCGGAACGCGCGCCGCCGCCAGCAGACGCTTCCCGGCCAGCCGTTCTCCCTCGTGGGCCAGGTGATTCGCCAGCAGCGGAAAAAGCCGCAGGTGCCGTTCCAGAGAACGGGGCGTGGCTACCAGTGGGGGCCGCCCCGCCTCCTCGCCGCTCGCTGGCCATACCGGCCCGACGATCTCGCGCAGGCTTTCCAGGTCCACGTCGTCGGCGATCACCAGCAGTAATGCGTGCTCAGGTCCGGCCGGTTGAACGTAGACGTCGCCCGTGCTGCCATAGCCATAGGCGGCGTGTAGGTCATCGCCCAGCGCCCGGACGCAGGCAGAGAGGACGGCCTCGTGTGCTTCGTTCATGACGCCAACTGTATCCTAGACGTTCGTGAGCGTGCAAGTGATCATCACGCCCGCGTGTAGAGGATGGCGTTTCCCCGTTTGCCGGAGACGTTAAGCACGTCCAGTTTGCGCAGACAGTATGCCATCTTCTGGGCGACGGCCCGCCGCCGTTCAAGGGCTTCGGCCAGGTCGGCCGTTGTGAATGGCTCTTCCAATCCTGCCGGCAGCAGCGAGGCCAGGTCGGCCGCTGCCGCAAAGAGATGGCGCTCCACTACCTTTAGCAAATACCGCTCGTGAGTCACCCAACCCCGGCGCCGCCAGCCACGCTGCCCATCGTAGCGCCGGTGCTCCTCCTCCTGAATCAGCAAAACCTCCAACGAGAAGGTCGGCCGCTGCAGCAGGTGGGGGATGCGCACCAACTCGTAGAAGACGTGCTCTACCTTGCCCCGCTTTGGCGACTTGCGCCGGCTGATCTGCGTTTCCTTGTCTTCGTCCAGCTTCACGATCCACTTCTCACGGGCAATAGGGTAGACTAGGCGCACCCGGTGCTCCCGCGTCAGCGCATCCAGCTTCGCTTTCAACGGCGTGAAGCCGCCCGTCTGGATCTCGACCAGCAGGTCATCCTGTACCAGGTCGACGATGTAACCGTCCACCTTCACTTCCAACCGGTCTTCCGGCCGCGCGTACCACGCCTTCAGCGCTGCGTGTAGCGGGCCCTCATTGTAGGTGTTGATCGTCTGCGCCATCCGTTATCCTCGTCCTGATTGACTCTGCGCCGATCATACTCGCCGAGCGTCGTTTCAGCACGCCGACCGTTTGTTACAAATTTCACAAATAGGGATTTTTGTCACCTTTTGCCCATGACAGTTGTCACTTAATCTCTACTACCTCGCTGATACACTGTGTAGCAAAGGAGTCAAACGTCAAATTAGAGGAGGTGCAACGGGTTGACCCCTCCTCACGAACATTGACTGAAAAGCGTCGCCCGTCATCTGCGTGAATCAGCATCCCACCCCTATAAGGAGGTGCATGATGGCAATGCTCGAAACCCGGGTGCGCGCGCCCACCTTCCTGGAGGAAGTCATCGCCGATACACCAGGCGATGATCCTCATCTTGACCTCTGTATCCAGTGTGGTACGTGTAGCGGCTCTTGCCCCTCTGCCGCCGATATGGACCACACGCCGCGGCAGCTCTTCGCCATGATCGCCGCCGGCATGCGCGATGACGTTCTGCGCAGCAACAGCCCCTGGTATTGCGTTTCCTGTTACTACTGTATGGTCCGTTGTCCTCAGGAGATTCACATCACGGACCTCATGTACACGTTGAAGCGAAAAGCTATTGTCGCCGGCCACTGCCGGGAATCGAGTGCGGCCGACGCCCCCGGATTTTCTGAGACGTTCATCGACTTCGTCGAAAACTATGGGCGCAGCTTCGAGTTAGGGTTGGCGACCCGCTACCACCTGCGCCACCATCCGTTGGACGCCATGCGCAAAGCGTCCTCTATGGGGTTGGGCCTGTGGCGGCGCGGCCGTATGGCTCTCACCCCCCGGCGCATCGAGGACGTTGAGGGGCTCAAAGCGATTCTGGCCAAAGCCAAAGAACTCGAGGTGTCAGGAGGAGTCCAGGCATGAAAGAGTACGCGTACTATCCCGGTTGCTCGCTCGAAAAGAACGCCCACTCCTACCACCAATCGTTGATCGCCGTCGCCCGTCGTCTCAACCTGAACTTCGACGAAGTTGAGGATTGGAACTGTTGCGGGGCGACCGAGTACATCGCTCTGGCCGTGTTGCCTGCATACGCGCTGGTCGCCCGCAACCTAGCTCTCGCTGCCCCCACCAACGGCGACCCTGCCCAACTGGTGGCTCCCTGTAGCGCCTGCTTCCTCAACCTGAGCAAGGCAGACGAATATCTACAGCGGCGGCCGGATATGGCGCAAAAGGTCAACGTTGCCCTGGCCGAGGGTGGCCTCCATTACGATCCGGGGAGCGTAAAAGTGCGCCACCTCCTGGAAGTCATCGTCCGCGACGTCGGTTTCGATGCCGTCGCCAACCAGGTGACTCAGCCACTGACCGGCTTGCGCGTCGCCCCTTACTACGGTTGTCTCATCGTGCGCCCCAGTTTTAACGGTGCCTTTGACGACCCTGAGTATCCGACGACGATGGATCGCCTTCTCGACGTGTTAGGCGCCAGCGTCATCGATTACCCGGTGAAGGCTCACTGTTGCGGTGGGCACATGACCCAGATCGGCGAGGAGATCGCCCTTGAACTGCTGCGTCGTTTGCTGAAGAGCGCGGCCGACGAGGAAGCCGACGTCATCGCCACCCTGTGTCCCATGTGCCAGTTGAACCTGGATGCCTATCAGGATGCCGTCAACCGCCATTTCGGCACCGATTACCACATTCCCATCCTGTACTTCACCCAACTGATGGCCCTGGCCTTCGGCTTACTGCCGGAAGCGGCGGGCATCGGCCAGGAGTTCGTCGAGGCCCGGCCGGCGCTGGCCCGCATCGGCAGCGAGCGCGAAGAAGAAAAGAAGAAATCGCCGGCTCGCGCACGCCGTCGCGACAAGGATGCGCTTCCCATGCCCGCTATGCCGGAGGAGGGATAAGCCATGACGCAAGAGAAAGAACGGATCGGCGTCTACGTTTGCCACTGTGGCTCGAATATTGCCGGCGTCGTCGACGTAGAAGAGGTGGCCCGCTGGGCGGCCGAAGAACTGGCCGACCAGGGCGTCGTCGTCGCTCGCGATTACAAATTCATGTGTTCCAGCCTGGGCCAGGAACTGATCGAACAAGATATCGAAGAGCAGGGGCTTACCCGCGTGGTCGTCGCCGCCTGCTCTCCCCACCTCCATGAGCAGACCTTCCGCACCGCGTGCGAGCGTGGCGGCCTCAATCCCTACCTCTCCGAACTGGTGAGCATTCGCGAACAGGTTTCCTGGGTCCACGCTCGCGATAAGGAAGCGGCGACGGCCAAGGCCAAGAACCTCATCGCGGGTGGGGTGACCCGTGTCGCCTATCACGAGCCCCTGGAGTCGCTACACGTGCCTATCAACGAGGCCACCCTCGTCGTCGGCGGCGGTATCGCCGGCATCCAGGCGGCTCTGGAGATTGCCGACAGCGGCTTCCCCGTCTATCTGGTCGAACGGGAACCGTCCATCGGCGGTCACATGGCCCAGTTTGACAAGACCTTCCCCACGCTGGATTGCGCGGCCTGCATTTTGACGCCGAAGATGGTGTCCGTCGGTTCCCATCCTAACATCACCCTTTACACCTGGAGCGAGGTGGAAAAGGTAGACGGCTACGTGGGCAACTTCACCGCAACGGTACGCAAGCGCGCCCGCTACGTGGACGAATCCCTGTGTACGGGCTGCGGCATCTGCGAGGAGAAGTGCCCGCGCAAAGTGGTGGACGAAGCCTTTGAGGCCGGTCTTGGCTATCGTAAGGCCATCTACCGGCCGTTCCCCCAGGCCGTGCCCAAGTATCCCGTCCTCGATCCCGAAAACTGCACCTACTTTGAAAAAGGGAAGTGCAAGGCGTGCCAGATACTGTGCCCCACCGAAGCCATCGACTTCGAGCAGGAGGACGAACTGCTCGAGTTGAAGGTCGGCAATATCATTCTCGCAACCGGGTACGATCTCTTCGACGCGAGGCGGATCCCCCAATACGGTTACGGCCGCCTGCCCAACGTGTACACCAGCCTCGAGTTCGAGCGCCTGTGCAACGCCGCCGGACCGACCGACGGCGAAGTCGTTCTCCGCGACGGCCGCACACACCCCGAGTCGGTAGGCATCATCCACTGCGTCGGCAGCCGCGACAAAAACTACAACAATTACTGCTCTGTCATTTGCTGTATGCAGAGCCTGAAGTTCGCCCACCTGGTCAAAGAGCACACGGGCGCCGACGTGTACAACTTTTACATTGACATGCGTACGGCCTTCAAAGATTACGACGAGTTCTACCAGCGCGTAATGGAAGAAGGCGTGCATTTCGTCCGCGGCCGGGTGGCCGAAGTGACCGACGCCGCCCGCCGGCCCGGTGAAGAAGACAAACTGATCATACAGGTCGAGGACACCTTCGTCGGCCGTCAGCGGCGCATCCCCGTCGACATGGTTATCCTGTCGGCAGGGTTGGAACCGCGCCACGACGCCGAAGCGGTTGCTCGCACCTTCGGCATCTCGTGCAGCGCCAACGGCTGGTTCATCGAGAAGCATCCCAAGCTGGACCCTGTGGCCACGATGACCGAAGGCGTCTTTATCGCCGGCTGCGTGCAGGGCCCCAAGGACATTCCCAGCAGCGTCGCTCAGGGCGCGGCCGCCGCCGCTCGCGTGCTCGGCCGCATCCAGATGGAAGAACTGGCGTTGGAGCCTGTGCGCGCCGGCGTCATCGCCGATTATTGCTCAGGCTGTCGCATCTGTAACGACCTCTGCCCCTTCAACGCCATCACCTTTGACGAGGAGGAGCAAATTACCGAGATTAATCCGGCGCTCTGCCAGGGCTGTGGCACCTGCGTCGCCGCCTGCCCCTCGGCCGCCATCACCGGCACCCAGTTCAGTGACCGGCAGGTGCTGGCCCAACTGGAAGGTCTCTTGCGCTACAGCGGCAACGGCGCCGGCCGGCAGCGGGAAGCCGTCCCGGCCGGAGGAGGTTGACAATGACGGAACAATTCGAACCGCTGATCATCGGTTTTACCTGTAACTGGTGCAGTTACCGGGCGGCCGACCTGGCCGGCACCTCGCGCCTCCAATACCCGCCGAACGTGCGCCTGGTTCGCCTCATGTGTTCCGGCCGGTTGGACCCCGGCTTCGTTCTCCGGGCGTTGGCCGGCGGGGCCGACGGCGTTCTCATCAGCGGCTGTCACCCCGGTGAGTGTCATTACCTGGAGCAAAACCTGAAAACCATGCGCCGTTACTGGCTCCTGCGCCGAACTCTGGAGCAATTCGGCGTGGAGCCGGAGCGCGTACGCCTGGTGTGGGCCAGTGCGGCCGAAGGCGTCCGCCTAGCGCGCATAATCGAGGAGATGGTCGAAGAGGTACGGGCGTTAGGACCCCTTAACTGGCCGGCCGTGGCCGGTGAAAACGGCGACCTAGCCCACGTCCTCAGCCCCCAGGCCCTCCATAAAGAAGAGGTCTCCTCGGAGGAGGTCGTAGCATGAGCGAAAACGGCAAGAGCAACGGCCAAGGCAAGTTGGCCATGTACTGGGCCGCCTCCTGCGGCGGATGTGAGATCTCCTTCCTGAACATCGGCCTCCGTCTCTTGGATGTAGACGAGGCCTTCGACGTCGTTTTCCTGCCTTGTGTCGCCGACTTCAAGGTCGACGACGTGCGCGGCTACGACAACGGCTATATTGACCTCTGCCTCTTCAACGGAGCCATCCGCAACTCCGAAAACGAGGCGATGGCCCATCTACTGCGCGAGAAATCGAAAATAATGGTCGCTTTCGGCTCCTGCGCCTATGAGGGTTGTATCCCCGCCCTCGCCAACCTGACGACGCAGGAGGCGACGTTGCGCGCCATTTATCTGGACAATCCCTCCACCGATAACGCCGACGCTGTGCTGCCGCAGCCCCGAACGGCCGTCGCGGAGGGGGAGCTGGAACTACCGGAGCTGTATGAGACGGTGAAATCTCTCGATCAGGTCGTCGAGGTCGATTACACGATCCCCGGCTGCCCGCCGGAGGCTACGCAGATCTGGGCCGTGCTCCAGGCCGTCATCGACGGCGTCGAACTGCCGCCGACGGGAACCATTCTCGGCGCCGACCGCCTGGCGCTGTGTGAAGAGTGCCCGCTGACGCGGGACGTGAAGAAGATTGATCGTTTTTACCGGCCGCACGAAAAAATCCCGGAACCCGACGTTTGCCTGTTAGAACAGGGCTTGCTCTGCATGGGGCCGGCCACGCGCGCCGGCTGCGGCGCCCTCTGCCCGCAGGTCGGAATGGGTTGTCGCGGCTGCTACGGTCCTCTGGACGGCGTAGAGGATCAAGGCGCGCGCATGTTGTCCGCCGTGGCTTCGGTCATGGATGTCGGCCAGAGCACGGACGGCGAGGCGGCGCTGGAACGGAAGATCCAGGAAGCGGTCGACACCCTCGCCGACCCGGCCGGCACCTTCTACCGTTTCAGCATGGCCCATTCGCTCTTGCGTCGCGCTCGGACCAACGGCGACGGCCGAGACGGTCGGCCAGAGTGAGATTGCCGGCTTTTGCGATGGTTCTACTCCAGCAAGCGCCGGCGACGGAGGTATGTTATGCAGCGGATATCGATTGACCCCATCACGCGCCTGGAAGGGCACGGCAAGATAGACATCTTCCTCGACGGTGAAGGCAACGTGGCTAACGCTTACTTCATCGTGCCCGAGCTACGCGGCTTCGAACAGTTTTGCGTCGGCCGCCCGGCCGAGGAGATGCCGCGCATTACCAACCGCATCTGCGGCGTCTGCCCCGAGGCCCATCACGTCGCTGCCACCAAGACGCTGGACGCCCTCTACAGGGTGACGCCGTCGTCGGCCGTGCGTAAGTTGCGCGAAATGTTCTACATGGCTTTTTACGTCACCGACCACACTACCCACTTCTATGCCCTGGCCGGGCCCGACTTCGTGCTCGGGCCGGACGCCCCCGCCGCGCAGCGCAACATCCTCGGCGTCATCCATAAAGTAGGGTTGGAGGTCGGCCGGCAAGTTATCGAGTGCCGCCAGCGCAACCACCACGTCATTCAGGTCCTGGGCGGTCGGGGCGTCCACCCCGTCGCCGGCCTGCCCGGCGGCTGGAGCCGGTCGCTGCGCCCGGAGGAGCGAGAGGAATTCGAAGAGATCGCCCGCCAGAACGTCGATTTTGGCCTTTTCAGCCTACAACTCTTCGAAGACCTCGTGCTGGGCAACGACACTTACGTCGACATGATCGGCTCCGATGCCTTTACCCACGAAACCTACTATATGGGGACCGTGGATGAGAAGAACCGTGTCAACTTCTACGACGGCGACATTCGCGTCGTCGGGCCGGACGGTAAAGAGTTTGTCAAATACCCGCCGGCCGATTACCTGAAGCATATCGCCGAGCACGTGGAACCGTGGACCTACCTCAAATTCCCCTACCTCAAGGAAGTCGGCTGGAACGGCTTCGTCGACGGCCCCGAAAGCGGCGTTTACTGCGCCACGCCCCTCTCGCGCCTCAACGCCGCCGACGGCATGGCCACGCCGAAAGCCCAGGAAGCGTACGAAAAGATGTACGAGACGCTGGGCAGCCGGCGCATCAACGGCAATTACCAGCCCGTGCACTACCGCCTCGCTACCCACTGGGCGCGCCTCATTGAACTCCTCTACGCGGCCGAGCGCATGCTAGAACTGGTCACCGATCCTGAAATCACCGATCCTGACGTGCGCCCCGTCGTCGATACCACGCCGGACGAGGGCGTAGGTTCCGTCGAGGCGCCACGCGGCACGCTGACCCACCACTACTGGACCGACGAGAACGGCCTCCTGCGCAAAGTTAACCTCATCGTCGGCACGACCAACAACTACGCGCCCATCGCCATGTCTGTGAAAAAAGCCGCAACCGAGCTCATCAGGGGAGGAGAGGTCGTCACCGACGGCCTGCTCAACAGGGTGGAGATGGCTTTCCGCGCTTACGATCCCTGCTTTGGTTGCGCTACTCACTCCCTCCCCGGCCAGATGCCGCTACAGGTTGTCGTCAAGGATGAGGAAGGTCGAACGATTGCTGATTTGAAACAATTTTGTTGACGGGATGGGAAAATCAATCCGGCGGCTTCGGATCCCCCTGGAGCCGCCAGGTTGTCGATCTCTAAAGACAGCGGGCGCGCTCTCCGGCATCCCCCCCTGATGCGAACCAACCGGAAGCGCGCCCGCTTCTCGTTGAGATGGCGATTTCTCCGTGTTCCGCTACAATTCGCGGTGTTGGGAGCTTTAAAAAGGTGTATTGCTGCGTCAGATATAATGAAACGCTCTTCCCCGTTCATTCTGCTCATCCTCCTGTTGCTATTGGTTGCCTGTGGCTCCGGCAGCACCGATGACGACGGACTCATCGTCGAAGGTGTCTGGGGCCGGCCGCTGCCCAATATGGCTGAAAATGGCGCCTTCTACATGACCATCACCAATAACACCGGCCAGGACGACGTGCTTCGCTCCGTGCGCAGCGCGGCCTGTGGCACGGCCGAATTGCACCGTACCACCGTCGACGAGGACGGCGTCATGCAGATGCGACCGGTCGAAGGGCAGACTATTCCCATCAGTCCCGGACAAACCGTTGCCCTCGTACCCACCGGTCTGCACGTTATGTGTCTGGACGTCTCCCAACCCTTTGAGGCCGGCCAGGAAATTCCGCTGACGCTGGTCTTTGACAACGCGGGGGAAATGACTATGAACGTCGAAATCCGCGAGGAAGCCCCGGAATGAAGCCTTCCTCCTCGTCCTGACGACCGTCCTTCTCTTCACGATGCCCATGGAGATGCGCGGCACCGGCATCATAAAGTGACGCTGCAACGAGGGCGGCGCCTACGTGAGCGACCGCAGCCTCGAAGCCACTTCGACGAATCTGGCGTTCGCCGGATTGTTCGGCTGTGTGACTATCAGCGGGCGGCCCTGTTTCTGCGCGGCGACCAGAGCGTCGGCCGACGGTGGGATAATGCCTATCACTTCGCAGCCCAGTTCCTCGGCGATCTCGCCCGCGTTCACGCCCACGGCCAGCGGCACGTGATTGGCGATGACGGCCTCGACCACGCCCGAGCCTATTCCCCAAGACCGCAGCGTGCTCAGCATCGCCCGGCCGGCGGCGATGCTCGCCGGTTCCGGCTTCAGCAGCAAGGTAACGTGTTCGCAAAAGCGGAGAGCCGTTTCCGTGGCCGGTGACGGGATGCTCGGCAGGTCCAGCAACACGTAATCGGCCAGGGGAGCCAGCCCTTCAATCACCGTGCCCACCTGCTCGGCCGTTGCTTCCTGGTATTCCGTCGTTTCGTATGGCCCAAAGAGAACGTCCACGCCGGCCGGGTCGTGGATCAGATGCATTCTCAGCGTGCGCTCATTGATCTGGCGAGGGTCGAGCGCCAACAGATCGTGCAACGTCTCCTGCGGGGCCTGCCCGAGGTGAACGGAGAAAGAACCGTAATACGGCTGCAATTCGACGACAATGACCGATTTCTCCTCCTGAGCCAGCGCTATGGCCACGTTGAGCGTGGTCGTCGTCGTCCCCACACCGCCCGTCGCCCCGATGAAGCCCATCACTTTGCCGCCCTCTCGGGGCTGCACCTGGCGCAGGCGCGACGTCCGTTCCAGCAATGCCCGGACGCGGGCCACCACTTCCTTGGGGCTGATCGGCTTGGTCAAATATTCGTCGGCCCCTGCCTCCAGCCCTTTGATCTTGTCGTCTACGCTGGTCAACGCGCTGAGCACGATTATCGGCAACGTGTCCGTTTCCGATTGGCTTCGCAGCCGCTTACATACTTCGATGCCGTCGAGGCCGGGCAGCATAATGTCCAGGATCATCAGATCTGGTTTCTCGTTGCGCACTTTCTCCAGCGCCTGAGTGCCGTCCGTGGCGCCCAGCGTCTCGTATCCCGCACGGTGCAGGGGGAAGGCGATCAGGCGCAGCAGTTCGGGATCGTCGTCGACGATTAGGATTTTCTCACTCACGATTTCCTCACCTTACTTTCTGGCGACCGTCGGCATGGCAACATCTTACTGGCTAAGGCGCGGTCCTGTCAATCTTCCCGCTCCTGAATAGTGATGTTTCGCACGGCTGGGGGTGCCTTCTGTCACTGCCATCTCCTGGCCAGGGAGCCTATAGTTTTAACGATTACACTCTTACGCGCAGCAGGAGACGGCGCCCATGAAGATGACACGCTATCTTTTACTGATTCTCACACTTGTTCTTCTTATGTCAATCATGCCGGCCGGCGCGGCAGCCCGGGAAGAAGGTGCCGTGGTGCAGGCCGTCTTTTTCTATTCCCCGACCTGCCCCCATTGCCACATTGTGATGGACGAGGTCTTTCCACCCCTGGCCGAGGAGTACGGTGACCGGCTCCACATCCTCCACGTCAACGTGACCGAGCAGACGGGTCAGACTCTTTACCAGACGGCCGTCCGCACCTTCCAGATTCCGCAAGAACGGTTGGGTGTTCCCACCCTCATTGTTGGCGACGTCGTCCTCGTGGGCAGCCAAGAAATCCCGGCGCGGCTTCCCGGTCTCATCGAGCAAGGGTTGGCGGCCGGTGGCGTCGTCTGGCCGGACATTCCGGGCCTGGACCGTGCCTATCCCGACGTCGTCATGCCCGCCGCCGGAGAAGAAGCCGGTGTGCCCGTCAACGCCACGCCTGTCGATCCCGCCGCTCAGCCGGCGACAGCCGACCCCGTCGGCGCCGTTCTTGCCGCCCTCCTGCTGATAGTCATGCTTGGCGCGCTCGCCTACACGGCGCTGCAAATCAAGAACAGCCGCTTCCTGGAGACGTCTTTCCCGATCATGAAAGGCTGGACCATTCCCGCTTTCATATTCTTCGGGTTCCTTATTGCCGGTTACCTATCCTACGTCGAACTGACCCACACGGATGCTATTTGCGGCCCGGTCGGAAACTGCAACGCCGTTCAGACCAGCGTTTACGCCACCATTCTGGGGGTTCCGGTAGCCATCCTGGGCGTCGCAAACTTTCTCGCCTTGGGCGTCCTCTGGCTGGGACAACGGCTGTTGGACGATCGCTGGTTGCGCTTTTCCGTCCTCGCCATGGTGGCCCTCACCGTCGCCGGCACCATTTTCTCCATCTACCTGACCGCCCTCGAGCTCTTCGTCATCGACGCCGTCTGTGCCTGGTGCCTGGCATCGGCCGCCGTCACCACGGCCCTCATGGTGACCAGCGTCCAGTTTGCCGTCAAGGAAGGCCGTCCGCTGCGGCGGAGCCGGCGCCGGCTCCGCCGGCTGGACACCTGACCAGGAAGTAATCTCCCCACCTGTCCAGCATCTGAACTCTCCGGGTACCTGATCCATCTGCGGATCCTTTCCTTTACGCTGTATTTAGCTATTCGACGTTGGAGGTAAAGGGGCGTCAACGCCTTTGTCAGCAAGTGCGCGCCTTCCGAGGCATTGTTAGCCGTTTTGCGCGCGCTGCCCGCGGCCGGTCATCATGCCGAGCCCGCGCCTGCCGCTGCCCGCGTCAAATGACCTGTGCAGCGCTTCCCGACCGCAACTTCTGTTCTTTTTCTCCGTATAGGAAATAGCGTTACACACTTCAGACAAGAGAGACAAGACCAGCTATGAAAAGTCAAACGTAGCTGGGACCGAACCTTAACAAGTTAGTCACGAATCACATAGGGACGCTCCTCCTTGAGGATGATGTAGATGCGATGGAGCAGCTTGCGGCAAATGGCGCCAAGGGCAGTGCCG
>JAWVYQ010000054.1:0-21369 GCA_033722615.1 Promineifilaceae bacterium (SeqCode)
TCATCGTGGCGAATACGCTACAGCGGGGCGAGGCACGTTATTCGCTGCTGGAGAGCATCCGACAATACGCACAGGAGAGAATGGTGGCCTCCGGTGAAGGGCCGGAGATACGCGACCGACACCTGCAGTGCTTCGTCGCGTTGGCGGAAGAAACGGAGCCAGAATTGAAGGGTGATTACCAACAGTTGTGGTTGAACTGGCTGGAAGAGGAATACGACAATATCCGAGCTGCCTTCTCCTGGTCGTTAAAAAGCGGGCAGATCGAGTCAGGTCTGCGAATGGCCATCGCCATCCATCAATTCTGGACGGTTCGCGATTACATGGAAGAGGGAGCAGCGTGGCTGGAGCGGCTGCTGTCGCAGATAAACGAGAAGGTACCTGCAGAGGTTTACGCACATGCCCTGGCACATGCGGCGTTCCTGGCCGAATTCCAAGGCAACGGTAAGGCGCAGAGGGCCTATGGGGAGGAAGCGGCAGCCCTGGCCGAGAGGCTTGGTGATGGTGAAAAGGAGGCCCTAGCATGGGCTCTTCAGGCTCAGGCGTTCGGTGCGCGGGCGACCGGCGACGAGGAAACGGGCTTTGCCCTCTACAAACGGCTGGCGGCCCTTTACCGCGAGTCTGGAGACAGATACAGATTGGGCTCAGTCCTGACGACGTGCGGCATTGCGGCGATGTCGCTGAGTAAATACGACGAGGCCCGAGCAATGCTGCAGGAAGCGATGCCGCTTGTTCGCGACGAGGGGGATCCGTATGGGATTGCTATGTTGCTCAACTTCTCGGGGGACCTGTCGCGCTGCGAGCAGAGGTACACCGAGGCGAAAAACGCGTACGAGGAATCTATTTCGCTGCTCCGGGGTCTGGATGCGGCGCGCCAGTTGGCATCGGCCCTGCACAATCTGGCGCACACATGTCTGCACCTGGGCAACTTGGAGCGGGCCCGGACCCTCTTCGAGGAGAGTCTGGCGTTGCACCAGGCGCAGCAGAACGTGCCGGGGATTGCGGAGTGCCTGATCGGCCTGGCGGCCCTGGCAATTTCCGGAGGTCTTCCGGCGGCCGGCGCGCGGCTGCTGGCGGCGGCCGTGGCACTTGGTGGGGAGCGCGTGGTTACGGCGTGGGAAGCGACGCGCCTGGAATATGAAGGCGCTCTGGAGGCAGCGCGCGCCGGCCTGACGGAAGAGGACTTTCGGGCGGAGCAGGCGGCCGGGCGGACCCTCCCCCTGGAAGAGGCGGCGACCTACGCAAAGGGGGTAGCGGAGGAAGTAGCGCAACAAGCGGCGGCCGCAGAAAGGGCGCGGGAGAAGCTGGAGGAATTGACTCCGCGCGAGCGGGAGGTGACGGCGCTAATTGCGCAGACCAAATCTAACGGGGAGATCGCGGAGGAACTGGTGGTGAGCAAGCGCACGGTGGAAAAACATATCGCCAACATTCGCTCGAAGCTGGCTTTGACGAAACGGACGCAGATCGTGCGCTGGGCGATCAGGAGCGGATTGGTAAACGCAAACTAGTAAAAGCGCCGGGCATTCACGCTGGCGGGGACCCCATCTTTCGATAGGACCCTATCCGATAGGGAAACATCTAGACTTAGCATCGGAGGAGGCCCCCTCTTAGGAACGAGCGTCTGCGCACGCAGGCGGGAAATACGTGCGCATATTCGTGTGCGCACGCAGGTGGAGGCAGGCAGATTCTGTCATATTGGGAATGAATCACGTTCGTGAATGTCATTCGTTCGATCAGTGACAGGAGGCAAAAAATGTTGAGTTCACGCGAAATGGTTTCTGAGAAAGGCGCAATGCTTGACGAGGAATCTATCCGTGCTTTTGAAGCCGGGCTCGCGCGGGAAATCATCCGACCTGACGACGCGGCGTATGACGAGGCCCGCCAGGTATGGAATGCAATGATTGACAAATACCCGGCTCTTATTGCTCGCTGTGCGGACGCCGAGGACGTCATCGCAGCCGTCAACTTTGCCCGAGAGCACGATTTACGGCTGGCAGTGCGCGGCGGCGGTCATAACGTATCCGGGAGCGCCGTTTGTGACGACGGCCTGGTCGTCGACATGTCCCTGATGCGCGAGGTGACGGTCGATCCGGAGGCGCGCGTGGCTCACGTGGAAGCGGGCGCGAAACTGGGTGACGTGGACCGGGCGACGCAGCAGCACGGACTGGCCACGCCGACGGGCAACATCTCGGAGACGGGTATTGCCGGGCTGACGCTGAGCGGCGGCCTGAGCTGGTTGCGACGTAAGCACGGCATGAGCGTGGACAATCTGCTGGAGGTGGAAATCGTCACAGCCGACGGCCGTCTGCGGCGGGCCAGCGAAGATGAAAATGCCGACCTCTTCTGGGCGGTGCGCGGCGGAGGGGGGAACTTTGGCATCGTGACTAACTTCGATTTCCACCTGCACCCGATCGGGCCGGAGATTCTCTTCCTGACGACGATGTATCCCATCGAAATGGGGCAGGAGGTGATGACCACGTGGCGCGATTGGACGCTGAGCGCGCCGGAAGAAGCGAGCACGGATTGCCTCTTCTGGAGCATCCCGGCGTCGCCTCCCTTCCCCGAACCGCTGCATGGGACGCCGGTGGTCGTCGTGGGCGGCATGTACGTGGGAGAGAAGGAGGAAGGGTTGCAGGTTTTCCAGCCACTGCGCGAGATAGGCGAGCCGCTGATTGACATGACGGGGCCGATGCCCTATACGCGGGCGCAGAGCATGTTCGATCCTTTCTTTGCAGAGGGCTCGCGCCAATATTGGAAGTCGCTGTATCTGGAAGAGCTGAGCGACGGGGCGATTGCGACGATTGTGGAACGGGCCAGGCAACGGCCGTCTCCGCGAACGATGGTGCCTATCCGTCATCTAGGTGGGGCGATCAGCCGGGTCGGCAATAGAGAAACGGCCGTCGCGCACCGCTCGGCGCAATATCTGTTCAGTGCGGACTCCACTTGGGACGATCCGGCCGACGACGAGGTGAACGTGACCTGGACGCGGCAGTTCTGGCAAACCATGCACCGTTTCTCCGACCGCGGGGCCTTCCTGAGCTTTCCCGGCATGGGGGAGGAGGGGCAGAAGCTTGTTGAGGCGGCCCATGGTCCCAATTACGAACGACTAACGAGACTTAAGAAGAGGTACGATCCAAACAACCTGTTCCGGCTGAACCAGAACATCCGGCCGGAAAGCTAGTCGTTCGTGGCCGAGAAATAGGTGTGCGAATTAGGTGTGTGCACGGATGTGGTTCCCGCCGGCGGATGCTATGCTGAGAATGATTGACGTTGGACGAACGGTTTTTCCAGATCGTTCCAGTGAGTAAGGAGAGGTTACCATGTCAACTGCACGGAATAAAGCTGTTATGCGCCGTTTCTTCCAGGCGTTCGAGGAGAAGGATCGCGATGCCCTGGAAGAGGTCCTGGCGCCCGAGCTTGTGGCGCATCATCCCGGCTCCCCTGAGCCGCTGAACCGAGAGGCGCTGCTACAAACGATCGAGGCATTCAGCGCAGCGTTCAGCGACCAGGAGTACACGATCGAAGAGCAGGTCGCCGAGGGCGATAAGGTTGTCACCCACACGGTCTGGCAGGCCACGCACACGGGCAACTTTCAGGGCCAGCCCCCAACGGGCAAGCAGGTGGCGATCACGGGGATCGCCACCGACCGCATCGAGGACGGTAAAATCGTGGAACATCAAGTGCTGATGGACACGATGGGGCTGATGCAACAACTGGGTATGGTGCCGCCGGCCGGGTAAGGTTGTCAATCTTTCTCGGAAACTCAGACGCAGCGGCCGGCATCCCTCTTTTCGATAGAGGATGCCGGCCGCTGCCCGTTTTCGGTCTCACTATTGACGAATCTTGAAGTTGACAGAGCGAAGGGTGAAGCTGAGCAAGCGCGTATCGTCGCTAACGCCGTAATCACTAGGACGGAAGTTGCCCGCTTCCAGAGAGAGGGTCAGCGTATGCACGCCGGCCGGGAGCGCCAGGGGGATGGTCGTGGTTTCGCCTGTCTCGATGGTTACTGTGGTCAGCGGACGGCCGTTCAGCTCGACGTGCAGGGCGCCTCGTTCTCCCATTACCTGCTCGGGCCCTGGTTCATAGATGGCCCCAGGGATGAGTTCCAGGGTTGCGTCGTGGGGCCGGGGCATGGAGATGAAGAGGGTGGCGGGGGACCGGGCCCAATGACCACCATCCTCTCGGCTGTACCAGTTATCCTTCAAGCCAATGGTCGGGGAGAGGCCGGCCGCGGCCGTGGGCCGTGGCGGGACAGCGTAAACGGTCACCAGATCGTCGTCGACCAGGGGCGTCTGATCGCCGAAATAGCGATCGAGGAAGCGGGCGGCCTGGGCCTCGCCCCAGGGGCCAAGGCGAGGCGCGTCTTTGTGATAGACGACGTAACGGTAGCTGAAGTAGGCCAGGTCATGTAACGTGTTGGCGGCACAATCCGCCGGGCGGCCGTCGACGAGGACGGTTGGTTGCGGTCGCCGGAATTCGGGAATGACACAGGGAAAGAGGGGATGAACGGCGTAGGTGCGGGCAAGATAGCCGGAGGCGATGCCTTTGCGATGGACCATCTGGTAACGTTGGTAGTAAGAGGCGTAGTCGGCGTGCCAGGCGGATTCGGTCGGTTTGATGGGGAGGTCGAAGACGCCGTACAACTCGTCATCGGCGGCGATCTGGCGGTAGAAGTCGGGGACGGGGAGCAGGGTTTCCCGGGGCCAGGGGCGAGACCATACTTCTACCAGGACGAGGGCTAACGCTAACAGGAAGAGGGCGTTGCGCCGACGGGGAAAGCGACGCAGGAGACAGACCAGGCCAAATGCGGCGCTGACGGCCAGGGCGAGGGAGCCGATCATCATGAAGCGGCCGGGGGCGCGCATAAAGTCGAAGCCGGGCAGGCTGGTGAGGAGGGCGTAGGGCATGATGACGGGCAGGCCGTATTCGGTGAAACGAGTGTGCCCCAGCCATTTCAGGGAAGGACCGAGGGCGAGCAGGGCGCAGAGGGCAGCGAAGAGGATCCACGGCCGCGCGCGGCGGGGTCCTTTGAGAAGGGCAACGAAGCTCAGCAATAATCCGGTCCAGGAGAGAAAGACGTTGGTCTCGATATTGTAATTGACGTCGCGGCCAACAAGGAGTCGGCGCGTTTGCTCACCCCATAGGAGCGTGAATCGTGGCGGCAAAAAGAGTTCGGCCAGATCGGGGTGGTTGTTGAGCGATTCCAGATTGGCCCCGGCCGGGACGAAGGGGTTCTGCGCCGCCTGGAAAAGGAGGAGGACAAAGGGGCCGACGAAAAGGAGGGAGAGGGCAGCCGCGAATGTAGCGCGCCGAAAGATGGCCGGTCGCTCTTCTTCTGGAGCGAGTAGGAGACGGGCGATGGTGAAGAAAGGGAAGGCAAGGCCGAGAAAGACGAACTGGTAGCCGTTGTGAAAGAGGGTGAAGAAGAGGGCGAGGGCGGCGCCGGCGGCCCACCAGGGAGTGCGGCGCCGATCGAGAGTGTGGTGGAGGGTCAGCAGGGCCAGAGGCATGAGGCCGAGGAAGGTTTTTGTCATGTGGCCATACAGGCCGACCAGGTGCATGGGCGCTACCAGGAGCATCATACCGGCAAAGAAGGCCGTGCGGCGGCCCAGGCCGAGGCCACGGACCAAAAGATAGGTGAAGTAGCCGGTAAGGAAGAACCCGACGAGCACGGAGCCGTTGTGGGCGGCTTCTGGACCGAACGGCCAGAATGGGAGGGCGAGCAAGCCGACGACGGGTCCTAGGCCGCGGGTGAGGAGGTTGACGCCGGCGGGATAGTAAAGGAGGGAGAGATTGAAGGGGGGCTGGCGGCCGAGAAGGGTCTCTTTGACGTGCCAGATCATCCACAGATTGTTACGCGCGTCGCCGCCGTTGCTGACCAGGTCTGTCGAGAAGTGGCGCAGCGTGGGCCACGTGAGGACGAAGGTAAAGAGGAGGAAGAGGAGAAGGGGGCGGCCGTGCTCGCGCCAGAGGTGGCGGCGCGTTCTGTGGGTCTGGTTCAGCAAGGCGTTGTGTCCTTAACCGTTGTGTCCCAATTGCGTCACTTATGCGGCCGGTTGTTCTACCAGGCGTTTCACGTGCACCTACTATTCTACTATCGGGCGCGCCAGGAACAAGATACCCCGGTTACCTACCCCGTTTGGGGCATGACGGCCGTCGCGGCCTGCCTTACGATGTAAGTGAATGAAGCCAATTGCAGAAATAGGGAGGTATCGGATGTCAGAACAGAATAAGCAGATGGTGCGGCAGGCGTTTGAGGCGATCTGGAACGAGGGGGATTTTAGCGTCTTTGACGCCCGCTTCTCGGCTGATTATGTGGGTCATACATCCGACGAACTCGAGGGCCTTGAGGATGCCAAACGGTTCGTCGCGGCGATGCGCAGGGCGTTCCCCGACTTCGATTACACGGTTGAGGACGAGATTGCCGAGGAGGATAAGGTGGTCAATCGTTGGGTGGTACGCGCCACGCACCAGGGTGAGTTCCAGGGCATTCCGGCGACGGGCAAGCAGGTGACTATTACGGGGATCAGCATTTACCGCGTCGTCGACGGCAAGCTCGTGGAAGGGTGGACAAATGCGGACATGCTGGGCCTGCTGCAGCAACTCGGCGCGGTGCCGGCGGCCGGATAGTCGTGATTCGTTTTTCCAGAAACGGGCGGCGGTCGGGATGTGTGTTGCTAGAGACGCGGCTGGTCGGCGCCGGCGGAGTTTTCGGGAAGATGGACAGGCCCGTCGCGGTCATTTCCGATGGACGTCGAGAGAGCCGCTGACAAGGCCAAAGGGATAATACCGTGGCAGTCAGAATAGACCCGGAGAAAAATGAGAGGCGCGCGCTGTGCGACATGGTAGATTTCAGAGGCCGGCGCGTGCTGGAGATAGGTTGTGGCGACGGCCGGTTGACCTGGCGCTATGCGGAAAGAGCGGCGCAGGTAACGGCCATCGACCCCTCGGCCGATGCCATCCCCGCCGCGAAGGAAAATCTTCCGGAGAATCTGCGCGGCCGCGTCGAATTTCACAACGTCGCCCTCGACGACTTCGCCACCGCCAGCGGGCCGTCGCTTTTCGACCTGGCGATCCTCTCCTGGTCCTTGTGATGAATGGAGCAGGAGGGCATGGTCCATGCCCTGGAGAGCATTCACCATTTGCTGACGCCCGCCGGCAGATTAATCGACATTCACCCCTTCGCGGAAGCGCCCATGATCGAGGTTCATCAGGGCGGCCGGAGAACGTTCTCGGAGCCGGTGCCGGCGTACGCCGTTGAAGATATTCAGCATGCGGAACAGGCGCTTGCGCACACGGTTGAAAACGGCTTCTTTGCCGTCGAGCGTGCGCGCGCCTTCCAATTTCGTACCTACGCCTTTTCCGTCGCCGAATTAACGGGCTTTCTGGCCGAGCAGGGAAGCTTCGCCGGTGGCCCGCCAGGCGAGGACGTCTCAGCACAGGCAGCACAGTACGAAGAGATGGCCGCACACGTGGAGCAGTTGATGCAGGCGGCCGGGGAGGGAACCGAAGTCGTTCTCCACGAGAGGGCTCACATCATCATGCTTGCAGCGTTAGCCAGAGTACCCCGGTGAGATACCCCGTTCGGGGCATGACGGCACCCCGTCGCCTCCCTTATGCTGTAAGCGAACACAGGCAATCAATCGCACTGGAGGTATTTGATGGGTGAAAAGAATAAGGCAGTTGCACGACGTTTCCTCGATGAGCTTTGGAACCAAAGCAATTTTGCCATCGTCGACGAACTTCTCGCCAGCGACTACGACGGCCATTCCTCAACCGTCATCCGCGGAGCGGACGGCGCAGTAGGGTTCATTCCGCGGCTGCGGGCCGCCTTTCCCGACTTCCAATTCACCGTCGTCGACCAGATCGCGGAAGGGGACAAAGTGGCGACGCGCTGGAAACTTTACGGCACCCATGAGGGCCCGTTCCAGGGCGTTCCAGCCAGCGGCGAGCAGATAGAGATGACGGGCATCACCATCTTTCGCATCGCCAACGGCAAGCTCATCGAGGGTTGGACGAATGAAGACGTGTTCGGGATGATGCAGCAAATCGGCGCCATCCCCTCACCAGCAAGGAGGTAACCATGTCTACGCAGGAACAAAAAAAGGTAGCAGATGGACGATGGGGAGCCTTAATTCTTTTCCTGGCACCGGCGGTTATGCTTTTCGGGTTCGCGTACCACCCGTGGCTCGGGAATCCCACCGACGCTGAGTTTCACGCGGAACTGGCACATGCAGTTGCCACCGACTCAACGCGCTGGGCAATATCTCACCTCGGCGTCGCTATAGGATCTGGGCTGCTGTTGCTTGCGTTCCTTGCCCTGCGCAGCTATCTGCGTCAGGCGAGTAAGGACCGCTGGAGCGCTCTGGCGCTCCCTTTCATCGTGATGGGTAGCGTGATGTTCGCCATGCTACCGGCGATGGAGTTCGCGCCACTGGTCGCTGCCACGATTGGGGCCGACGTTGAAGCAGCTCAGGCCGCGCTGGATCCCTGGTTCATTCCTACCCTTCTGATCAGCGGCGTGCTCTTCGTAGTGGGCGCTATCGGCTTCGCCATCGGCATCGTGCGCAGCGGTGTGCTCAGTCCCGGGACGGCCTGGATTGTCGCGGCAGCCCTCTTCGTGATGGCTATCACGCGCATTATCCCGCTGGCTGCATCGTTGATGTATATAGGGCCTGTGGCGGGCATCGTAGCTCTATGGCCGCTGGCTTACAAGATGTGGAATCGTCGCCAGGCGCAGCCCGAGTCCGCCGGAGCGCAACCCGCTGTGTAGAGGGCAGCCGGGGGGCCGCCCTCCTCATTCATTGTTCGTTCAGCCGTGCGAACCAAGAATTTGCGCTCAGTTCAAATCAGTTCAAAGGAGAGGAAAAGATGACATTGGTATATGACCTTCGTCTGTGGTTTATTGCACTGTATGCTTTTGGCCTTGCCGTCTTCCTCGCCGGGGTTTTCCGTTTTCGCCCGCGCCGCGAGGCGATCGAGGAGAAGCACGGCCCCCTCCCCACGCCGGGTGCGCTGATCACGTTCCTCGTTCCTCCCATCATCCTGCTGGCGCGCGTTGGCCACTACCCGGCCGAATGGCTACCCGTTCGCCTCGTCGGCGTCGCTCTCAGCCTCTACGCCATCGTCATGCTGCCGTGGGCGACGTGGACGCTGGGTCGTATGTACGTTCCGGGGACCGGCGTGTTCAGGGATCACAAACTGGTCACGGCCGGCCCGTTCCGCTTTGTGCGGCACCCCATCTACTCGGCCATCATCACGTTGTGGCTCGGCGCGGCGTTGGGCACGCTCAACTGGCTCTTGCTCATGACGTGGCCCGTGTACGTCGTTGGCGTCATGAAGCCGGCGCGCGCTGAAGAGGAGTTGCTGCGGGCGAAGTTCGGCGAGGCCTACGAGGAATACGCCGAGGAAACGGGAGGGTTCATCCCCCGGTTGTGGAGAGCGCCGGCCGGACAGCCCGAACAGAGAACGCAGGCATGAATTAGACATCTCAACACAGCTTCCTTATCATTAAGGATGATCGCGTACGGTTTGTACGCGGTCTTTTTATTTGCCGTATGCTACCAACGCTCAACTGACGAATGCGTTGTGGTCAATTTGGGAGATGGATCGGGCAAGAGCCTGCAATTACAGGCCAGGCATCTTACCCTACGGATAGGAGGAAGCTATGGGATACGACGTCAAAACGGTTCGGTTGCCTGACGGGGTGGAGGTGCCGTACGTGGAGCAGGGAGAAGCGCTGGGCGTCCCACTGGTGCTACTGCACGGCTTCGCCGGCTCGTGGCGCTCTTTCCAACGCCTGCTGCGCCTTCTGCCAGACTCTTTCCACACGATTGCCATAACTCAGCGAGGACACGGCGACGCTACGCATCCCGATGCGGGCTACCGTCCCCAGGACTATGCCGCCGACCTCGCAGCGTTCCTCGACGCGCTCCACATTCAGGCAGCCGTCGTCGTCGGCCATTCGATGGGCAGCGCCATCGCCCAGCGCTTCGCCGCCGATTATCCTGAGCGGGTGTTGGGGTTGGTGTTGGTCAGTCCGCGGGCGAAGATGGCGGAGCGGCCGGGCCTGCAGGAGCTCTACGAGACGACGATTTCCAAGCTGACAGACCCGGTTGAGCCGGCGTTCGTGCGCTCTTTCATGGATGGCGTTTTCGTGCGCCCGGTGCCGGAAGCGTACTTCAAGCAAGCGACCGAGGACGCGATGAAGGTGCCGGCGCACGTCTGGAAAAGGGCGTTTAAGACGGCTATGGAGGAGGATCTTCTCCGAGACCTCGACGCGATCGATGCCCCCACCCTCCTGATCTGGGGTGCGGAGGATGACTCGGTGCCGGAGGCGGATCGGGAGGCAATTGTCGAGGCGATGGGGGGCGCAGGGGAAATTGTGTATCCGGGCGTGGGCCACGGACCGCACGCAGAAGTTCCTGAACGGTTTGCGGGGGATCTGATAACTTTTGTGGAGGCGAAGGTCAGGGACGGCCCGACGTAGCGGGGAGCCGACGGCGGTGCCACAGGCAAGAAGGCATCTTGCTCCCCAAGTGGAGCATGAAAGCATCGTGTCGTACTTGGGGAAGCGGAGGACTATCAGAAGAACATCAGGAATTGGGCCGGCCGTTTGCCCTGCCCTCCCCCCTTTCAGTATAATCGCCATTGGAAACCAATCATTTGTATCCCAACGTTACGTTCTGGAGAAGTTGCATGAGTCGTCCTGTTGTCTTTCCTTTCACAGCCATCGTGGGCCAGGAGCGCATGAAACGAGCGCTGGTCTTGAACGCGGTTAATCCGCAGATCGGCGGCGTCCTCATCCGCGGCGAACGAGGCACGGCGAAGTCGACGGCCGCGCGCGCCCTGGCGGCCCTGCTGCCGGACATTGAAGTCGTGGCCGACTGCCGTTTTGGCTGTGACCCAAACCGACCTAATTCGTGGTGTGACGAGTGTCGGGTGCGCCACAGCGACGGCGACGCCCCTATGCTGACGCGGCGCACGCCGTTCGTGGACTTGCCGGTGAGCGCCACGGAGGATCGCGTGGTGGGTACGCTGGACATCGAGAAGGCGATCCAGCGAGGCGAGAAGCATTTTGAGACGGGGGTACTGGCGTCGGCCAACCGCGGGCTACTGTACGTAGACGAGGTAAATTTGTTGGACGACCACGTGGTGGACCTGCTGCTGGACTCGGCGGCGATGGGCGTGAACGTGGTGGAGCGAGAAGGGATCAGTTTCAGCCACCCGGCGCGCTTCATCCTGGTGGGAACGATGAACCCGGAAGAGGGAGATCTGCGGCCGCAGTTGACGGACCGCTTCGCCTTTTCCGTGCAGATTAGCGGCCTGCTGGATCCGCGGCAGCGGGTGGAGATTATGGAACGGCGCATCGCCTTTGAGCTGGATCCGGTTGGTTTCCGCGAGAAGTGGGCGGAGCAGGAAAAGGAATTGTCGGCGCAGATCGCCCACGCGCGGGAAGTGGTGAACAAGGTGCGCTATACGCGGCGGGACCTGGCGGCCATCGCCCACCTGACGGCGTCGATGAAGGTGGACGGTCACCGGGCAGACCTGGTGATTTTGCGCGGGGCGCAGGCGCACGCGGCGTTACACGGCCGGGAGACGATCGCGGAGCAGGATATTTTGTTGGCGGCGGAACTGGCGCTGCCGCACCGCATCAAGTCGCGACCTTTCCAGGAGAGCGAAGTGAACGTCTACGACCTGGAAGAGCAACTGGAACGCGCCCAGAGTGAATGGGGCGGCGGCGACGCCGGCGAAACGACGGACGAGGCCGAGGCCAGCCCTGTAAAAAAAAACAGAGCTTAGATTCCGAGAGTTCTGAGGAAGCGGAGGTCGGCCAGACGGAGGCCGGGCCGCAGCCGGTGCCGCAATCGGCGCAGGACGCTTACTGGTGGGAAGGGGGGCAGCAGCGGCAATCGGCCGGGGAGTTCGACGCGCGCCGCCTGGATACGCAGCTCGACCGGCTGACGCGACGACAGGCCGGCCGGCGTTCGCGGACGAAGACGGAGCGGAAACGGGGGCGCTATGTCCAGTCGCGTATTCCACGGAAAGATCGGAAGGTGCGCGACCTGGCTTTTGACGCCACGCTACGGGCGGCCGCCCCTCACCAGAAGCGGCGCAAGGAGGAGGATGAGTCGGATATGGCTCTCTCCCTGCGCAAGAGCGACCTGCGCGAGAAGGTGCGGGTGCGCCGGGCGGCGAACCTGATTCTGTTCGTGGTGGACGCGAGCTGGAGCATGGCAGTCTCGGAGCGGATGGAGGCGACGAAGGGGGCGATCATGTCGCTGCTGACGGACGCTTACCAGCGGCGGGATCGGGTGGGGCTGATCGTGTTCAACAAGAATCAGGCACAACTGGTGCTACGGCCGACGAACTCGGTGCAACTGGCGAAGAAGGCGCTGGCGGACATTTCGGTGGGGGGAAAGACGCCATTGTCGGCCGGGCTGTTACTGGCGTATGAGGTGTTCCAGCGGGACGCGCACACGCACCCGGACGCGATGCCGATGATGATCTTGCTGACGGACGGGGCGGGCAACGTGAGTATGTCCGACTTGCCGCCGCAGGAGGAGGCGCACCAGATCGCGCACCTGATCGCGCAAAGTGATATCCGGTCAGTCGTGATCAACATGGAGCACGTGGCGTTTGACCAGGGACTGGCGCAGTTGCTGGCGGAGAAGCTGGAAGCGCCGTGCCACGCGCTGGAGGAGCTGCGGGCGGATACGTTGTATCACACGGTTTTGGATGAGTTGGAGTG
Source organism: Promineifilaceae bacterium (SeqCode) (assembly GCA_033722615.1). GTDB lineage: Bacteria > Chloroflexota > Anaerolineae > Promineifilales > Promineifilaceae > JAAYYY01. The sequence continues at coordinate 12,749 of JAWVYQ010000054.1, forward strand.
ATCCCCCTCCCTAGCCCTCCCCCTGAGGGGGAGGGAACGCGTTTCGGATAACAGCCGAAACGTTACATGTCGACGAGGCCGTGTTGAGCGGCGATGGCGACGGCTTCGGTGCGGTTGCCGGCGTCCAGTTTGGCGAGGATGCTGCTGACGTGGAACTTGACCGTGCGCTCGCTGATGACAAGCTGGCGAGCGATCTCTTTGTTTTGTAACCCCTGAGCCAACAATTGTAAGACTTCTTCCTCGCGCGGGGTGAGGGCCTCGAGTTCCTGTTCGGGCTCTCCCGGCCGGCTGACCTGTTTCAGCAGTTTGGAGGCGACGACGGGTTGGAGGAGGGAGCCACCACCGTGGACGACACGCACGGCGTTGAAAAGTTCTTCTCGGGGGGCCCCTTTAAGGAGATAACCTTGAGCGCCGGCCTGGACGGCGGCGAGAATGCGCTCGTCGGTGTCGAAGGCGGTGAAGATGATGACGCGGGCATCGGGATTGTCGGCGCGGAGGCGGCGGAGGGCTTCGACGCCGTCCATGTCGGGCATTTCGAGGTCGAGGAGGACGACGTCCGGCCGGGTCTGGGTGGCGCGCTCGACGACTTCGCGGCCGCTGCCGGCCTCAGCGACGACCTGAAGGTCGGATTGGGTGCTGAGGATGGCGACGAGGCCGTCGCGCACGACGGGGTGATCGTCTGCTACGAGGATTCTTATTCTCTCTTCCATTCCATTGTATCCTGGTTCGATCATTTTCCCGGAAACGGGTTGCGGCTTGCGAGGCGTGTCTGTGACGGGGAAGCGCTCGTCGCTGCCGGAGTTTCCGGGAAAAGGGTTTAAGGTGCTGTCATAGGACCTCGGCGGGGAGGATAACTTCGAGACGGGTGCCCTCGCCGGGGCCGGTTTCGAGACGCAGCGTGCCGCCGAGGAGGTTGACGCGCTCGTTGAGGCCGAGGAGGCCAAAGCGATCGCCGGCAACCTGATCGGGGTCGAAGCCACGGCCGTCGTCTTCTACTGTCAGGCGCAGTTCGTCGGGCGTGGTGAGCAGGTGGAGGCGGGCGTGTTCAGCCTGAGCGTGTTGTATGACGTTGCGCAGCGCTTCCTGCGCGATGCGATAAAGGCCGGTCTCGACGCGCACGGGCAACGGCCGGCTGCCGCCGGTGGTGCTGAATTCAACTTGGAGGTCCCCTTTGCCGGCCGTCTCTCGGGCCAGCGCCTGGAGGGCGGCGGAGAGGGTGCGCCCTTCGAGGGGAGCCGCGCGCAGGTCGAGCACGGAGCGCCGCGCCTCTTCGAGATTGGAACGGGTTAGGGACAGCGCCTGATGGACGGCGCGCATAATCTTTTCGGCTTCGGTGCCGGCGTCGAGGAGGGCTTCGGCGGATTCGAGGTGAAGGGCAACGGCCGCCAGCCCCTGGGCCAGGGTATCATGAATTTCGCGCGCCAGCCGATTACGCTCTTCAATCGCCCCGATCTGGGCGCTCCTGTTGTGGAGACGGATGCGCTCGACAGCCATGCCGAGCAGGTCCCCAATGGTGTAGAGAAGGCGCAATTCTTCGGGTGTGAGTTCGCGCCAGTTGCTGCTGGCGACGTTCATGACGCCCAGCTCTTTGCCGTGGGCGTAGAGGGGAATGCTGGAGTGGTAGCGGAGGCCGTCGGTGCCGTCGACGAGGCCGGAAAGGCGGCTACATGTGATGACGTTGACGTTGGCGGCGCCTTCCAAATCGCCGGCGCGGTAGGTGTCGAGACAGTGGCAGCCGCCTTCCATGCGGCGGGGGTTGTCGGCCAAGGCCGGGGGTAGATTCTGGGAGGCGGCGAGGTAGCTCTCGCCGGTCTCTTCGTGCAGGAGCCAGATCCAGCCGGTCTGGAGCTCGAAGTGATCGACGACGCGAGAAAGGGTGGCTTGCAAAGCCTCGTCGAGGTCGACGGACTGGTTGAGGGCCTTGGCTATTTCGTTGAGGATGGTCAGTTCGCGGTTGCGCTGCCGCAACTCGAGGGCATCTGATTCGGCCGTCATGGTGCTTGCGTCTCGCTCTCTCGGTTGTACACTTGCGCCATACGGTTTAAGCAAATCGTTTCCCGGAAACGACCCGTAACAACGTAGTCTACACTGAGAGGTAGGCCATTCGGCTGCACCCGTTTCCGGGAAACCGTACGTTCACGCCTATGGCAGATAGAAGCGAAATTGCCCTGGTTTCAACCCTGCACGATCCGGAGGGGCGCATGGTGCCGTTTATGGCGAAGTGCCTGTCTCTTTTGACCCAACTGTATCAATATATGGCGGTCGTTGCCACCCCGCAGACGGCCAAGGAGACGCTGGCACCGTTGCGGCAGGCGGGCGCGGACGTATGGGACGACGGCGATGGACAAATTGGCAAGAACCGGCGGTGGGCGCTGGCGGCCGGGGTGGAACGGGGCGGGACGCCTTTCTACCATTATTGTGATTTCGACCGGCTGCTCCACTGGGCATGGCACGAGCCGGAGGAGCTAGAGCGCGTGACGCAGCAACAGGTCCCCCGAGCGGGTTACACGGCGATTGGACGGACGGAGGCGGCGTTTGCCAGCCATCCGCCGGTGCAACAGGAGCTAGAGGGAATGACGAACGAGGTCTTTTCTTTCATCGTTGGCGAGGAGATGGACGTAACGGCCGGCTCCTCGGGGTGCAGCCGGGCGGCGGCGCGAATGCTGGTGCAACGTTCTATCGAGACGAGTAACGCCACGGATGCGGAGTGGCCGATGATTATCCGGCAGCACACGAGGCTGGGGGTGCAACAGATTCGGGTGGAGGGGCTGGCGTTCGAGACGGCGACGTTTCACGGGAACGGCGTTTATGAGACGGCGCACACAACCGACAACTGGGCGCAGCGGGCGCGGCTGGCCCGCGCGTCGGTGGCGGCGGCGATACGCGTTGCGCGCCAGGAAGCGGCGCAACAAGCGGCGCACGAAGCGGCGCAGGGAGCGGAAGATGCTATTAGCGATTGACATTGGCAACACGAATATCACGCTGGGGCTGTGGGATGGACAGGTGTGGCAGTTCCAGTGGCGGCTGCGCACGGTTCACGATCAGACGGTGGACGAGTACGGCATCTATCTGAAGATGCTGCTGAGTGAGGTCGGCCTGGGCGGAGCGGTGAGCGAGGTCATCTTCTCCAGCGTGGTGCCGCCGCTGAGCAAGACGTTCAGCGCCGTTTGCGAGCGCTATCTGGGATGCAGCCCGTTGCAAGTCAGCGCGGCGCTGGATACGGGCATTCGGGTGGCGACGGAGAACCCGGCAGAAGTGGGGGCAGACCGCATTGTGAACGCGGTCGCCGCCTACCACCTTTATCCGGGAGCGTGTATTATCGTCGATATGGGCACGGCGACGACGCTGGACGTGGTTTCGGAAGAGGGGGCGCTGCTGGGGGTGGTGATTGCCCCGGGGCTGGATCTGGCGGCGGAAGCACTGACCGGCCGGGCCGCCCAGCTCAGCCGCGTGGCGCTGGAGGCACCGCCCCAGGTACTGGGGCGCAACACGGTGCACGCGATGCAATCGGGTCTCATTTACGGGTACACGTGCCTGATTGAAGGGCTGATCGGGCGCCTGCAAGAAGAGGTGGCAATGGCGGACGCTACCGTGGTGGGGACGGGCGGCCTGATCAAGTTGATCACGCCGCACACGGACACAATCGATCAGGTGGAACCGTGGCTGACGCTAACGGGCCTGCGCCTGATTAGCGAAAGGAGTTAATTTGAGCCCAGATCGAGACGTGAGATATGAGCGCGTACGGCCGGCGGCGCGGTTCGCCGTCGTCCTCTTAGTGACGGCCGTGGGCGTGCTAACGTTGCTGGCAGCGTGTGGTCCAGACTTGAGCAACCCACCGCGACTGGCAACGGCGACGGCGCAAGAGAGCGGCGCGCCGACGGCGACGCCGGAGCCGTTGAATCTGCCGGCACCGACGGCGACGGGCGAAGCAGGCGTGATCGGAGAGGCAGCGGCGGCGACGAGTGAGGCGATGGAGCCGAACCCGACGCTGACGCTGTGGGTGAATAAGACGACGCCCCAGTACGAAGCGGCATTGGAAGAGATGATCGCGGCATTCAGCAGCGATCACGCGATAAACGTGGAACTGGTGACGATGGCGCCGGATCAGTTCCCGGATCTGGTGCAGACGGCGGCCGTCTCCCCGACATATCCGCTGCCGGACGTGATGGTGCTGCCGCTGGAATACAGTATCGGCTGGGCGGAGGAGGGTATTCTGGACGCGCCGGCGGCGCAGGCCATTGTAGAGGAACTGGGCCCAGAGACGTTCGACCAGGACGCGCTGGGGCTGGTGACGGTGGACGGGCAGGCGGTGGCCGTGCCCAGCGACGGGTGGCAGCAGGTCTTCCTCTATCGCAGCGACTGGTTTGAGGAGAGAGGGCTGGCACCTCCCGTAGACTACAGCACGATCCTGACGGCGGCGGCCGTGATCTCGGACCAGGCGAACCTGATTTACAGTTATAATATGCCGACGGAGTCGTCGCTGCGGGCGACGACGCGGCGATTTGAGCAAATGGCCATCGCCAACGGCTGCCAGTTAATCGATGACAAGGGGGAGTTGTTGATTCTGGAAGCGGAATGCCAGGAAGCACTGGAGTTTTACCGCTTTCTGTGTAACACATATTGTCCGCCGGGTGTCCAGACCGAGGTGAGCACCCTCAACGCGTACCTGGAAGGGCGAGCGGGGATGATTATGGCTTCGCCGGGCGCACTGGTAGCGATCGCGGGACTGGACGAAGAATACCGGCCGAGCTGTGAGGCGTGCACAACGGCGGGGTATCTGGCGGAGAATACGGGGGTGGTGACGACGATCAGCGGCCGCGGCCCTGAGGCCTCGCCGGAGAACTTTGGGCAGATGGCGTATTTGGGCATCACGCGGGCGGCCGACCGGGAGGCAGCGGAAGCGTTCGCCCGGTTCTGGTTTAACGAAGGGTACCTGGAGTGGCTGGCGGTGGAGCCGGAGCGGAAGGTGCCGATGCGCCGGGGAACGGCCGCGGAACCGACCCGCTTTATCGACAGCTGGTACGGGTTGCCGCTGGCGGCCGACGGACGCACGTTGAGCGACATCTACGGAGAGGAAACGGCCGACTTGCTGGCCCGGGACGTGGTGAACGTGGATCGGTGGGGTTATACTCAGGGAGCTGGCACGCTGATCACCACGATTTACGAGAATCTGACTTTCTCTATCCTGTTGCAGGAATTGTTGAGCGGCTATTACGATAGCAGCCGGGCGGCCATCGAAGGGTACAAACGGTTGGTGGAACTGATTCCCGATTACGAGTACTATGTAGATCCGGAAGCGACGCCTGAAAGTTGATTGGGGAACGATATGGTAGATGATTCGCAGTTTTACGTCGAAGAAGCGTTCGGCGTACTCACGGACGACGATGTTTATCTGGACTGTGTCCTGGTCAAGCCGGCAAAGCTGGAGGACGAGGACGTGTGCGCCTTACGGGTATGGGTGCCGCGTTATCCGCTGACAAAGAGCAGCGTGATAACGTGCGCCCGCCGGGAGGCAGCGGCGAACGGGCCGGCCGGCACGGTGGCGCACCTCGTCTTTGACCTGCGCGGAACGGGGCACAGCGAGGGGCAGGCGGGGGACACGAATTTCGAGATGGATATCCAGGGGATCCGGCTGTGGGCCGAGGAGCGCTTTGGCAAGATTAACGTCAGCTTTATGGGGAAACCACTGGGGTCAGAACAGGTTGACGTGCGTCCAATACGGCCGGGGGTGGTGATGGAGACGTACCATTACCGGCCGGACCCGGCGGCGGAAGAACCGGCCGGGGAGAAGCCGCCCGTCATCTATCTGGCGACGTACGGTAACTTTGGCGACGCGGACGACAACCGCTGCTGCGACCTGGCGGAGGCGGGCTATGAAGTGTTCGCGATGGATCCTTTGCGCTATTTGTTGCACGCGAGCGCCCACGGCCGGCTAAAGGTCAGCGACCTGTGGCGGGATCTGGAGGCGTTGGTGGAGCAAATGGCGGGGAAGCCGCTGCTGATGGGGCTGCCGGTTTCGGCCGGGCTGGCGCTGCTGTGGGCGTCGGGCGTGGAAGCAGCGCAGGGAGTGGTGTCCATCGGCCGGGCGCAAATAGCGTTCAAGCCGACCCACATTTTTGCCAACGATAATCCGCACACTTTCTTTTTGGGTCGGTACGTGCACCGCATCTCGCCGCGGCCCGTTTCACTGGTAATGCAGAAGGGGCACCCTCTGGGCGGCGACCGCGACGAGTTGTCGGCGATCCACCAGACGTGCTCTGAGCCGCGGCGCTTGAAGCAGATTGAGGAAATCACGCCTGGGTTTTTGTTGGAAGAGCTGGCCTGGTTGCAGGCGCCGGGGTAAGCGGATGTGCCCAGCATGAAGGTGCGCCGGGCAACCGCCGGGCATCGGAGGATACGCTGCTCCTCATCGGTTATTGAAATGTGAAGGGGGGTCGAAGAGCGCTTGCCCCCAACCGCTTCTTTCTGGTATACTACTCTCACGATCACATGCGGGATAATACAACAAAACTTTTAGGAGATAGAAGATGAGGGTCTCGTGCTTACAGGAGAATCTGGCAAAGGGGATGAGCATCGTCGGCCGGGCGGTCAGCACTCGTTCGACGCTGCCTGTGCTGGCGAACGTGTTGCTGGCAACGGACGACGGCCGGCTGAAACTGTCGGCGACGAATCTGGAGATCGTCATCGTCTGCTGGCTGGGGGCAAAGGTGGAGGAGGAAGGGGCGATCACGGTCCCGGCGCGCACGTTTAACGATTTGATAGCCGCCCTGCCCCAGGAGCGGGTGGACCTGGACCTGGACGAGAGCACGCAGACGTTGCATGTGTCTTGCGCGCGCACGGAGGCCAACGTGAAGGGCATTGACGCGGACGAGTTTCCGCTGGTGCCGGAAGGGGACGAAGCGGACCGCGTGCGCATGGAGCGGGACAGCTTCAAGCAAATGATCCAGCAGGTGACGTTTGCGGCCGCCAGCGATGATTCGCGGCCGACGCTGACGGGCGTCTACACGCACTTTGAGGGGGACACGGTGACGATGGCTGCGACAGACGGATTTCGCCTGTCGCAGCGGACGGCGCAGTTCCCCGGCTACGTGGAGAAGCCGCGGACGGTGATTATTCCGGCACGGGCGCTGGACGAATTGGCGCGGGTGATGAGCGACGAGGTGGAGGACGTGTTCGTCATTTTGCCGGAAGGGCGCAACCAGATCATGTTCGACATGGATACGATTTTGCTGGTGACGCAACTGATCGACGGCAATTTCCCGGACTTCAATTCGGTGATTCCCAAGGGGCACAAGACGCGCACGGTGCTGAACACGGCCGCGTTTCTGAAGGCGTGCAAGACGGCGGACATTTTTGCGCGGGAGGCGAGCCACACGGCGCACGTGACGATTACGCCAGGGAACGAACTGGAACCGGGCCACGCGGTGGTCAGCGCGACGAGCACGGAGACGGGAAGCAATGAGGCGCTGGTGGACGCGGAGGTGGACGGGGAGGCGGTGGAGCTTAATTTCAACGTGAAGTACCTGACTGACGTGCTGAGCGTGGTCGGCTCGCCGCAGGTGGCGCTGGAGACGACGAGCGCGGTCGAGCCGGGAGTGGTGAAGTCGGTGGGTCAGGATGATTTTCTGCACATTATTATGCCGATGCAGTTTGGCCGATGACCCCCTCTTTAACTCTCCCCCAACGGGGAAGAATAGCGGTTGCCCTCTCTAACTCTCCCCCTTCGGGGGAGAGGATGGGTTCTAGGTGAATCGTAGAACGATGGCGCTGGAACTGACGGAGCGCGACAGTGCGATGCTGGCCGGGGAGGAGGGACCGGCCGTGCAGATGGCGATGCGCATCCTGACGACGATGGCCGGCGTCTATGGGGCGGAGCGCCTGCTGGATATTGAGTCGGCGCACATTGACGGCTGTCTGTACCATGGCCTGTCGGGCCTGGAGTTTGCCGAGCGGCTGGTGGAAGGCGGCGCCCAGGTACGGGTGCCGACGACGCTGAACGTGGGGGCAGTGGACCTAATGCACCCGGAACATTTCCGGGGGACGGCGGAGCAGGCGCAGCGAGCGCAGGCGTTGATGGAGGCGTACCGGTCGATGGGCTGCCTGCCGATCTGGACGTGCGCGCCCTACCAGACGGAGCAACGGCCGGCGTTCGGCACACAGATCGCGTGGGCGGAGAGCAACGCCATCGTATTCGCTAACTCGGTTCTGGGAGCGCGGACCAATCGCTACGGCGATTTCATCGACATCTGCGCCGCACTGACCGGCCGGGCGCCGGCCGTGGGACTGCACCTGGAGGAGAATCGACGGGGACAGGTGCTGTTCCGGTTGACGGGGATCCCCGAACACCTACTATACGAAGACGTCCTGTTTCCGGTATTGGGCTACCTGATCGGCGCGCGCAGCGGCACCAGCGTGCCCGTTATCGAGGGATTGTCACCGGAGACGACGGAGGACCAGCTTAAGGCGTTGGGCGCGGCCGCGGCGTCGTCGGGCGCGGTGGCCCTGTTCCACGCGGTGGGCGTGACGCCGGAAGCGGAGACGTTGGACGACGCGTTCCACGGCGGTGAGCCAGAACGGACGGTGGCGGTGACGCTGGACGATTTGCGGCAAACGCTGGGGGA
>JAWVYQ010000055.1:0-21315 GCA_033722615.1 Promineifilaceae bacterium (SeqCode)
CGGGCTCGTCGGGTAGGAGAAGGGCGCGTGGCTCATCTTATTCTGTCACCCATAGTTCGGCCGTTCCAGTCAGGCCCAGCCCATTCTCGTTGAGGCTCGACACGCGCGTATTGTAGCGGATGTAAACGTTCTCCCGCAGTTTGCCCAGCCACAGAATGGAAGCGTCCAGGGCGAAGTAGGGATAACCGGCCGTTCCTGAGAGCCTGGCGATGCCGTCTTCCTGGCCGTCGTAGACGAGCGTACTGCCCGGGATGCGGTGTCCTTCGGGTACGAAATATTGGACGGGAATGCTGTTGTAGTGGACGGAACCGGCCGGAGGGGTGTCCGTCGGAGGCAGCTCCACCGGTGCCGGGTTGAGGACGGCGAGGTCAACGTCGCCCTCGGCGCGCAGTTGGCCTACGAGAGGGCTGCGCAGGCGGAGACGGTAAGTGCCGAAGACGCCGGGCGCCACGATGCCCCGCCACGTCAGGGCGTCGCCATCCTGTCGGACGGCTCGTAGTCCTTCTACCCGCAATTCGTAAAGTGCGTCCATCTGTTGCACGAAGGTGATTTCTGTGCCGGGAATGGTCGTGCCCGGCTCCAGCGTAATGGCGTAAGGAGCTGTAAAGAAGATGGTATCGCCGACCGGCGTAGGCGATGGCGGCGGCGTTGGCGTGCCGCCTGTCCCCGGAATGGCGCAGGCCAATGCCGCTGTGATGAGCGCGATGATCAGAAACAGAGTGGGTTGTAGCCTTTGTCGCATCGTTTTCGTTAGCCTGTTTCTGTCATTTTGTGGTTAGCCGGCAGCGTGTGGGTATCATAATACCTTGATTGGTGCATTCTACCACGTTCAAATTGTGAGCGGTAAAATGTTTAGCCAGATATTAATTGATAGGCTGGTACTGTGCGCCTTTGCCGGCCGGCGGCAATAATCAGGCCCCGGTTGGCAGGAGCAGCGTTTCGTCGTGGCAAAGGCTGCCTCTGCGCCGCTTGGCCCTTATCCGGCCTTTACCGGTAGTGAAAGTGAGAGGAGTATCAAAGATGAAACGACTTTTCTTTCTCCTGACAGTGCTGTTGGCGCTGGCACTGGGCGCCTGCCAGGGTAGCCCTCCGGTGCCTGAAGAGACGGAGACGCCCCCGCCGGCCCCGACTGCATCTGAGAGCACGGAAACACCCTCCGCGGACCCAGCCGCCCCTGAGGCGACGGCGACGCCTGACGATTATCCTGCACAGCCGACGGCCTCAGCGCCGGAATCTGGCTATCCGGCTGCTCCCGAAGAATCGGCCCCGCCGTCGGCTTATCCTCCAGGGGAACCGGTATGGGTCCTTCGCCCACTGGGCGAACAGTGCGCCGAGGAAAGCACTTTCGAGTATGCCTCCCTTGAGGAAGCGGTCTCGGCGTTGGAGGAAGCGGACGTAAACGTGCTGGCTTCGGAGACGGTCTCGCTCATGGTCTGTGAGGCATGCGGTTGTCCCACCAGCGACCATTACCGCGTACAGATAATGGGCGAAGACGTAGAGACGGTCCGCTCGATGGGATGGCGGACGGAGTGAGGCAAGGATGATACGTTTTTTAACGGCAGGAGAGTCGCACGGGCCGGAGTTGACAGCCATCGTCGAAGGAGTACCGGCCGGGTTGCCGGTGGATCTGGAGGCCCTCAACCAACAGATGGCGCGCCGCCAGAAGGGGTATGGTTCAGGCGGCCGGATGAAGATCGAAAAGGACGCCGTACAGCTCACAGCGGGCGTGATGGATGGGAAGACGACGGGCGGCCCGATTGCCATCCGCCTTCCGAATCTGGATTACGCCAAGTGGCGCGACCGGGAGATTGAACCGTTGACCGTGCCGCGGCCGGGGCACGCGGATCTGACCGGGGCGCTAAAGTACGGGTATCGCGAATTACGGTTGTCGTTGGAGCGCGCTTCGGCCCGGGAGACGGCGGCGCGCGTTGCCGTAGGCGCCATCTGCAAGCAGTTGCTGGCGACGTTTGGCATTACCATCGGCAGCTACGTGGTCAGTATCGGCGAGGTGACGGCCAACATTCCCGAGGAGTTGTCGTACCCTGACCGTTTTGAGGCGGCGGAGGCGAACGACGTTCGCTGTCCCATTCCGGAGGCGGTGGAGGCGATGCGGCAGCTTATCTGGGATACGATGCAGGCCAAAGACACGCTGGGCGGCGTCTTCGAGGTAGTTGCTCTGGGCGCGCCGCCGGGCCTGGGCAGCCACGTGCATTGGGATCGACGCCTGAACGCGCGTCTGGTCTTCGCCGTCGGTTCTATCCAGGCGATCAAAGGGGTGGAGATCGGACACGGGTTTGCCAACGCCTCACGGCCGGGATCGGACGTTCACGACGAGATTTTCCTGGCGGAAGATGGGGAGACGCTTTACCGGGAGACGAATAATGCCGGTGGTTTTGAAGGGGGCATTACGACCGGGCAGCCGGTGGTGGTGCGCGCGGCGATGAAGCCGATTTCTACCGTGCTCAATCCGCGCCGTTCGGTGGACCTGGAAACCGGCGAGGAGACGCATACAGTGTACGAGCGTTCTGATTTTTGCGCCGTCCCGCGGGCCGCCGTGGTGGGCGAGGCGATGGTGGCGATCGTTCTCGCCGACGCGCTCGTGGAGAAGTTGGGGGGAGATAGCCTGGACGAGATGCGCCCGCGCTTTGAAGCGCTGCGCGAGGCCCGGCTCGACGAACTGCCTATGGACGGCACTCCCTGGCGCTTTGGTTATGAAGAGTAGGGGTAGTCGCTAATCGCGATGGTGCGGGCGGCGGAAATTGAGAGCCTGCTTCAGGGGACCGGCCGCCCATCCGGGCCGCAGAGGATGACGGTGTCACTCCTGTCTGTGTGGTAGTCGTAGGTCTCACCTTCGACCTGTAGCGTGATGCGGAAGCCGGGGGTAATCACTTGCATATAGACGCCATCGGCCGCCGGACATCCGAGGGAACTGTCCGACCACTGGACCTCTTCGACTGCGCCGACACTCACGTCGTCCGCTTCAATTCCGAGCCGCTCCGCCAGGTCTTGCGCTGCTTGATTGATCATGGCGATCTGGGGTTTCGGCCGGCCGGGGGCGGGCATCTCGACTGCTTCACCGTCGCCGGCCCCTTCCACGGCCGCTTCCGGCGTCACCTCGCTAAGATCGACTTCGGCAGGGACGATGACGTCTTCTGAGGAGGCGTCGTTTTCGCCCGGGCTCGCAGTTGCCTGTTCATCGTCCATCGTCATTTCCTCTTCTTCTTGCACGCGATTACCCTCCTCTGTGGGGGGGACGGTCGCCAGTCCCGATTCGGGCGTGCTGGTTTGTTCCGTCTCGGGGGCGGCCGGCTCTTCCCCGCCGGCGGCGCACGCTGCCAATAACAGGATGAGGATGGCGATCAGCGAGATCACTCGGTTGCTACTCATTTTACGCTCCTTCACGCTTGCGAACGGCGTGCCCCTATTCTAACGGAAAGTGTGGGCTTATACGACGCCGCTTCTACTCTTATGACGTCGGGCGCGCTTTGTTTGTTCCCCAATCCGGTTTCTCGCCGCCCTCTTTACGTTGACACGGCGGCCGTCCGGCCGTAAACTTGCTGCCCGATGTCTGACCGCCAAGGCCCCTTCCAGCTTAGGTACGACGCCCGGCTCCGGTTGTTGCTATTGCCTTATGCTTTGGGCATCGTGGCGCTGGTTCTCATCCCGGCCGCCATCTCCTTTGCTCTGGCCTTCTTCCAGTATGATGGGCTCTCGGCGCCCCGGTGGGTGGGAACGCTCAACTTTGTGCTGGCCTATACGGACGATCTCTTCACCCTGAGCGTGCAGAATTCGCTGGCTCTGATTCTCCTGCCCGTGCCGCTGCGCGTCTTCGGCGCGTTTCTAGTGGCCCGGCTCTTACAACGCGGCGGGCGCCTGTTGCCCTGGTTTCGCGCCTCTGTCTTTTTGCCCAGTGTCATTCCCGGCGCCGCTTACGCTCTGGCCTGGCTCTGGATTTTCAACCCCCTTTACGGGCCGTTGAACCTGTTGTTGCAGGCTGTGGGCGTTGCCCCACCGGGTTGGCTGGCGGACCCGCGTTGGGCCCGGCCAGCGCTGGCCCTCATGTCCCTGTGGCAGATCGGCGAGGGCTTTCTGGTGAGTCTGGCGGCTTTACAGGATCTGCCGCCGGAGATAGGGGACGCCGCGCGTATTGACGGGGCCGGCTCCTGGGGCGCGTTCTGGTACGTCACGTTGCCGCTGGTCGCCCCCATTCTGCTCTTGCTCGCGTTTCGCGACGCCATCCTGACGTTCCAGGAATCTTTTGTGGCTACCCTATTGATGACGGAGGGCGGCCCTTACTATGCCACCTATACGCTGCCCGTATTTATCTACGAACAGGCCTTTGACCTGCTCTCGTTTGGTACGGCCAGTGCGGCGCTGTGGGTGATGTATGCTCTCACAGGCCTGATCGTCGTCTTTCTGTACGTCATCGCCCGGCAATGGAACATTGGAACGACTGATGAGACGTTTGTCCTCTGAGCGCGCGGCCGGCGTGTTGCTCCGTTCTGTGGTGGCCTTACTCTTTTTGCTGCCCTTGTTCTGGATGGTGGCGACCGCCCTCACTCCGCCGGGCACGCCGCTGCCGACCTCGTTGCGCCTGTTGCCCGAGCGCCCGACGCTGGAGAATTTCGGCCGGATATGGGAAGTGGTTCCTCTCGGGCGCTTTACACTGAACTCGTTGAAGGTGGTGGCCCTGGGCGTGCCCCTGACGGTGGTGACGGCTTCATGGGCCGGCCTGGGCATGGCGCGCCTGCCCCGGCCGGCGCAGCGGCGCTGGGTGGTGATTTCGCTGGCCGTGCTGATGGTGCCGGGGATTGCCCTGTGGTCCACGCGTTTTCTCATTTTTCGGGCTCTGGGATGGTACGATTCGGTGTGGGCGCTGGTGGCGCCGGCCTGGATGGGAACCAGCCCCTTTTACGTCCTCATCTTTTACCGGGCCTTTCGCCGCATCCCCGGCGCCATCTATGATACGGCCCGGCTTGACGGCGCCGGCGTGCTGCAACTGTGGGCCCGGATCGCTCTGCCCATGGCCCGGCCGAGCGTCGTGGGCGTCGGAATCCTTGCCTTCATTTTCTACTGGGGTGACTTTACCAGCCCTCTGCTCTATCTTAACGATCAGAGCCATTATACGTTGCCTGTGGCCTTACAGTTGTTGGAGCAACTAACGCGCGCCGATTGGGCTTTGCTCATGGCGGCCGCTGCCTGGGCCACGCTTTTTCCCGTTCTCCTTTTCGTGCTCGTCCAGCCCTATTTTGCCGGCCGGGCCGAAGGCTAACCGATCACTTTGTCTTATGACCTCCTTCGCACGAAAGTCGCTCATAGTCATCGCCCTCATCTTCTCCCTCGCCGCTGTGGCTTGTGGCGGTGGCCAGGGGGAGAGGAGCATCTCCTTCATGGTTTTTGGCGATCCGGCCGAGTACCAGGCGTACGTGGAACTGGTCGACGCGTTCCGGTCGTCGCACCCGACCATTGAGGTGGAATTGAGTCACATTCCATCGCCCCGCGAGTACCGTACGCGATTGGCCACGGAGTTTGCGGCCGGTTCTCCTCCCGACGTGACGCTGATGAACTACCGGCGCTATGCGGGCTTTGCCGCAGCCGGGATGCTGGAGCCGCTGGGGCCGCGTCTGGAGGCGAGCGCGCTGATCGATCGTGACGATTTCTACGCCGTGGCCATCGACGCCTTCGTCTGGCGGGGTGAGGTGATGTGTATTCCGCAGAATATTTCCAGCCTCGTCGTCTATTTTAATGAGGATCTGTTCGAGGAGGCGGGCGTTCCCGTCCCGGCCGACGATTGGACGTGGGCGTCCTTCCTGGAGACGGCCCAGGCGCTGACGCGGGATACCGACGGCGATGGGGAGGTTGACCAATATGGGGTGGGAGTAGAACCTTCCCTCTTCCGGTTAGCGCCGTTTGTCTGGCAAAATGACGCACCGCTGGTGGACGACGTTGACCGGCCCATGCGCCTGACGTTGACGCGGCCGCCTTCGCTGGAGGCGCTGCAATGGTTCATAGATTTGCGTCAGGTGCACGGTGTGGTTCCGAGCCGGGTGGAGGAGGCGGCGCAGGACAGCGAGAGCCGTTTCATCGCGGGTGAGACCGCGATGTATCTCAACAGCCGCCGCGGCACGCCGACGTACCGGCAGATCGAGACATTTACGTGGGACGTGGCGCCTTTGCCGCGGCAGAAGCTGGAGGCGGGTATTTTGCACAGCGACGCCTACTGTCTTTCGAGTACGGCCGTGGACAAGGACGCCGCCTGGACGTTTATTGAATTTGCCAACTCGTTTGAGGGGCAGTCGGTTATCGTTGGCTCGGGACGGACGGTGCCTTCTCTGAAGGCGGTGGCGGAGTCGGACGCCTTTCTCGACGACGGGTTGCGCCCGGCGCGGAGTTACGTTTTCGTCGACAATGCGCGTATTGCCCGGCGGGTGCCCGTGATCAGCACCTGGGAGGAGATAGAGGGAACGGCCGACCGGGAGATTGAGCGCGCTTTCTATGGCGACATTACGGCCGAGGAGGCGGCCCGGCTCTCTTTCCGGCGCACGGAGGAGTATTTTCAGATAGCCGACTTTGCTGTCGCGCCCGGCCGGTAGTGGTGCCTTCCGTCAGTTCATGAACCATCCTCTGGGAGGCCAGGCGAGCGTTTCCAGAGGGCGAGAGGCGACTCGCGAGCCCCCGCAGGGTCAGGGATTTCGCGAAAACGCCGGTCAGGGGTGGGCGTTCGCCTACGATTACCATACGCCGTGGGCCGGGTGCTTGCGGCCCGGCCCATTTATGGCTAATATCTTTTTTATGGCACGTTCGGTACGCGTACGCGCCCACTTTCGTACGGACCAGGGACGTGTGCGCAATAATAACCAGGACTTTGTTGCCTGGAAGGAACCGGCCGACGCGGTGGAAGAGGCGCAGGACGGCTGGTTGTATATTTTGGCCGATGGCGCTGGTGGCATGGACGCCGGCGAGGTGGCAAGCCAGTATGCCACGGAGCGCACGCTGCACCATTATCTGGATGGTCAGGAGACGGCCGATTGGAGCGACCGTCTCTATGGCGCCATGCAGACGGCCAATACTGAACTGCGGGAGCTGAGCGCCAGGAAGGATAAGAACAGCCGCATGGCGACCACGATGGTGGCCACGGTGATACACGACAACCAGGCGCACGTGGCCAACGTGGGCGACAGTCGCGCCTATCTATGGCGAGAGGGTGACCTGCGGCAGGTCACGAAGGATCAGAGCCTGGTGGCCAAGTTGTTGGACGAGGGAGCAATTACGGCCGAGGAAGCGGCCAAGCACCCCCGGAAAAATGTCATCCTCTATAGTCTCGGATCGGAGCGGGAGCCGCAGATTGACCTTTATGATCTGGCGTTGCAGCCTGACGACCGGTTGCTGGTGTGTTCCGATGGGCTGACGCGCCACGTCAGCGACGAGGAGATCGGTCTCGTCCTCGGCCAGGAGGGTCCGGCAGAGGCGACGGAGACTCTCGTAAACCTGGCGAATGAGCGCGGGGGCGAGGACAACGTTTCGGTGGGCGTGCTTCACTTTCAACCGCCGCCTCCCGCTGCGGAAGAACGGTCCCCGAAGGTGGTGCCAGTTTCGGATGCGGAGTCCCGGCGGGCGCCGGAGACGTCGGGCGGTCTCTGGCTTTTTACGGCTTTTCTGTCGCTGGTTCAGACGCTGTTGATCGTCTTGATTTGGGTGTTTCTCCACTTTTGACGACGATGATCCTGTGTCTTACAATCGAGCGTCTATTGAGAGAGGGTTTTCCCCTTTTCCGGAGCTGCCGGTGATCGTCGTGGGCGGTTGCGGCCGTTGTGAAGAAGCCCACGATTTACCTACCCAAGTGAATGCCCCTCAGGCACAGAACGGTGACCTATAAGGAAAAATGCGCGCGCAGCCTCTATCTGGGGTTGCGCGTCTTGCTATTGGCTATGCGGAGGAAAAATGAATTCTAGATTGCGTATTGTGCCTCTCGGCGGTCTCGGCGAGATCGGCAAGAATATGACGGTGTTAGAGTATGGGGAGGAGATTATCATCATCGACGCCGGCGTCATGTTTCCGGAGAGCGACATGTTGGGCGTGGATACGATCATTCCCGATTACGATTATTTGCTGGATAAAAAGGATCGCGTTTTGGCGGTGCTGATTACTCACGGCCATTGGGATCACATTGGGGCGCTGTCCCACTTGATGAAGGAGATTGACGTTCCGATCTATACGTCGCCACTGGCCGCGCGCATGATCCGTAAAGATCTGAACGAGAAATTAAAGGGCCGGGAGGTCGATTTGATCATCTTTAAGCCGGGGGATACCTGGAAGATCGGCTCGTTTCTCATCGAACCGTTTCGGGCGAATCACAGTATTCCTGATGCCCTCGGATTTGGCATTACGACGCCGGCCGGCCTGATCGTGCACATGAGCGATTACAATTTCGACCAGACGCCGGTGTTCGGAAGACCGCCGGACTTCGCCAAGCTGGCCGAACTGTCCGGCCGCGGCGTTCTGTGCCTGCTAGCGGAGAGTACGAACGCGGACAAACCGGGTTGGACGCGCTCGGAGGCGATCTTGCCGCCCGTTTACGGCCGGATCTTCGACGAAGCGCCCGGCCGGATCATCGTTGCTACCTTTTCTACGCTGATTTCTCGCGTGCAACTGGTGGTGGATACGGCGATCAAGCACGGTCGCAAGATCGCGATTACCGGCCGTTCGATGCGCGAAAACACGAAGATCGCCCGCGAACTGGGCTACTTGAAAATCCCCGATCACGTTCTTCTAGACATTAAAGACGCCATGAAATTGCCGCCGGAAGAGATCGTCATCGTGGCCACTGGGACGCAGGGAGAGCAATTTGCCGTGCTGGGGCGCCTGGCCCGCGGCCGCAACCGGCAATTTGACATCGAAGAGGGGGACACCGTCGTCTTCTCTTCGCACACGATTCCGGGTAATGAAGAACCGGTCTACCGGGTGATTAACATGCTCTTCCAGCGCGGCGCGGACGTATATTACGAGCAGATCGAGGACGTGCACGTTTCCGGTCACGCCAGCCAGGAGGAGATGAAACTGCTGATCAACCTCGTCCGTCCCAAGTTTCTCATCCCCATTCACGGCGAACTGCGTCATCTCAAGCAGCACGCCAAACTGGCGCAGCAAGTGGGGGTTCCGGCCGAGAATATTGCCGTCGTGGAGAATGGCACGCCGATTGAGTTGAAGGAGGGCGGGTTAGAAATTGGGCCGCGCATCCCCGGCGGCTACGTCTTTGTCGACGGTGCCAGCGTCGGCGAAATTGACTGGCAGGTGATGCGCGAGCGGGAGAAGCTGGCTCAGAACGGCTTTTTCTTCGTCTTTGTGCCGACGGACAGCCAGGGGAAGGTAGACGGCATCCCGCAGATTATCACACGCGGATTCGTGAGCGCCAAGGGCGAGGAGAGTCTGCTGGAGGGTGCCATTGACGTCGTCACCCGGATGGTTAACAAGCATCCCGGCCGGGCTCATCCGGCCGAGCAGTCTCTCAGCCATTTCCTCTTTACGGAGACGGGCCGGCGGCCCTGGGTGCAGATCAGGATGACGTAGTTAACCTATAGGCATCCTCTCGTCTGTAGGTCGAGCCGGAAGGAGTGCGGGCCGCATTTCTCCTGGCAGAGGCCCGCGCCTGAGCGACGAGCTTCAACGGCGCCGGCGCAACGATGGAAATCGCCACTACCGGAAGATTCGTCCAACTCGCCGCAGTAGTTTGTTCGAATCGCGGCTTTCTTGCACACGGCGCCAGGTCGGAGACGGCGAGATGGGCGGGAACTCCCGGTGAGACGCCTTGCTGATGCCAAAAGCAAAATTCTCAATGGCCTGTGAAAACTCGTGTTCAGGGCGCGCGCTTACCAACGGTTTCCCATTGTTGATGGCCTGCACGCAGCGCGTGCCGGCATAGGGAAGCTCCTGGGCGATGGAAACCTTCAATGCGCGGAAAATGTCCATGGGATCCACACCCGTTTCTTCAAATGGCCGGTTCAATACAAGTTGAACGTTTTCCAGATCGTATCCCAGCTTATTGTAGGTGTCGATCGTCCTCGCTGCGGCACGCAGAGCTGCCAGTTCCGGGGCCGCCAGCGAAAGGATGACGTCGGCCTGATCCAGTATCTCCAGCGTAAACTCGCCAAAGTCGTGCGGCAAATCGACGATAATATAGTCATACAATGGCTTCAGTATCGTCAGAGCGTGGGCCACGGCCTCCAGGGACACCCGCTCAGCCTCGCCAGGGCTGCCGGGTGCTGCAACAAAGTGTAGGCCGTTCTCATACTCATTAACCAGGCTGTCCAACAACTGTTCGTCAATATCCTCTAGCGCATAGCCTTGTAGCGAGGCCCAATTGTGCCTGACGCGCCTGTCCAAAAACAGGTTGACGTGGCCGGATAGCAAGGCTAGATCCACGAGCAGCGTGGGCGTGGCCCACAGATTGCGCAAGGCTATGGCCAAATTCACGGCCAGCGTCGTCGCGCCGATTCCCCCGCGCAAGGAGTGAACGGCAATGATGTGCGGCTCCTTCTCAATATCATAAACCGGCCCACTGCCGTTGGAGGCTTGTGAGCGGCGAATTAGGGCCGCGATGCGCGCCGTCAGTTCTTCTGGGGCAAACGGTTTGTTAAGATAATCGTCGGCTCCGGCGTCGAAGGCCGTTATCTTGCCTTCCAGGTCCGCTTCTGCCGTCAAAATCAGAATTGGAATGCGCATGTACTTTGGGTCGCGCCGGATGCGCCGGACCACCTCGTAGCCGTCCATACCCGGCATCATCTTGTCAATGATCATTGCATCCGGATCAAACTCCTGTATTGCCCTGAGCCCTTCGATGCCGCTCAGCGCCGTACGAACCTCGTAGCCCTGCTTGCGCAGTGCCAACTCCAGAAGCTTACAGGCGTTTTCGTCGTCGTCAATTGCTAGAATACGCGCCATATCTCATCCTCGTAACCAAATGTCACTTCTTGGTGATAGTCACTGTTCTTAATGCACTTTTACACTTGATACTCGTCAATATTACTCTGGCGTCATAGGAGCGGACGAAGACAGTCCTATGGCCGCCGTGCGTCGCTTACTGAACCAGATCGGCAAACACAACGATGCGGTGCGTGTCCATCAGATACGGGTAGCAGGAGACGAGCGTCACAGTCGGCGTGGACGTGGGCTGCATCACCCAGATGTCATCCGGTTCTACGACGAGGGTGTCGCGCACGCGATAGGTGTAGCTGCGATCGTCCCCCAACAGGAAGAGTTCGTCTCCCATCTTCAACTCATCCAGATCCCGGAATATCTCGCCGTAAATGTCGTTGTGCGCTGCCAGGACGAGGTTGCCCGCTTCTCCCGGTGCTACGGCCTGACCAACCTGCACCACGCCAAGTTTGAGGCTTTGCGGCCCATCGTACCGAAAGATGAAATTGTCGATGCCGATAGCCGGAATCTTAAGCCGGGACTGTTCTGCTTCCGTGACAGGAGACCGTTTCTGGACGGTAGTCGCCGTGTTCCGGGCGTCGTTCTGGCTCTGCTGGCCGGCGGGAGTCGGTGCCTGTACCATCTGCTGGTCCCACTCTGCTTGGGCGACTGGCTGCGGTGTGACTGTGGGGAAGGGAGTGGGCAATGGAGGCTTCAGGACGGAAGCCTGGCTGACTTGCGCCAGTGATTCAGCAAACGTGGCCGGGTTGGCGGCTGCAACAATGGTGGGCATAGCCTGCGGCGCGTTTCTTTGCAGGTTGCGGTAGGAACTATTCAGTTCGCGCTGCGTTTGCCATAGCATAGCGCCCGTACTGAAAAATAGGACCACTGCACCGAATTCGACGGCCAGCAAGAGCTTCTCCGCGCTAAGGTGGCGCGAGCGCCGCGGCCGCATCGTCGGTGACTGTACACGCTTTGCCGGGTTAGCCTTCGTCGGCTCTCCCTCTGCCGGTCGTCGTGGTTTGGGACTCACCTTGCGCCGGTTGGGCAAGGACCGCTGTTGTGACCCTTCCCTCGGCTGCGGAGACGCTTGTGGCTGCTGCCGCTCCCCCGCGTCTGCCGCACGGCGCGCCCCGAACACGGATTTGATAAGTCTTAATAAAATCAGCGTGCAAATAGCACCGCACAAAAGAAACAGTAGTTGCCGCCTGTTGAAACGTTTACCAGAGATTTCCTACTCTCCTTAAGGCTGCGTAATGACGGTGATAGCAGCAAACTGCTGCGCCCGTCGTCTTCGATGGTTTTCGCGTCTTCCGACGGTGGTACAAACGGCTCTGCAGGAGCGTCCGGAGCGTCCTCATTCCACACTAGCGGTTCCGATGGCTGCTCACGGGCACCGAGAGCCGCTTCGGCCTCTTTTGCAGCTAATAGATCTTGCTGCAGTTCCTGACGCACGTTCCACATTTGAACGGCGCTGGCCAATAGACCAAGTACGGCTATAACTTCGACAATTAACAATAGCGTTGTTTTCGTTCGTGAAAGGATTGACCACGTGTCGGGAGCGCTATCTCGTGCTCGCTTATTCTTGGGTGCCATGTTGCTCATTCCGTAAGAGTGATTCGAATTCGTTGTGCCTCGGATCCAGAGTAAGCTTTGTTTGTGTCCCCCAACCTCTCCCGAACCGCGTGAAATGATGGTCTCTTGCACGTCCGAACAGGCAAGAAGAGCTCACAACCGTATTATGATCTAGAAAGATTACGGAGAAGCTTACATTTAATGCGGATAGCGGAGACAGCCGGCCCCAATAGATGTGGAGAGCCCGGCAGTAGATTGTGGCGGTGGGAAGCGACGGTCATTCTGGGCTGACAGAAACGTCTACGGCGGTTCTCTTCCACCCAAATTGTTTGAGCGGGTGGAGTTTTTTCGTCATGAGTCGTCGGCGGGGAGGGTACCGCCGGGTGTAGACTCCTCGCTGGGCGTTCCTGTGGGGGTGGGCGTCGGCGGCGTATAGACAAAATCTGTCTGGATGATGACGAAGTTGGTGCGGCCGGGTAACACTTCGACGGTGTTACGGTACCTGTTCCCGGCGGCTATGACGGTGACTTCATAGCGCCCGGCCGGCAGATCGCCGAAGACGAAATTCTCCTGCCAGATGTCGTCCGGATTGACTTCCCTGATGCGGTACGTATATTGGGAGCGGATGGGAGACTCAACGTTCAACGGGCGGACGGAGACCCAGCCGGCGTAAATGTAATCTCCCTGGATGTCGACTAGGCGGCCGGCGAGCGTTCCCCACCCTTCGTAAGGCGCGATCCACAGCATGGGATTGCGCGTATCGTCGTAATTATTTTCGCCGATGCGCACCTCCAGGTGCAGGTGCGGGCCGCTGACAATGCCCGAGCGGCCGACGCCGGCAATAAGCTGTCCCTGTTCGACGTAATCACCTACGTCGACGAACAGTTCCAGCGTGTGGGCGTACAGCGTATAGACGTCCTGCCCCCGCCACTGCCAGTCGTGGTGGATGATTACCGTGTTGCCGTAATAATTCACGCCGTCCAGCCGGCTGCGCAGCGGCCCGGCGTGGACGACGGTTCCGCTGCTGGCGGCGAGAATGGGCGTTCCTGTCGGGTTGGGGAAGTCAAGGCCCCGGTGGACGCGGTAGGGGTATAGTTCGGGGAGGAGGACGTCGTTGCCGTAGGGGAACCACTCCAGGTCGTAATTGCGTTTGTCCGACGGAATGGGGCGGATGAGCCAATAATGATCGTCGGGGTGGATGGAGAGGGGAACGGGCATGGGCGGCGGCCGCCAGGCGACGGCAGCTTCTAATTCGGTGTCCGGCAGACGGGAAAAACGCGCCTGACCGGGCCGGAGTCCTTCTCCCTCAGGCGCTACGGTGGGCCAGGCGGTGGTCTCGGGCTGAATAGCGGCCGGTGTACCCGTTGCCGGTTGCCGGGTGGTGGGAGCAACCGTGGCGATGGTCGGCGTTTCTTCGCCCAGGATGGCGACTACGGGGGTATCGGCCGCCGGCAATAGCGTCGGCGTGGGCGTGGCGGCCGGCGCCGTACACGCGGCCAGCGCCAGGGCACACCCGCCCACGAAGGACAGGATGAGGAGGAGGGGGAGGGGACGTCGGGCGCGGAGGCTGGGCATCAGCGGAAGACGCTTAAGATCTCCTCGGCTGTGTATATCTCCAGCATGGCCTGCTCCCAATTGAGCCCCTGCCGGTTTTCATAGCGCCAGAAGAGAATGCCGGGAAAGAACGTGCGCCAGTTATCGGCCGTGGGGACGCGCGTCCAGCCGTAGTCGGCGGCCAGGGCAGTGAAGTCGACGTAATAGCCGTCGGGGATTTCCTCTTTCCACTTGCCGCCCTGATCGTAGTATTGTGGTTCGGCCCCATATCGAGCGCGGAAATCCCACGGCAAATCGCGCAACGGTTCACCCTGGCTGCCATCCTGGGCCTCGGCGCGGAGGTAGGTGCGCCAGTAGGTGGCTGAATCGCGGTCCTCGCGCACGATTTCTACGCGAGGGTCGAGGGCCAACGCGTAGTTGGCGAAGTAGTCGAAGGCGCGTCCGGCCTTGTTCCAGTTACGGGCGCTCTGGCCCGGTGGGGGTTTGGCGTCGATGCGTTCGTACATCTGGTCTAATTGGCCTAGAAAATCCCAGCCGGCTTCCTCGACGACGCGCTGGCGCAGCGCCAGAAATGATTGGTCAACGTGGTCGTTGAGGTAGGGGGCGGGCGCGTTGACGGGCAATTCCCTGAGGAGATAAGGTGCGCCTTCTGCCTGGGGGTCGTCCACGCTCTCCACAAAGAGAGGGGCCTGGGGCGCTTCGTTGAGCGCCTGCAGGTGGTCGGGTAACTCTCTCGACAGGGTGCGCGCCGACCAGTTCGGATCGTCCAGCCATTCGTTGGTGGTAAAGGCTTGCGGCGCCACGCTCCAGGCGTCCAGGCTGCTGGCGATCAGGTGATTCTGGCCTGCGCCGTGAATGTAAGCCAGCGCCTTGCCGTCCGGCGACCAGGATGGATGGCGCCCTTGCCCGTGGCTGATCCACTCGCCGGCCGGCGTGTACTCGTCGAGGGGCAAGGCGTAGACGAGTTCGAACCCGGTGCTGTCTTCGGAGAAGGCCAGTTTATCTCCATCCGGGCTGAAGGCCGGATTGTCCTCAAGAAGGTCGGGCGTGCCGGTTACGTTGTACACGGCGTCGTCCGCCGCGGTGTCCAGCGACATGATGAAGATGTCCTTGTTCCCGCTACGCCAGCTGGTGAAGGCCACGTGCCGGCCGTCCGGTGACCACGCCGGTGAAAAATCGGGCGCTTCGTGCTGGGTGAGACGGATGGGACCCTGTTCGCCGTCGGCGCTAATCAGGTAGAGGTCCAGATTGTTGGCGCGGTATGATTCAAATACGAGCCATCGACCGTCGGGGGACCAGCTCGGGCCGCCGTCGAAGGCGGTATCGCGCGTCAGGCGGCGGAGGCGGCCGTCGGGCAGGTTGAGGACGTAAATCTCCCAATTCCCGTCGCGCCGGGAGGCGAAGGCCAGTTGCCGGCCGTCGGGTGACCACGCAGGATCGCGGTCGCCGGCCGGGTGGTTGGTGAGACGCACCGGTTGTGACTGGCCGATGGAGAGGACGTAGAGGTCGCTGTTGCCGTTCTGGCGCAGGGTAAAGGCCACACTACCGCCACTATTTAGCGGGTCGGGAGTGGGCCATGGCGTCGGAGAGGCGACGGGCGTCGGCGTGCTAGTGGGTGGCACACGGGTCGGCGTGCTCTCTGCAAATTTACTGGACGAGAGCTGGTAATTATTTTCTGAAACGGCTCTCGCTCCGCCCATGCGCGGGGCCTGTTGCGCTGTGAAGAAGCTGGCAACTACAATTAGGCCCACGGCGATGGCCGTCGTCGCCAGGCGTGTGACGCGCCGCTGGACAGAGAGCCTGGCGGACATAGAAGCGGCCGGAACGTGGATTGCCTTTTTCGGTGGAGGAGGGCGGCGCACGGCGAGAGACAGCCGAGCCCGCATCACCATCCACGAAGATCGCACTCGGCGCCGGATTCGACGCAGGCCAGCGCGGCCGGCCTGCTGGCGAGCGCGCACCTGCCAAACGACCAGTTTCCCCATCAGGCGGGCCAGCTGCCGGACGGGCCAGAACAGGGTGCGTAGCAGGCGCCCCAACGCGCGCATCAGCGGCCGATGAAGGAATTGCCGGTAGAGTAGATACCAGGGGGCGGCCATGAAGCGGAAGGGACGCCAGAGCGCCCACGTGAGAAGATTGCGCCAGGCCAGCCCCATCCGTCCCAGGAAACGCCAGGGAGGAGCGAGGATGGGACGCGCGACCGCTACCAGGCGATGGCGCAGCCACAGCCCTGCTATTCCCCATTTGCGCCAGATTGTTTGCAACGCGATCAAGAGCAATTTCAGGGGGAAACGCAATAGCCGCACAATCCACCGGCCGACAAGTCCCAGTTGTGCACGCATGACGTTGCCAGTGTAGCATGCCGTTGTAATATGTCAACTAGCACGACTTTCCTATGCCCATTAAAAATTGATAGAGATAGATGGAATATGAGTTTGAACTTTGAACGGCGCCGGAGGTTGTATTGGCCACGCTGGAACAGCTTCTTCACGAGCCCCTCAGCGCTCTGCTCCATCTGCTGGGAGCACTCTTTGCCTTGCCCGGTCTGGCGTTATTGCTGGCAATGAGCCGTCACGACGCCGGCAGATTGATTTCCCTGATGGTTTACGGCTTCAGTCTCGTGTCGCTGTATGGGGCCAGCACGTTGTTACATGGTCTGAAGGTGCCGCCCCGTCTTCACAACTGGCTTAATCGCCTGGACCATATGGCCATCTTTTTCCTGATTGCCGGCACCTATACGCCCATCGTCTATAATCTGTTCCCCTCTCGTTGGCGCTGGCCCGTGCTGGTTGCCGTCTGGGGGATTGCTTTTGTGGGTATGGCCTACAAGTTGACCAGCATGCGCATTCACGGTTTCTTTAACGTGTCCGTCTATATGATTTTGGGATGGGGAGCTTTGCCCCTGGCATTGGCCTTACGCCTGTTGCCCATCATCTCGCCGGCCGGCCTCGGTTTGCTGCTGCTGGGGGGCCTCATCTATTCTGCCGGATTCGTCATCTATTATCTGGAATGGCCCGATCCCTGGCCGAACGTCTTTGGCCATCATGAAATATGGCATCTATTTGTTCTAGGGGGCAGTTTGTGTCATTATCTATTCATGCTGCTGTTTGTCGCTCCGGCTAATCCGCTTTTGTAACAGGCGGTTGCCGGCGACGGCGAATGCCGGGACGAACGGGAATCGACGCGATGACGCAGATGGTCAATGCATCTGTGAATGCGAGGAAGCAGCGGGATACGCCGATGTCGGCTACGTCCCTATCGATTCTGGAGAAGAGGAGAAGATATGCCGCAAGAAGCAGGCGAGAAACCCGAGGCGCTGGTCATAGAGGATCATCCCGACATAGCCGACATCTTCGTGCGATCTTTATCGGAAGCGGGCTTTGAGACGACGCTTTTCCAGGATGGATTTGACGCGCTCAAGTACCTGAGGACGACGACGCCGGCCGTGGTCAGCCTGGACCTGCACTTGCCTGAGATTTCTGGCATGGATATTTTGCGCGAGATTCGCAGCGACGAGCGGCTGGCAGACACCCGCGTCATTCTGGTGACGGCCGATCAGCACCTGGCCAAGACGGTGGAGAAGGACGCGGACCTGGTGCTTTTGAAACCGGTCAGCTTTACGCAGTTGCGGGATCTGGCAGCCCGGATCGCCGCCAAGCTGGACTAGACACGCTTCGTCCAGGCGTCGTCGCCGAACTTTTCGGAGCGGATCTCCTGAGCGCGGGCCTTTTCGCCGGCGGTCAGCGGCTTTTCCTCAAACGTCAACGCCAGAGCGGCGCTGAAGCCCTGTCTCAGGGCGGCGGCTGCTTCGTCGAATTCTATTCGCCGGCCGCGACTGGCTTCCAGGGTAGTGGCCGTCTGGTGTAGCCGGGCCACCATATGCGACCGTTCTTGCGGCGGCTCGAGGCACAGGGCGTGAAGAATGCGGCCGATGTCACCGTACAAGGGTAGGGTGCCGTGCTGGAGAACCACGCCTTTTCTTCGCGCCTGGGCGCTGCCCACCAGTTTGCGCCCGCCGACGGTAATCTCGTAACTGGAGGGAAGGTCGAAACAGACCGGGCCTTTTGTACCCCCTGGTCCGCCGGCGCGCGGGGCGCGCTCCGGTTCCACCCCCAGCAATTTCAGCCCATGAGCCAGAGCGGCGGAGAGGCGCTGGTAGCTTTCGAGAACGCCGCCGCGCACGCGCCGCTCACTTTCCGGCGCGCAGACGCTGTAGGTCAACTCGTCGACGTGGAGGATGGCCCGGCCGCCGGTTGGCCGGCGCACCACGTCCCACCCTCGGCCGGCGCACTCTTCCCAGTCGGCCACGGTCCATGATTGGCCGTAGCCCAGAGAGAGGCAGGCGGGATCCCACCCATAAAAGCGAAGGGTGGGAGGGCTCTCGCCGGCGGCTACCGCTTCGGCGAGAGCCTCGTCGATGGCCATGTTGGTGGGGCCATCCTGCCAGCCGGTATTGAGAAGGCGCCAGGTGGCAGGACGATAGCTTGCCATTAGCCGGCGTAACTCCAGCCGAGGTCGGGGAGCGAGAGCATTTCCGCCGGTTCGCCCGGTTTCATGACGTCGGCGCCGACCACTCTGCCGACCAGGACGTCATGGTCACCGCCAACGTCGATCAGATCGACGACTTCGCACTCCAGGTAAGCGGCCGCCCCTTCGAGGACGGGACAGCCGGTTTCGGGCGCCGGTGAATAAGTGATCTCCTTCATTTTGTCGGGATTTTTCTCGCGGCCCTTGGTCAGGGGCGTGATCAGGTCTGAGTCTTCCTCGCGTACGATATTGATGGCGAATTTTCCGCCTTTTTCTATCAGGCCGTGAGTGTAGCTGGTTTTTTGCAGGCCAACGGCTACCAGTCGCGGTTCGAAAGAGGTTTGTGTTACCCAGTTGGCGACCATGGCGTTGGCGTCGTCGTCGGTACAGGAGGTGATGCTGTAGAATCCGTAGGGCATCATCCTTAGTGCTTGTTTGATCGGGTCGTCAGCCATTTATCCTCCACTATTCTATTGTTGTCAGAAGCGTTCGACAGCTTTCCCCCACCCTTTGCCATTATCCAGAATCGGGAAATGACGTCAAGTCACGGGCCGACTATAATGCTTTCTATGCGGATTCCTTCACGCCTGCCCGGCCTGAAAGCGGCCACCATTTTGCTCGCGATCTATGCCGTTGCCTGGATCGCTCTGGAAGGTCATTTGTTGCGGGTGGTGGGGTTGGCCGTCGGGCTGACGCTGGTCGCATTGGGCCACGGTGTGCAGCGGTATGTGGGGGGGCGCCGGCTTTCGCTGCGCGCGTGGCTGGCGCTGGCGGCCGGGTGTGGGCTGGCAGCCGGCGCGGGCAGCGGTGTGTTGACTCTGCTCTTTATGGCGCTCAAGACGGGGCTGCACGCTCACGGGCCGGAGTTTGCGGCGGCGGAGATCCACTGGGTGGCGTCGCGGCTTGTGGGATGGGCGGCCGGGGGCCTGTTGGCGGGGCTGGGGATCGCTTTGCTGCTTGCCGGGCTGACGGTCGATCGGCGGTAAAGGGCTTTCGCAGTCAGCGGCTCAGCTTCTGTTCTAGCGTTTCCAGCGCCTCTTCCAGCGCCGCCTGGCGGAGGCTCGTCGTTACGTCGCCGCGCGTTCTCTCCAGAACGGAGCGTAAGATGTCGGTGCGGCGGCGGAGACCGCCGGTAATGCTGTCGCTGTAATCAAAGGTGACGAGGACGCTGTAGATTTCGTCCATTTTGTCCAGCAACTGCTCAACTTCGCCGGCGTGCTCGCGGCGGATGATGTCCAGAATTCGCCGGCGCAGCTCGGTCGCCGCCTCGGCCAGGCCGTTCAACCAAGTGTTGTCTTCGACGTTCAACTCTTCGGGGGTGGGCAACGGCCGGTCGCGCACCAGAGCGTAGGTAAGGTTCGCTTCGACGTACTCCTTCAGCGCGTCCTGGGTGTAGCCGGCGTAGTAGAGTTCGGGGAACTCGTCGACGCCGGTGACCATTTCCTCAGCGGCCGCACGGGCTTCGCCCATCAGTTCGTGGGCCAGGTCCCATTCTTCGCGGTGAATGGCGCGGATGGACCGGGCGCAGACGCGGGTGAGCTGTCGCGAGCGCTGGTAGGCGAGATCCCGAGCGGTATTGACTTCTTCAAAGGTCTGGCGTATGTTGTCGGCGATGGGTTCTAATTGTTCCACGTTCTTTACTCCTCGTCGCCGTCGTCGTCATCTTGGCCGGGGCGGAAACGGAATAGCTCGTCGGCGAGGGACGTTTTCTGGGGGATTTTGATTTCGCCGAATTGCCGCTCATAGTTGGCGATATTTTGGGCGAGTGCCATCTGGAGCATTTTGGCGTGCATGGGGGACATGATCATCCGTGAGACGACTTTGCCCTTGGGCATCCGCGGGAGATATTGGGCAAAGTCGAGGACGATTTCGGCCGGCGTATGCGTGATGAAGGCCAGGTTGGCGTAATTGACCTGGAGATCGTCGGGAATCTCAATGGCAATCTTTTTCTTGCCCGGCTTGCCGGGCTGTTTGCCAGCAGCGTGATTACTCATAAGGCTCGTCTCCTCGTCGTAAAGGTGTGCGGACCTTTATGGAGGTGGTCGTTCCTCCGTCCTTCTCTGTGTAGTGTGGCTGCGTGTACTATAGTATAGGTCGGGGGAATCGCAAAGAATGAAGCGTCTGAAATTGTGCCGATTCCATGTTACAATGAATATATGGAAACCGAAGTTTCGATGAGCACTTCGTCGGACAGTCCAGACACTCCAACAGACGTCGACTTTACAGTAGAAGAACACACGGCCGATTGGGCCATTCGCGTACGAGGACGGGATATGCGCCACCTTTTGCTGAGCGCAGCGTGGGGCATGAACAGCCTTCTCGTTACCGACCTGAACGCTGTGCCGTTGAGCGTGGAGCGTACGGTGACGGCCGAAGCGTTTGACCGCGAGAGCCTGTTGGTGGAGTGGTTGGGCGAACTGGCGTATCTGACAGAGATGGAAGGCCTGGTCTTTCGTAAATTCGAGTTTGAGACGGTGACGACGGAGACGCTGCGCGCTACTGTGCGCGGCGGACATGCTCCCGAGTTGCATAAGCACATTAAAGCCGTTACGTATCACGACCTTCAGATAAAGGAAACGGAAGCCGGCCTGGAAGCAACGGTCGTTTTTGACGTATAGCGTTTGACAGCCAAACGAGGGGTGAGCCTGTGAGTGTGCGAGCGCGCTCTAAGGGCGCTTGCCCCTTGCCTGTTCGTCCCTTCGTCACCAGAGGAGAGGACAAATGGTTAACCGTTCCGATTTCAAGCGA